>JBBKXJ010000001.1:0-10700 GCA_037969395.1 Pseudomonadales bacterium
GGGCATGGGCGGCGTTGCGCGGGCCGAACTGGTGGCCGCCGTTGCATTAGGCGGCGCCTACGGCAGTCTGGGTATGGTGCGCGAAGCGCCCGAGCTGATCTCGGCACAGATCGATGCAGTGCGTGAAGGTACCGACCAGCCCTTCAGTGTCAACATCATTCCTGCCGCCACCGACCCAACGCTGCTGGATGAGCAGCTGGCGGTATGTTTTGCCAAACAGGTGCACAGCGTGACCTTGTTTTGGGATGTGCACGCCATAATCGTTAAGCAGATTAAAGCTCATGGCTTGTTGGTGCTGCATCAGGTGGGTTCTGTGGCGTCGGCGCAGGCGGTGGAGCAAGCCGGCGCCGATATCGTCATAGCGCAAGGTTTTGAAGCAGGCGGTCACGTGCACGGCGACGTGACGTCGCTGGTTTTATTGCCGCAGCTGGTGCAGGCAGTTGACGTGCCTGGGGTCGCCGCCGGCGGCTTTGCATCGGGCGAGTCGTTGGTCGCTGCATGGGCGCTGGGCGCAGCGGGAATTCATTGCGGCACGGCGTTTCTCGCTACCGGGAGTCGTTCGCCCACGACTATCACAAGCAGCGAATTATCGATGCCAGCGCAGTAGACACTGTGCATATCGAAATCTTTGCGCTCAACTGGCCGCCACATTCGCCAGTGCGGGTGTTGCGCAATAGCGTCACGCAGGCGGCAGAAAACTCAGAAGTAGACATTACCGCCGCTACTGAGCCCGCCGCAATTGCGTTTGACCATAACCGCCCGCTGTTGCGCACCAGCACAGACTCGCCGCTGCGTACTACCACGGGTGATTTGGAAGCTTTGGCTTTATTTGCCGGCCAGGTGGCGGGCCAGCTTGATAGCGTACCGACTGCGCAACAACGTATCGACACAATCATGGACTCTGCGCGACGCACGCTGGCAACGCTGAACCAGACCAGCACCTTCATAGCTGCAACCTCGACTGGCGAGGCGAACGTGGCTGATCACGATTGAGCCGGCGCTCACTCAGCGGCGGGTTGCCGTAAGGTGTTCTAACGCCAGCTCTTTACAATCACCAGCGTATTTCTTCGACCCTGCGTCACCCTGCATCTGCCGCCAAATCTATCGTAATAATAGATATAAACCATAGAATTATGTCGCTTTTCAAATAACAAATGCTGGCGTATGGTCATGATTACACAGTGATTACTGCATTCTAAAGGAGGATGTCATGGAACATATTGACGACGACCGTGCCACGCTGAAGAAAATGGGCTTCATGATATTGAGCTATATGGTGATTGTTGGTTTTCTTGCTGCCGCGGTGATAGTGCTCACCTAAGAAACGGTCACGAAATAACTTGACGTTCTTGCCTGTCTTTTCGCCCGCCTTCTTCGTCCCCTCAAGGGCCTACTTTTGGTGCCGTGCCAGTTACACAGTTCGACTATGCGCCTGTTACCGCGCTCCGAAGACGAACGACCCCTTAAGAGAAAAAAAAGCGGCGCAATAACGTTCAAGTTATTTGGTTCCCACTCCTGAGTGACGTTCACAGCAGCAAACAGCGACGCGTCAATTCAGTCGCTGCCGACGTGTATACGTATTGCACACTCTCACAAACCTGATGCAGTTTGTCACACGGCATAGCGACAGGTTTACGCAAAACTATTGCAACGTTCTGGTAACAGCAACATGATATCGATTGATTCGATATGATTGCCGAGGACTTGCGATGGACACCGAGCTGGCCCGCACCTTTCTAACCGTCGTTGCAGCCGGTAATTTTGTTAAGGCTGCCGAGCGACTATTTGTCACTCAGTCTACTGTTAGCACACGAATTCAATCGCTGGAGCAGCAACTCGGCTGCCGTCTGTTCGTCCGCAATAAGGCGGGCACCGTGCTGACTCCCCCTGGCCGCCAATTCCAGAAACACGCCGTAAACCTGATGCGCACCGTAGAGCAGGCGCGGCAGGCCGTTGGCGTACCGCGTGGCTATCGCGCCTCACTGACTATCGGTGGTCGATTCGGCATATGGGAGGAACTGCTGCTGCGGTGGTTGCCATTGATGCGCGCGGCCGCGCCCGACCTCGCCATTCGAGCCGAAGTCGGACTGGAGGAGGAGCTGATGCTGGGCCTCGTCGAGGGACGCATCGACATCGCGGTTATGTACACTCCACAGAGCCGGCCCGGCCTTAAAGTTGAACCCTTACTCGAGGAACAATTAATTCTGGTGAGCACCACCGCCACGGACAACAGCACGCCAATGTGCGCGACCTATGTATACATCGACTGGGGACCGGAATTTATGGCGCGCCACAACGCAAGCTTTCCTGATTTTACCGGGCCGGCACTGACGGCAAACATCGGCTGGCTGGGATTACAGCATATTCTTGAGCACGGCGGTTCAGGGTTCTTTCCACGTCGCCTGGTAAACAAGCACATGGCGGCAGGCCGTTTGCATATAGCCAGCGATGCGCCTGTGTTTACCTTGCCGGCATATCTTGTTTACCCACTGGAGCACGACGGCGACCTGTTCGATCCGGCGTTGCAGCGCTTGCGTGCTATTGCTGCCGAGGTTGCGGCGACTTAGGGCGCGAGCCCTTAATCACACTCCGAGTGGCGTACTCTACGTGGTTACCACAGTGCGCTGCGGGAAATTCCGCATAGCCACTGCTGTGTTCTGCGAGATACGCTCACCGGTGTGCAGCGTTAGCACCTTACGCCATGCGGCGGAATTTTTAAGGGCGGCTGTACAGCAGTTCATCAACCGCCAGGCGGAGAACGCAATGTTTAACATCGATCATATTCTCGTGGTAATGGACCCGGAGGCCTCTCATCAGCGAGCCATGCAACGCGGTATATGGCTGGCGCAGCGCTTTAACGCACAACTTGAATTATTCGTTTGTGACTACGATCCTGCCCTGGCGAACGGCCCCTTGCTGAACAAAACTGTGCAGCGAAAAGCGCGGGCAACGCTAATGGCAACAAGAGCAAACTGGCTTGAAGAACTCGCTGCGCCGCATCGAAAAGATGGCCTTGAAATCGATACCGATGTGCAATGGGGCAAACCCCTGCACGATGAAGTCACGCGTAAGTCTATTCGCAGCGGTACCGATCTGGTGCTAAAAGCGACTGAGTACCAGAGTAAACTTCGCCGTACCTTATTCACCAACAGTGACTGGCAGTTGATACGCGAGTGTCCGGCGCCGATATGGTTTGTCAAACTGGATGAAATAGCCGAGCACCCCAATTTTATTGCGGCGATCGACCCCATGTCAGCTAACGAGACACCCGAATACCTGAACGAGGATATTTTAGCCGTTGCCGCCGAGCTGCAGCAAAACCTGGATGCAAAGCTACACGTGGCGAACTGGATGGCGCCGTCGATCGACTCGCAGATGGGGGCAAAGGCTGCAGCGGCGTTCAGGAAATTGCAGCAAGATCGAATGAATCAGGTGTTGCAGAAATTTACCAGCGTTGACGTTGCTAACGTGCATCTCGCTGCCGGTCGCGACTATACCTTTCTGCTGGAACTGGTCAACAAGCTTTCAGCTCAACTGGTGCTGATGGGTTCGGTAGCGCGCGGCCGCATGCAGCGGCTTGTGCTCGGCAGCACGGCAGAGCATATGCTGGACCAGCTGCGCTGCGACGTACTGGTAGTAAAGGCGGATGATTTTCTAACGCCCGTCAGGCTGTAGGGGTGTTAGCTGCCTTGCTAGCTGCTATTAGCGCTGGTGAAGCACCGAAATAATGTCCGGTTTACCAAATATGTTGCTGCGCGCGCAGGCATATCCGCATGCTGTCGATACAGTCGAGCTGATCGAAACGCATCTCTCCTGGGTGTTTCTCACCGGCCTATATGCTTACAAGGTAAAGAAGCCGGTTAATTTCGGCTTCGTTGACTTCAGTACTTTGCAGCGCCGCAAATATTTTTGTGAAGAGGAGTTACGCTGTAACCGGGCATTTGCACCGGAGCTGTACGTTGGCGTGGTAGCCATCGTTAATACGGCCAGCGATGAGCTGCTGATTGCATCCCCGGACAGCGACGACGCTGCCGAGATAGTCGATTTCGCGGTACAAATGCTGCAGTTCGACCAAGCGGCGCAGGCAGACCATCGCTTGCAGGCGGGGCAACTAACCCGGCACGAACTCAGGCAATTTGGTCACACGCTGGCCGAGCAGCATGCCGGGCTTGCTCGCATCGACGCGCCGATCGATGTCGCTACACCGATAATCGATAACTTTACCGCGCTGCGCGAGCTTGCACGCGCCGCGTCGCTGCAACCGAAAATTGAACTCCTGCAACGCGCCGCCACAGAGGATATTGCGGCGGCGAAACAAACGTTGTTGCGACGCCACCAACAGGGGTTTACTCGCGAATGTCACGGCGACCTGCACCTGCAAAATCTGGTGCTTACCGAGCACGGCCTGCGCGCTTTCGATTGCCTGGAGTTTGATCTATCGCTGCGCACCATTGACGTTTGTTGCGATGCGGCGTTTTTATTTATGGACTGCTGCGTGCGCGGCAGGGAAGATCTGGGTTACGACTTTATCGATGGTTATCTTGACGTTTCGGGTGACTATGACGGGCTCACCTTGCTGCCGCTGTATGCGCGCTATCGGGCTATGGTGCGCGCCAAGGTGACCGCGCTGCAACTTGAACAGAGGTTTGAGCAGCAGACGCTGGAACAGCTGCAGCGCTATGTGCAATGGGCCGCTACACAGCAACGCCGCCCCGCCGGCAGACTGATCGTAAGCTGCGGTGTTTCCGGTTCCGGTAAATCATACTGGGCCGCACAGCTGGCACCCGAACTGGCGGCGCTGCGGCTGCGCTCCGACGTGATGCGCAAGCATTTGCATGGTCTGGCGACTGGCGCAGACAGTCAGTCACCGCTGCAAACGGGGTTGTACGCAGCGTCGCAAACGGAGGCTGTTTATACAAAACTTGCAGAGCTCGCTACTCAACTCCTCAAGCTCGGCGAAAACGTGATTGTGGATTGCACCAACCTCGAACTGTGGCAGCGCCAACTATTTTATGCGGCGGCGGAAAGTGCAGGTTCTGCTTGCGTGACGTTGCATTTCACTGCGCCCCAAGCCCTGCTTGAGAGGCGCATTGCACAGCGCACAGAAGAGGGGGTGGATGCCTCGGAGGCGAACCTGCAAGTTCTGCACTGGCAACTAATCCGGCAGCAGCTGCCGTCTGCGGCTGAACCGGTAGTTCGCGTTGCCACGGAACAGGTCAATCTACGCCAAATCCTTAAGTTGCTGGAGTGCTAATTCTTGTCTTTGACAAAAAACGCGCGCACGCAAAATGTTCGCGACTAAAGTCCAACAGCATATTCGGTCTCCATAAGCGATTATACGGTCTTTGTAGGAGCGACTTTAGTCGTGAATTAAGTGCGCGTACCCAAACAAGATCGATAATTCAACGATGATTGCGGTGGGCTACCGCACCTGGATATTGCATAGATTAGAGCGATCTGGTTAACACGTGTACGGTATGCCTATCGCCATTAACTTTTTTCAGTCATTCCAGGCTGCAAAGGTTTACTCTTAAGCGGAAGAGGGCGTACGGGAAAATATGAGCACAAAATATGCGGTATTTTTACCGAAGACGCCAGCGCCGCAGGCTCCTAGTGCAGCAACTGTTGAGTAATTCGGCAGCCGGGGATATTGTTGCAACCTGGCAGTACGCGGCCAATCCTGTCAGGATGATGATACATTGCAGCGGCAAACAGCTGCAGCGCGACTAAGGTGTTATCTGTTTCCAGTCGCTACCCATTTTTAAACAACTTTTGGGAGAATACCGATATGACAAATGCCAACGCGAAGTTGCAGCTGGACGGACACGAAGACCTGTCGCTGCCTGTTTATTCGGGAACCCTGGGGCCCGATGTTGTCGATGTTTCCGAACTCAGCAGCCATAATCTTTTTACCTACGATCCGGGCTTCGTCTCGACCGCAGCCTGTACTTCCGAGATAACTTATATTGATGGCGACAAAGGCCAGTTATTGCATCGCGGTTATCCCATTGAGCAGTTAGCGGAACATTCGAATTACCTCGAAACCTGCTATCTTTTGCTCAACGGTGAGTTACCCGACAAAATACAGTATGAAGAATTTGCCGGCACAGTCACCAACCACACCATGGTACATGAGCAACTACGCATATTTTTTCAGGGCTTTCGCCGTGACGCGCATCCGATGGCAATTATGTGCGGCGTGGTCGGCGCGCTGTCCGCGTTCTACCATGACTCACTGAATATTCGTGATGAACAGCACCGCCGCGTAGCAGCGTTCCGGTTGATTGCGAAGATGCCAACGCTGGCCGCCATGAGCTACAAGTATTCCATGGGCCAGCCGTTTATGTATCCGGACAACAATCTTGCGTACGCGGAAAACTTTTTGTACATGATGTTTAGCAACCCGTGTGAGAAGATCAATATCGATCCCGTGCTCAGTAAAGCCATGGACCGTATCTTCCTGCTGCACGCCGACCACGAACAAAACGCGTCAACCAGCGCGGTGCGGTTAACTGGCTCATCCGGTGCCAATCCCTTTGCCTGCATTGCCGCGGGTATCGCCGCGTTATGGGGGCCGGCGCATGGCGGCGCTAATGAAGCGGTTTTGAGTATGCTCGAGGAAATTGGCGATGAAAGTCATATCGACGAGTATATTGCCCGCGCAAAAGATAAAGATGATCCATTCCGGTTGATGGGGTTTGGTCATCGCGTTTACAAGAACTTTGATCCTCGCGCCAAGGTGTTGCGCGAAAGCGCCGACGAGGTGTTGGCAGTGAAAGGTCTGGAGAACGATCCGCTGCTGCGCATTGCACGGCGGCTGGAAACAATAGCGCTGGAAGATCAGTATTTTATCGACAGAAAATTGTACCCTAACGTCGATTTCTATTCCGGCATTATCCTCAAGGCTTTGGGAATTCCAACGAATATGTTTACCGTCATATTCGCCACCGGACGCACCGTCGGTTGGATTGCCAACTGGAGCGAAATGGTGAGCAATGAGTACCGTATCGGCCGGCCACGGCAGCTTTACACTGGCTATAAGCAACGTGATTATGTGCCACTGGCTAAAAGGAGTTAAGTCGAATGGCACTTAAATAAGGCCAATCGGAGCTGCAGAGGCCTGAATAGAGGGAGAATTTTCGGGACCTTCCCTAGCAGGGACGCTAGGGATAGAGCCTCCAGGGATGGATTCACGGCGTGTCCCGGAAATTTTCACTCTGTTCAGGCCGGTCTAGCCGCTTATTTAAGTGCCATTAGAGTTAAGTCTTCATTGGCTCTACTTGCGCAGCTATATGATTTTTTAAGGCGATAATAAGAATCAACGTGGCTGCGGAACCAGTAATCTGGCGTAGTTTTAAGCAGGTGATCACGTCGCCTGCAATGCCGGGGCCGGGCAAGCAAGTCGCACTATTTCGAAACTATATAAAAGCAATTATTTTTACAAAGGTCATACATGACCTGATCCCGGAGCGGAGCCGTAATACGAGATAGCAAGCGCCAAAACCCGCCACCATGGCAATACAACAAGCAACAGCATTGTAACCGCCACATAAGATGTATAAACTATACATCTTATGTGCTATTACATCAGGATTTTTAGCAGGGTTCACCGCTGCGACCTAGCAGGCGGTGGCGAATTTCCTGGGAGGTGTGCGAAGCAATGACATTCGTGGTTACTGAAAGCTGCATTAAATGCAAATACACCGATTGCGTCGAAGTGTGCCCGGTCGACTGTTTTTACGAAGGCCCAAATTTTTTGGTTATTCATCCCGATGAATGCATTGATTGCGCTTTATGCGAACCGGAATGCCCGGTGGATGCCATTTACGCTGAAGAAGAACTGCCAGAGGAGCAGAAGGTGTTTTTGGAGCTGAACACAGAGCTTGCCGAAGTGTGGCCTAATATCTCCGAAATGAAGGATCCACCAGCCGATGCCGAGGAATGGGCCGAGGTAAAAGACAAGATACAGTATCTCGAACGCTGAATTGAGCCCGCTACGTATTGGCCGCAGTCACCTGCGGGAAACTCCGTATCGCTATGGCTAGCGAGTTGCGATACAACAGAAGCCGTTGTCGACGCGTTGTTTATACATTGCCTGGAGGCATAAAACGATGAAAGTCAGCATTTACCGCTACCTTCCCGATACCGACGACGAACCGCGGATGCAGGACTACGAGTTTCACCTGCCGCCCGGTAAGGATCTTATGGTGCTGGATGTATTAGAACAACTAAAAACCGAAGATCCGACGCTGACCTATCGACGCAGTTGCAGAGAGGGCGTGTGTGGTTCTGATGGTATGAATATCAATGGCGCAAATGGGTTGGCATGTATCACCCATGTATCTACCGTACTACAGGGCGGCAAGCTACCCTCAGGGCAACGACTTGCTCGCGCACGGCCACGCGATACGCTGATATTGCGGCCCTTGCCGGGCATGCCGGTAATACGCGACCTGGTGGTGGATATGTCACTCTTCAACCAGCAATATCGTAAAATCAAACCCTATCTGATTAACGATGAACCCACTTCAGGTATGGAACGTCTGCAGTCGCCGGAGGAGCGCGCGAAACTTGACGGGCTGTATGAGTGTATTCTGTGCGCGTGTTGCTCCAGCGCCTGCCCGTCCTGGTGGTGGAATCCCGATAAGTACATTGGCCCTGCCGGGCTGCTCAACGCCTATCGTTTTTTGATTGATTCACGCGACCGCGCAACAGCGGAGCGTCTGGACGGGCTCGACGATCCATTCAGTGTGTTTCGTTGTAAAAACATACGTAATTGTGTGTCTTACTGCCCGAAAAAACTGAACCCCAGAAAAGCGATCGCACATATTGAGCACATGCTGGTAGAAAAGAGTACTTAGCACTCGCGTCAAAGATCGGAATACATTTTGCCCGGATATTTCCAGCATGCACAATACTGAGCAAACAACGGACTGGTTGAAAGCGATGATGAGCGTCCATACTAAAAACATAAAGTAAGCACGTCTATGTGGATGATCAGCAGACCGTGTTCGACTAGTGCGGTTCGTCTTCAGCGGGTTTTAAAACGGGTTTCCCAGAGTCATATCTTCCTGCTTGTCGGTGCGCCGGCGATCAGTTAGAAAGTCTGATACCTTGAGTAAAAAATTATTCAAGCGTCGCTTGCCAGGAAATTGTGGCGCGGCGTTCATGTTCTTAACTTCAAACTCAGCCAACCAGTAATTTAGCGTTTTTTTATCGTTCGCGTCGATTTTTCCACCAGAGAGGGCCAGATCTCTCAAGGTGGCAGCCAGATCGGAGTAGTGGTAAGCGAGATATACCTTGGCTGCCCTCATGATCTTCTGCGCGGAAACGTTTGTATCCTGCAGCAATTTCTCCGGGGAGCGCAGATATAGTGCATCGGCCCACAGCAGCTGTCCCTTTCGGTCGCCATAAACTTTTTGTCCCACCCGATTACGAAAGGTTCGTTTTAAATCATAGAGCTCAAATCCGCAGGAGCCTAGATAGGCATCGACTTCATGAAAAACCGGTTGCCCCTTGTAGAAAGGTACAAACTCGACCTCTACTTCGACTCCAACCGCATTGGACAAGGTGTCTCGGCCGCCCTTGAGGATTGGTAATTCGTGACCCTGGACATCCAATTTGACAAAGTCCACATCCAGCATTCCTGATTGAGCGAGTTGGTTGTCGAGAGTGTCTGCCTCAACAGTTACCGTTTTCATTACGTCAAATTTGCTAATATCAAGGGTTTTATCATTGCCGTATACATCGTCAGCAATGCTTTTTGTGCTTCCATCAATATAGTATCTGCGTAAATAGGTGAGATCTGGAAGATAAACCGAAGAAGCTTTCTGATTTCGGTACAAATGAAATTCAAGTTCTCCTGGGTGTTCCGATAGAGCAGAATTCAGTACGGTATAACGATTACCCAGTTGTGCTTGCAGTCGCTCGCTTTCTCGCGGGTCAGGCTCGAAAAGAATGGCTTCAATATTATCTTCGAACTCTTGCCATCTGTCTTGCAAGCCTCCGCTGGCACCAATATCCACTATTCTAAGTTTCGAAAAATCAGTGTCATTATTCTTCATTTTATGCTCCTCGAAGTTCTGTGTGCTTGCAAATTCGACCATGGTCAATTAGATGCAGCAATCCTGAGCCGGTGAGGTCACTTTATGATTATTACCCGATGCCGAAATTACTGGTTCGATCTTCAGTTCGGTTGAGGCGTATTGGGATACTCGTATGCCGGGGCTAATTTTTTACTAAGTTACGCAATTTGTTGAAATGTTAAGTTGCGTGAGCTGTTACTTCATGTTGATCTATTGGCAGGCTAGCTGTCTCTTTGCTGTTGAATCAAGCGGTATACTATTTCTATGCTCCACTCATTGGCTTTCATTGCTTTCAATCGTTACATGTTGACTCTACAAAAACAAATACAAATTGTGGTATTTTTTCTTGGATGAACCGGTAATAGTGCCGCCGACTGCCTCGACGGCATCTACAAAGAGCAGCTGTTCGATAGCGGCTGCGTTCAAATCGGCGACGACCGTGAAATAAGAATTGATACCTGATGATTTTCACGGCTTACACCAACACAGGAAACAGCGTATGGATATGTTGCACAGCGCCACTATTCTTTTGGGCGCCGCAGTCATCATTGTTTGTATCTCTCGTTGGTGTGGATTTGGTTCCATTCTGGGTTACATAATTGCCGGTTTATTAGT
>JBBKXJ010000002.1:0-8065 GCA_037969395.1 Pseudomonadales bacterium
CGCGAGTCCGGATTTGTTGACAAATCCCACCCCTCGGCCTAGATGCAGTCCTCTTTTCCCAAAGTTTGCAGAATCAGGAGCGCCTTATGGCTCGCGTTAGAGTTGAAGATTGCGTTGACAAAATTACGAACCGGTTTGATCTGGTGTTTGTTGCTGGTAGTTAGGAACAAACGACTAGTAACACGATGAGTTTCTTCACTTCTCTCTTCCCAAAATTTTTGCGAAGCTAGTGTAGTGACGCACTTGCAAGTAGTTGCCCTTCTGCATCCAGCAACCGTGCTTCAAACGCAACCGCCGGTCCCGTGAGCGTAGCTTCTGCCATTACGCGTGCGACGCTACTCACATCAACTAGCGTGCGTGAAATAACCCGGCCAATAATCGAGATGACAGGTTCACGGCGCAGCTACTGAATCCGCCATGGATTCGGGTCCGGGTCAAGCAACGGATCGGGTATATCGGGGGGCAGTGTGAATCTCTCTCGCGATATATAGTGATCCCAGATCGGATTGTCATTGAGCCACTTTGGATCCAAACGTGGATGGCCTACCAGTCTTCCATGCTGGTAAAGCGATATCCAATGTGGAAAACAGTAAGACATGTAAACCGACGTGATCCTCGGCGGAAATATGGTGCCGTTGCTAATGTCGAAGCCATATTCTCCAATCGATGCCGATGGATACGGTTTGTAGTCCGGGTACTTGGGATCGGCTGTTCCTGCCGGGCCACAAGGGGTGTGGTCAAAACCATAACCGTACCCAATCTCTGTAATAGGGTTGCTGGATCGCCTACCAAACCCGCTCCCAGTCCACCGTTTCCCCATCCCGGTACACCGATGGGCATGGCAGCGGGAAGTAGACCGTAATAGACCACGTCGCTGCGGTTCCCATCATTGGTACGTTCAGTTGACAGGCGTGCCAGTAGTGTGCCCCAGTTAACGGAACATGTACCCGCGCCGGTTCGTGAATCATCGAGCGGCAAATTAAAGGTGATTTGCGATGCAGCGGAGAAATTGCCAGACGATTGCATTGGCATTGCTAGCAACGCGCGCGCCGCCGTGCTTTGCAATCCCGCTACGGTTGGCGGAGCTAATGTGATAGTGGGGGGGAGCCGGGAGCCATAGCCGCCGTGCTCGGCCCGTTGTAGCCGATCATTATGCCGCGCAGGCGCAAAGTTTGTCTGAGCGTTGCATGCAACACAACCGAAGACGTGTCTAACTCAGCGCCTTGACCCTATCGGGGGATATCCGTGGATTTCAGTGGCATGGTTGATGCTCCTCAAACAGCTGTTCAATTATTCCGGCACGCCGGCCAGCCCGGACGCAAAGCGCGTAAACCACTCACGGCTATGAAGGATCGCGGGGGCTGAGTTCATTTCCGCGCACATTTGCGTGGCCTGGTTCCGCGTGGCGTCGAATTGTCGGCGATAGTTAATTGCTGCTCGCGGTTTTGCTTTTGTCTGCGCCAGTGTCGGTGTGGCGGATCGCAGACGTAGGTCGTGTAGCTCGCGCGTGCCCGCACGGCGCCGGGTAGACCGACTTCGTAGGTGTACTTGAAGAATAACGGCGCTTCGAAGTTTGGCCCACCAGGGTAATCGCCGGACAGGAATAATAGCCAGTCGGCGAAGAATGCTTGTTCATCGCCGCCGAAGAACTCATGCAGAAAATCGATAGTGATAAAGTCCAGCTTGCCATTACCGAGCCATGCGAACACATTCAGCGGCGTAGTGGCCGCATCGTGCAAATCACTGTCATATATCACATCGTCGCCACCCCCGGGCCTGCCATTGGCGCCCCAGTTGATGCCTACGGCGCGGTTGGCTGCAAAGCTGACAATCGATTCCGCCAGGGTGAACTCGTCCGCATCGAGGGAGTCGGAATAGAGCTTGCGTACCTCTCCAAGTGTGAAAGGGCGTTTGCTGCTAATCCGCACACCGAGACGCCAAAACGTGCCCGCTTCTGCGGTAAATGCGCCGTCTGGATCAAGATCTCCCCTCCAGGTGTTGAATTCCGTGGCAATAATCTCGCCAGGGCTGACGCGGTTATTATGCCTTTTGTTGAAGGCCGTAGGCGTGACACGAAGACTTCCGCCGCGATGCCCCTCTCCATCTAACATGGCGGTGATGGCGTTTTCGGCATAGAGATCGTAACTCGGCGACTTGATAAGATCCTCGCCGGTATCGCCATTGTGTACGCGGGTCGGACCTATGTTTGGATAAAACTCGATGATAGTCCGGTGCCGCTCGTGTGACTGTCGGTCCCTGGCGCCAGACTCAGCCAACGCGGACAAGCTGGTAGCGAGGAACGCTAGGGCAATAAACTGCAATACAGTTGGCATGATTCCTCCTAAATCTCAATTGATGAGTCACCGTTGCGGTCACTTATTCTCTCCCTAACTCTGCCGGCCTTGTATCTTTTTGTACGACTAGACCTATGCAGGCATACCGTTGCTGACGATAGCGCGCTTTTGCAACGTTTTCCGAGTTGCTCCGGCACGCGAATTATCGCATGTTATATACTCCCTTTTTTTGGGAATGCAACATTTATTTTGCGAGGGGGTTGAAAAATAAATAACAAAGATATGGCGCTATGTTTATTAATACGTGGTCCTTAAGCCTTTGCTCACCAGCCAGTAAAAACATATTGCCGGTTCAGGTTTGTTCAGCTTGGGGCTTGCACGAAAGAAGCTTAGATTTAATTGCTGGAAGTAATACTAAAAGACTTGTTTACGCTGTAAACGCCCCGACCTCATTCTTGCGTTTCACAGCTTGTTGGGTGCCAGGCGAAACCGTTGCTTCTATGGGTAATGGGTTCTACGCGATGGCCATCCTCCCGCTAGGCTGGAATGGAACCTGGCAGCAGAAATTCGAGTACTGCTCTAGTACCCCTTCCAGGTGATATTGCCTAATGCAGTCATTCCAAAAGCGGTACAGTGCGAGGCGTTTTCCCGAAAGCGTAGTGGGCCTACGTTGAGGGGAAACAACGAAGCAATGTGCCGCTTTTGGGATGACCCGAAGGGCGCTAAGCAGGCCGCCCTCTGCTGCGTTGCACTGGTTCGACGTAGACCCCCTATGCCTTCGCCAGTGCGCCTTGCAGAGGGCGGCCTGCTTAACGCTGCATTAGGCAATATCACCTGGAAGGGGTACTAAGTCGCCACAATCACACGCAGCCCGTCGAGGCGTAAGCGCAGAGATTCGATAATATGATTCAGGTCCTGCAATTCGCGGCTGAAAAAATCGATCTCGTCGTCACGCACATTCGGGTTAACTTGCCGCAGCGCTTCGAGGCGGTGTATTTCCTCGCTTAGCAAATGAGTGGAGCGCGTGCTGGCCTGCTGCATAATGGCGTCGAGCTGCGCGGCCGCCCGCTTTTCGCTTTGGCGCACCAGATCCTGCAGCTGTTCGGCGCGGGCGCGCACAACTTTGACCGAGGTTTTCTTGTCTACCTTTGCTTTTAGCGCTTTCATTGCATCGTGGCTGACAATCGCCGCCAGGTCTTTACCACTTTCGTCGAGCAACACGCGTACCGTGGTAGGTGGCAGGTAGCGGCTGGTACGCTGCGGGCTTTCCAGCACAAACAGGCTTTCCAATAGCAGTGTGCCGGGCTTGACTCCCGGTAGTTTGATCGCCGTTACCGCCGTATTGCCCAACTCATTATCTAGCACCATTTCCATGGCGCCAATAACCATGTCGTGTTCCCAGGTCAGAAAGTGGATGTCTTCCATCGCCAGCGCCGTATTACGATCGTAGGTCAGAGTCATGCCTTCGTCGGGCAACAAAGGGAAAGGCGCGATCATGTTCTCAGCCGGGCGCACAATAATCGCCTGCTCGCTATGTGGTTCACTGGCCGCGCCGAAACAGTCAAACACTGCTTCCATATATTCAGCCAGCGTAGAGTTGCTATCCTCGGTCAGCGCCTGTTGGGTTAACGCTTCCGCCAGCGCCGGCCGGCAGGAGTTATATTCCAGCAAACGGTCACGGCCTTTATGCAGCTGCTCGTTCAGTTCAAGGCGCAGCGTTTTCGTTTGCGTGATAAGCTCATCGGCCTCGCTGTTTTGATGCACTACATCTTGCAGCAGCGCTTCGACTTCGGCGTACACGGCGTGACCTGCGGGGCAGGGGTGCTCAAACGCACCCAGCCCTTCGTGATACCAGCGCAGCAAAATCTCCTGCACGCTGTTTTGCAAATACGGCACATGAATTTGAATCGTTTGCGTTTGACCGATGCGGTCCAGCCGGCCGATGCGCTGCTCCAGCAGGTCCGGATTGAGGGGTAGGTCAAACAACGCCAGATGGTGGGCAAACTGAAAGTTGCGCCCCTCACTGCCAATCTCGGAACAGATAAGCAGTGGACTGCCAAACTCAAGATCTGCAAAGTAAGCTGCAGCGCGATCACGTTCTATAATGGTCATGCCCTCATGAAACACGGCAGCATGTATGCCGGTTTTTACTCGCAGCGCCTCGGCAATATCCAGCGCAGTTTCGGCGGTTGCGGTAATGATTAACAGCTTCTCATTGCGCATGGTTTTGCTGGTTTCAATTAGCCAGCCAATGCGTGGGTCGACCTGTGTCCACGGCTTGGCGTAATCATCGCGCTGGCGATACGCTTGTTCTGGCAGCAGCGCGGTGAGTATGCCACTGTCGTAAGCCGCCGGTGCAGGCAATGGATAAGCTGTTAATGCCCGGCCGGGAAAGCCTTTAACGGCAGCGCGGGTATTGCGAAACAGCACTCTGCCGGTACCGTGTCGGTCGAGCAGATGATCGATCAAATCCTGGCGTGCCTGTTTGTCGTCGGGATTACTTTGCAGCCGGTTAATCAATTCGCGATTGTCGCCCTCGCCAATTGTGTCTTCCAGCACGTGCCAGTTAGTCTCATGCAAAGCGCCGTGTTCCAGCAGCGCTTGCACCGCATCGGCGATAGGTTCGTAACGTTCCTCGTCATGCAGAAAGGCTTCGTAATCCGGGAAGCGCTCGGGGTCGAGCAGACGTAGCCGCGCGAAGTGACTTTCCTTTCCCAATTGTTCCGGCGTTGCCGTCAACAGCAGCGCGCCGGTGGTTTGTTCTGCGAGGGCGGCGATCAGCTCATATTCGCGGCTGGCATGCAGCGGTGTCCAGGCGAGATGATGGGCTTCGTCGACCACCAGCAGGTCCCATTCGCCTTGCAGTGCGCTGGCGTAATATTGCTTATGATCGCGCAGGAAGGGCAGGCTGCACAACACCAGCTGTTCCGTTAGAAACGGGTTTTGCTCGGGGTCAGTGCTGAGCATTTCCTCGCAGCGTCTAGCGTCGAACAGGCTGAAGTGCAGGTTAAAACGACGCAGCATCTCGACCAGCCACTGATGTAGCAGGCTTTCCGGGACCACAATTAATATGCGTTGGGCGCGACCGGTGAGCAGCTGATGATGCAATATCAAACCGGCTTCAATAGTTTTTCCCAAGCCTACTTCGTCCGCAAGCAATACTCTTGGCGCGTAGCGGTTAGCGACTTCATGGGCAATATACAGTTGATGCGGAATTAAACTGGTGCGGCCACCGCTTAGGCCACGTAGCTCGGAGTGATTCAGTTGACTGATTTGTTGCCAGGTTTGGTAGCGCAACTCAAACCATTTGTCGGCGTCGATCTGGCCGGCAAACAGGCGCTCGGTCGGGCGGCTGAGTTGCATGAAATTATCCAGCTCGCTTTCAGGCAGCGTCGCTGCGGCAGCGCTGGCATCGACACCGTGGTAGAGCAATAAACCGTCTTTCGATTCGACCCGGGTAACGGTCAGGCCGTCGCCGCTGTGGCTTTGAATTTGATCGCCCTGACTGAACCTTACCCGCGACAAAGGTGCCGTCTGTTTGGCATATGTGCGCGTCTCTCCAGTGGCGAGAAAAACGATAGTGACCGTGCGGTGTTCCACGTCGACGACGGTACCCAGCCCTAGCTGCAATTCCGCGTCGTTGATCCAGCGCTGGCCTACTACAAATTCATTCACAGCTCAAAGGCCCCCAAATACTACCAATTAAGCGGCGCTATAGTAGCGGAATCGCGTCGGAGTTTCACAGACTTGCAGCAAACTTTACGATGTTCTCACCTGCATTTTCCGCAAATCCTGCTATTGCAGTATGTCCTCTGTCGGCTGCACTACCCGCTGCCAGGTAGGGCGATTTTGCCAGTGAATATTCGCCGGGTCAGCCAGCCCGAAGGCGGTGTGATTGATGGCGTCATCCTGCTCCAGATTGGTCGCCCACTGCTGCATATCGGTGCCGAGCTGGGCCATCGTCAGCTGTAGACTGGCCACTAACGCGGCGCGGCAATCTTCCGGTGCTTCGCTGCCGGCGCACTTTAATTGCTTATGGGGCGCAGTACTCTGCCCCAGCGTCATGTCTAGAACCCGACGCATATAACCGTAGTAGCCGCTTTGAAACGCTGAGCCAACGGCTCCCGGCGCATTGTGGCGACCGCCAATCATCACGCCGGCAGCCTCAATGGCAACGATTTGCGGTAGCAGTGCATCGATCATATTAGTCCACCAGGCGTCCATAAAGGCGACGGCCGCACGGTCCTGGTAACGTAACGCGGCGGTATCCAATGCCGGACCGTCGCGGTCGCGCCGCATACTGCCCAGCGCACACGGGCCGTTGTTCATCCACTCGCGCAAGAGCTGCAGGGTCTGTTGTTCAAAGGCGTTGAGATCGCTGCTTTCATCCAGTACGGCAAATACCTGAGGCAGAATTTCCTGGCCGCGCAGGTCAGTGGTGCCGGCGTCAGTCATAATTTGTACCGTGTCAGCACGGGTGAGCAGGGGCGTGCCTGGCTGCTCGCGAAAAGCTTTTAAACGACGCTCCAGCAGCAAAGAGCGATACAGTGCGCCATAGCCCTGCTGCGAGTCATGCGCGTAAAAGCCTGGCGCTGTTGCGTTGTTCCAATTGACGAAGTAACCAGAGGGAGGATTGACCGCGCGCGGATGCGCTTCCAGCGGCAGGAAGTTAGCGAAGCTGAAAGTCGGGTCAATTCGACCCGTGCCGGTTTGCTGCCAATCGAATTCGCCGTCACCCCACTGCGGTAAGTCGGGATGAATGCCGGCGGCGCGCAGCGGCAACAGGCCGGAATTAAAGTAGGCGATATTGTCGGCGTCAACATAGAACCAGTTAAACGTGCCGGTGAGCCGGTTAAAAGCCTCGAAGAAGCTATCCGGGTCGACCACATCGTTGCGGCCAGTGGTCACGAAGGCACTCACCGAATCGTATTCGGCAAAAAATGTTGAGCGCTGCATCGCCAATGCTATCGGCGCTACCGCTACTGTGGCGGTGGCGAATACCGGGCCATAATCCGGTGCGCGCAGTATGTTGCGCGTGACTTTTTGATTGGCGCTAATCGGTGTGGTGGCGTTGGTTTCGGCGGTCCATTGATCGCGGCGCTGCAGCATCGCTGTGCATACACCGTTGTAGAGGTAGCTGGTAGAAGCGCGTGTCGGCGCGGCACCGTTCGACTCGCACAGGCGCAGTGCACGCACATCAATAATATCGTCGCCTGCCGAAGTGGCGCTCCAGGCGTGGTCGATGCCACGACCAATAATCACATACGGCAGGCCGGCAAACGCCACGCCGCGATTATTGATGCCACCGCCTTGTTGCGAAAACTCCACCAGTAGTTGCGGTGAGAAATAACCGGTTTGCGGGCCGAACACGGCGATAGGGTGGCCGGACTCGGTCTGGTCGGCGCTGACCAGTATGGCGTTTGAGGCTGCCGCTGGAAAATTGTCGTTGTGAAGTGCCAGCCGCAACCCCTGCACTGTTACCCGCTCGCGACCGGTTTGCAACTGAGCGTCAGAGTAGGGTCGATAGGGTGGGCGTGCCGCTGTCTGCTTGCTGCCAACGGTGGGGCCTTGCCACTTCAGCACCGCTAACAGCGGCGATTTTCCGACAATGATCTCCATAGGTTTTGCCGTGGCAGACGCAAGCGTGACGATAGTATCGACCACGTCTTCACCAAACTGGGGGCAAACAATATCAGCGCCGGTCGCCATATCGGGTGCGACGCAGTCTTCGATAGTCAGCAGCTCACGCTGCTGCAGGCTGCCGTTATCGA
>JBBKXJ010000003.1:0-3013 GCA_037969395.1 Pseudomonadales bacterium
GGGCGTGTACGGTCGTCGTTGATCGGCACCACGTCCACTCTAATCTGACACAGCCTAAGAACATCACCTGACGTTAAGCTCAGGCATAAATCAATATGACAACCGTGCGGACCTCTCGAGAGATTGTGTAATTTTCCTTTGTGGGCTACAATGTAGCACACACCTTATGGGAGAATTATTGTGGCTGCAAATGCTGTTGTTCGTGCCCGGATAGATGAGCACATTAAAGAAGAAGCTACCGTTGTGCTTGCCAGCATGGGGCTAACGGTATCAGACGCCTTCCGGTTGATGCTGACCCGTGTCGCCAAGGAAAAAGCGCTGCCTTTTGAACCACTGATTCCCAATGCCGAAACCATTGCGGCAATGAAGGAAGCCCGAAGAGGGAAATTGAAATCTTTCGATAGTGTGGATGCACTTCTGGAAGATTTGAATGAGGAAGATTGAACGAACCGGGCAGTTTAAACGAGATTACAAGCGAGAACTGAAAGGCCGCCATCGAGCCACGCTTGAAACCACCTTGCTGGATGTACTGAAAGGGCTGATCAATAACCAGCCCTTGCCGGAAAAACACAGAGATCACTCACTGAGTGGAGATTGGGTGGATCATCGATGATTGTTATATCAAGCCCGATTTAGTGTTGATCTACCGCACACCCAATGATGAGGTATTGCAGCTCGTTCGTCTTGGTTCTCATAGCGAGCTGGGCTTGTAAGCTAAAAATCTGGCAGAGTTCCTTTGAGCGACTTTTCGTACCGATGGACTTTAGGCGCCCATTACTGAACGGTTGCAGCAGGCACTGGCGTTAATCGACGTCAGGGTGCTGGATCATTATCGTCGGCAAGGGGACGGTCTCATTTGCACAACGCGGGTGGCTGTAGCCACCCGCGTTTTGTCCCAATGTTAGCAAAGGAAAATTATAGTCGCGAGGCTGACTTATAGTCTGCTTGTGTCAAAATATTATTAAATTAATTTATAGATTAGTTATATAACAGACTAATATAGTAGTAATTATTTTTTATAATTTCGTAGTTTTTTGGGTGCCGCTATATTTTCTCTGCGGTTGCCAATGCGTTCATTTATTTTGAAAGTGGGCGTCCAGCCGCGTAGCGGCTGCGCGGATGTCCACGGTGTCGCTAGCCGCTCATCCCTGCCGTGACCGCCGCCGGCGGCCGTTACCAACGCTGACGCAACATTCCTTATCGCCATTCAGTTCAAACATGAGTCTGCCCTCTGCAGCGGCCCTGTCAAGGAGCTTCCTGCGTCCCTTAGGACTCCTCCTGGACAGCACCTGGCTGCGCCGGGTTATTTGGTTAGTCATGCATTGAATGGCGGCGTATGCCGCTACAGCAGCGCTGTGGCAGGCCGTCCTGCCACGCTTTGTGCACGCCGTAATGACCTTACCTGCCTGGCATAAAGAGCCGATTGCAAGGCGCCATGACTAACTAAATAGATATGCCGCAATCGCAGTGGACGCACCCGCCGTACCTGCCTTTTTCACGACCTCGGTGACCGCTTCAGGAAATTCCCGCCTGCCTTGCAACATTTCAATCAACTCTCGACCTGTAGCAATCGTCGCCGCCAGTCCGACGCCCTCTAGCACCCTGTCATCAAGCGCATTGCCAGACAACGCATCGATGTCACTTTCAACCGTCTCGTTCATGTCGGCATTAAAGTTGCCGCTTGCTCGGACACTATCGATTTTCGCAGCGGCCTCATCCGTCACAATGACTTCAATATGCGGATACCGAATGATGTGTTCGTTAACGTACGCAACATTGTCTGTTGCTTTTAACTGATATTCTGCAACCACGTCACCACTATCCATCTGAATAATTTGTACATCCGAGCCGGCGTGGTTTGTTGCGCCGAACAATTCAGCTCTTGTGGCTTCATTGGTAGCGTTGTATTGCTCTACCCAAAGATGCTCGTGATAGATGCCCTTGACGTTGTTTGCTATGCCTTTCAATTGCTCCGCATTGTAGCTATCAAGATAGCGACTCAACTCCGCTTCACTCGCGTTGGCCAGGTCGCTGTCAGACCGCCTCAAGGCCGCCAGCACCAGCTGGCTTTCCAGGCTGCCATCGACCGCTGTTTTCGTCATCAGCGCATACATCACGCCGCCGATCACATACTCGTAATGCCATGCCTTTTCGGCAAAACCTGAAACGATATAGTCTGAGAACGGATCGATTATTGTTGGCCCGAAATCCCTGAGTACATGCTGTCGGTAGGCGACAGCATTCTTACTATCCAGATTTCGACAAATGCTATCGCTGTTATCTTTCAGCAGTAACTGTAACGGCAAGAGCGTATCAGTTAGCAGTGTATAAGCGTCGTCAACGCTGAATTCCGCGTCTTCCTTTTTGGAATAGTCATCAATGATAGCGATCAGCATCCAGCAGTACTGGACAATGCGCTGTTCAATTTCACTGAGATTGTCAAATTCACGGCGCTGCGAGCTCAGCGCCTTGTATGCACCCAATCCGACAACGATGCCAACACCACCGGTCAGTACTGCGCCGGTTGCCATTCCCCCACCCAGTAATCCACCAACCCACGCAAGGGTCGCACTCGTTGACGCGGCACCCGACAAACTGGCGATAGCAGTACCTGTTCCCGCTGTGCCGAAGGTGCTTACCAACGACAGCAATGCGCCACTTGCGGCAACACCAGCAATCTTTGAAGCCACAACCTTACCGAATTGTGTGGCAAGTTTTTCCGCCTCCCCAGGGCTTATCTGCATGATACAAGCCGAGATATAGGCTAACTTCTTCCGTGTATTGCGCAGCAACTCATCCGGCGTTTCTGGCGAGAAATACGATTTTATGATGCCGCGGGAGCCGCCGTATAAATCTTCACAGGATCGGCCAATCAATTCTAATCGCTTATCCAGCTGATATTTTTTTGTTATCTCGATAGCCTGGTTGGCTGCCTCATAAAGGCCGATATTGTCGGAAACCCGACCAACCGCGTTCTTTCCTTTGCCGACCCATGCTGATGTTTCATGGCCTA
>JBBKXJ010000004.1:0-26574 GCA_037969395.1 Pseudomonadales bacterium
ATAGCAGATACAGCGGGAGGTAAGCCGCGGTATTACGGCGAAATAGCGAATACGCCGACAGCGGTCGCCAAGCTAATAACAGACGTGAGTCCTACCGGTGAGGTGGTCTCGTTCTGTTACGAAGCGGGTCCCTGCGGCTATGGCATATACCGGCAAACTACCGGGTCGGGCCATGACTGCGCCGTGGTGGCACCATCACTGATTCCTACGAAGCCGGGTGATCGTGTCAAGACGAACCGGCGCGACAGCGAGGGTTTGGCGCGGCTACACCGGGCGGGTGAGTTAACGGCTGTGTGGGTACCAGATCAGGCGCAAGAAGCGATGCGAGATTCAAGCCGCGCCCGAGAAGATATGAAGCATCTGGAGCGTCAGAGCAGGCAGCGGCTGAATGGGTTTTTGCTTCGTCACGGGCATGGATACGACAGCAAGAAGAGCAAGTGGACTCAAGCGCACTGGCGTTGGCTGGAAGGCATACGATTTGCTCATCCGGTGCAACAAATCGTTTTCCAGGAGTACGTGGACAGCGTGAAGCAGCAGCGGCGTGTGGCTGACTTGGAACAGGAGCTAGAGAAAGCGTTAGCGGGATGGACGATGCCGCCGCTGCCCTCCAGTTTGTTGAAGTTGTATTCCGTGCTGGCCTGTTTGCTGATGCTGTTGACCGCGCCGCCGGTAGAGCCCCGGCCGGCAAAGGTAGAGCTTGGCCCTTTGGTAATCTCTACTTGCTCGGTCGCAAAGCTCTCGCGAATCGTCATGCCGGGGTCGCGCAGGCCGTCAACGAACACATCGCTGCGCGCCTCGTGGCCGCGAATAATATAGCGGTCACCGAAGGCGTTGCCATTCTCGCCGGTGCCGAGGGTAATACCGGGCTGCGCCGCCAACACGTTGCGTAAATCGGTTTCGCCTGAGTCGTGTATCTCGGTATGCGTTAACACTGTGATAGTTTGCGGCGTATCGGCCAGGTCTTTCACGCGGCGTCGGTCGCCGGAACGCTTGGCCCTGTAGGGTGCGCCGGCTTCGGCATAGGGGTTGGTGTCCAGCGTGCGCTCCTCCACTTGCAGGGTTTCGAGCACAATAGGTTCTTCCTCTTGCGCCAGCGCACCACTGCCCAGTAACAGCGTCGGAATACTGAGAGACAAGGCGCTGACACTGCTATAGCGCAGCGGTTGACGCAGGCTGAGGGTAGCGGTTGGTTGTTTTTTGTGGTTCATGGTTTACTCCTTGTAGCGTGAATTGGTTATCGACAGGGCGTCGGGCAAGCGCATATCCTTTGCCTGATATCCCTGTATCTGCCCCGCCAGCATGAAAAAAATCAACAGCAGAACAACAATATTAATCATCGGGATCATATTGGCGTCGTTGTTATGCGCGCGTTGTGGCTGATAAAGTGGCGCGTTCATACTGACTTCTGCAGCGGGCTGGCCAAAGAAATTTGTTTCACACCGCCGGCTTTCAATGCCTCCATCGCACTAACCACTGCCTGCACGCTCGCCGCCGACTCTGGCACCACGACTAACGGTTTAGCCATGTCGAGCGCGTTCAGTGCCAGCGCTACCGTCGGATATTGCGTTTTTGGTTTGCCATATATCGATAGCTGCCCGTCCTCATGCAGCACAATAAATTGCGCTTCACTCGCCGTTGCCGAGGTGCCGGGTGCCGGTGCCTGCAGGTTGATAGAACTCAGTCTTGAGAACGAAGAGGTCAACATAAAAAACATCAATAAGATGAATACAACATCGATTAGTGCCGTGAGGCTAACCGACCTTTTGCGCCGTGGCGCTAACAGAGCAGTACTCACGAAGCCTGCTTGTGTGCCGGGTTGAACTGCGTGTGATGTTGCAGCGCGGAAAGCGTGAACAGTCTTTGCAGATGGTCCTGCATCGTCGCTGCGGTCACCTCCACCCGCCGTTCAAACCAGCTATGCGCCAGCGTGACCGGAATGGCGACGGCCGGGCCCAGCGCTGTCGTTTGCAAGGCCTGCCAGATACCACCCGACAGCACCGCCGCATTGACCTGGCTGCCGGCAGCTTCCATCGCCTGAAACGCCTGTATCATTCCCAATACCGTTCCAAACAGGCCCAGCAGCGGCGCCAGCGACGCGATGACTTCAAGTATGCGCAGGTAGCTACCCAGCCTGGTGACAATTGAGCACGCCCGGCGCATGGCTTCCGCTTTCGCCTGCTCGAATGTCAGCGCCGAGTTGTCCAGCAGTGGGATGATTTGGCTGATCGCCCTGGCGCGCGGGTTGCGGCTGCCATTGCCGGTGAATTTCCTTTAGCATGCGTTGCCCCCGCTTGGGCAGCGTGAGCACGTTGCTGTGGAGCTCTCGTTCGTCTATCTGCTTTTCGATCAGCCCGGCTGCCAACAGGCGGGCCGTCATGGTGCTCATGCTGACGGCGGTGAGCGCGAGCTCGCGGGCTAATTTTACCTGCGATACCGGGCCCATTTGCCCTAGCGCGTCGAGCACACGCGCCGGCCGCCGCCGCGCGGATGAGAGCCCTCAGCACAAAAATTCTGCCTCGCTGTCGCGAAGGAAACGCGCAGGTATGTAGTAGGGTGTGCCATGCGCACCAAAAAACTCACTTGCAACCTATCAACTGCCGCGTGCGCACGGCGCACCCTACGGGCTGCCAGCTGGCAGAACTTATGTTTGATCAGAGCAGACGCATTGACGAGGCCAGGATCATCCATGAACAGTACACATAAGCATCAGCTAATGCGCCGTTTTGCAGGGCTGCCGGTGCTGCTAATAGCCTCCCTGCTAGCGGGCTGCGCCGCTGGGCCGGACTATCAGCGTCCCGCGCTGGACGCCGACGCCAGTTATCTGGAGAAATCGCTGCCGGAAGGCGGAAAAAGAACATCTTGCGGCTTTCTTCGTCCTTCAGCAAAGGCTTGAAGCTCTCAAACCACTCCGAACGATCCTCGTCCTCCGGAATACCGAGCATACAACCAATCACACCAATAGCAGTGGGCATAACCATCAGGCCCAGCCCTTCGCATCACCTGGCGTGACCGTCCGACCCGTCACATAAACAGTGTATCCCAGCTCTCCAAAGCGGCGCGCAATCCCTGAGTATAAGCGGAATTAACGCCCCTTTTGCGCCCAATCTATTATAGCCCGCAGCAGATAACGTCCGATCCGAAACAGATTGTGAACTCGGACTTCGACGGAGAGAAACCACTGTGCTTGACCCGGCGATTTGAATCGACTCATTCGTTTCTCGTACTGGCGAGTGTGTTGACGGGATGCTTCAACTCGGTTATTGGTGTAGCGATCCTGGCAAGGTGTGACGGAGGGCATGATCTCCCGTCTTGCAGCACTGTAACTCGTAAGCTTATCGGTGATCATCCGCCGCGGCGATTGTCCTGGATGTTTCAATGCCTTACGGAAGAAACGTTTGGCAGCTCTTTTGTCTTTTCGCATCTGAACCATAATGTCGATGACATTGTTGTCGTGATCGACTGCGCGCCAGCCATACCACCGTTCATGTGGGACGGTGATGATCACGACTTCATCGAGAAACGAGGTATCATCCACGCAACCTTGGCCTGTGCGCAGTTTGCTGGCTTTGTGCGGCCCGAATTTTTGGCACAACAATCGAATCGCTTCGCAACTGACTGTGACGCCTCGCTATGCGAGCAGGTCTTCGATGTCTCGAAAACTGAGAGTGATTCGGTGATAGATCCACACTGCATGACTTATGATCGGAGGAGAGAAGCGGTAACCACGGGATTCTGATTGAGTGTTCATACCGATATTGTGCACGATCACCGCTCAATTTGACAAAGCCTGTATGCCAATGCGTGATTGGGTATTATAGTGATGCTTTCTTATGACGATAAATTTGGGGTTGAACTATGCGTAGATTAATGCGGCTTGTTACGACATCCGCCTTGCTGATGGTAATGTCCGCTTGCGACTCGATCAATCTCCGGCCCGAGACAGAGGCCGTAATACTGCGTAGCAACGCGGATGTTGCCGATTGCAAGTTGCTCGGTACTGCCACGGGTAAAGCCAGAGACAAGTGGCTTATTTCGCGCAGCGACAATAAAACCGCCACCGAGGTGTTCAACATGGCGCGCAAAGAGGCGGTCAATATCGGTGGTAACGTGTTGGTGAAAAAAACAGCGCTGGTCAATAACCGCCAGACCTTCTTAGTCTACGACTGCCCCTGAAACAGGCTGTAGCGGTGGCGGCAGCGACACTGTCGCTCTAAATAGCTCAGGTCAGCAGCTTACCATTCGCTAAGCTGCCGTTGAATAGCATATGAAACCAGCCTGCAATCAGGCAAGTCGCGGCCAGTAGCGGCTGTTCGCCAAGTTTGTTTTCCCGCGCGACTCACACAGATTGGAATGACTCATTGCTCCCAGGTTTTGTCGGTCACGATTCAATCCAGGCCAACGATTTAGTCGACCGCATTATTACTGAGAGCCGCCGTTCGTTGGCTCGCCGCGAGCAATTGGTGGATACGTGTGCATTCTGGAGAGCAGCGCAAAACAAAACGTGAGCTGCGATCCTGCGCTCGTGCGCGACGAAGTGCCGGCAAAACATAAGGAGGGGCATCGCAATCGTAAAGTATTGTAATATTTCGCTTTTTCGAGTCCATTCGGTACCTAAACTGTGATCCACACCGCAGCCGAGAAGCATGATAGGCCATAACCTCTGAACCACGCCGCAAACGATAAGCCTGATCGGTCGAACGCGCGCCTCCTTGGCCCATTAAACGCCACGCCAAGTTTTGATCATTGCGATGTAGACGTCCATTGCTTCCCATTATTAAAGAAACAGGGCCCAACATAAGACCTGGAGCGGAATAGACAGTGCAACGAGAAAATATCACAGCGGTTTTGAACTCCATACCGTCGCAGATCGCGGTGCTGGATGCTGCCGGCAGCATTGTTCAAGTCAATGAGGCATGGTCCACATTCGCGCGCGAGAATGGTGGATCCGAGTCTTTGGCGAACGCGGTTGGGACAAGCTATCTTAAGGTCTGCCGGTTCGCCAAAGGACCTTGGGCGAACGACGCGCTGGTCGTCCATGATGGCATTCGCGCCGTCCTCAGTGGTGAGCGCGGTACATTTGAATTTGAGTACCCGTGCCATTCGCTCAACGAACAACGTTGGTTCTTGATGACGGCGTCGCCGTTCAAAGGAACGCTCGGTGGGGCCGTCGTCTCCCACGTCGATATCACGCGACCTAAGTTGGCAGAAACCCCGCGCGCAGCATTTGGTCGCATTATCGAGCAATCGCTTAACGAGATTTACATCTTTGCTGCCGACACCTTGCGCTTCATCGAAGTCAATGAAGAGGCGTGCCGCAATCTTGGCTATACCCTGGATGAACTGCAATCGATGACGCCGATTGATATCTCAGCGGAACACACTGAGGACACATTCGCACTGCTCGCTCGCCCGTTGCTCAACGACGCCAAGGATAAAATAGTCTTTACGATGGTACACCGACGTAAGGTCGGCAGTGAATATCCGGTGGAGGTACACCTACAACGCATGATGTTTAACGGCAGACAGGTGTATGCCGCCGTCATTCTCGACATCACCCGGCGCACACAAACGGAAGAAGCCCTCGCGCAAGCGCGTTTATTCCTTGAATCGGCACCGGATGCCACCCTTATCGTCAACGATGGCGGCAAAGTCGAAGTCGCCAACTCTCAGACGACCAAACTATTTGGTTACACGCAAAAAGAACTGTGCGGCATGTCGATCGAAGTGTTGGTGCCGGAATGCTTCCGAGGCGGCCATCTGGAGCATGGAGAGCAGCTTAGCGTTATACCGAAGGTCTTCCTGAATACGAACGCCGATCTGGACTTATATGCCGTCACAAAAACCGGGCAGGAAATTTCGATAGAGGTGAGCGTCAGTTCGATTCATACCGGCGACGGCACGCTCGTGGCGGCAGCCATTCGTGATGTCAGCAAACGCAAACAGGCGGAACAGGAACTACGCCAGAGCCAGCAGCATTTCCAGGATTTGGTAGAAGGATCTGTGCAAGGGATTGTCATCGAGCGCGACGGTAGAGTGCTTTTCGCTAATCAGTCGTTTGCAGATATCTTTGGTTACGAAGACCCGGCTGAGATTGTCACTGCTGAATCGATAAGTTCCCTCTATCACCCCGATGAGCTTGATCGGATGATTCAATACCGCACCGCGCACCGAGGCGCTGCGCAGGCGCTTGCTAATTATGAACTGCGCGGCGTCCGTAAAGATGGGGGCGTCGTCTGGCTCGAAGCACGGGAACGAGCCTTTATGTGGGACGATGAACCCGCCGTGCTGTCGACCATGATTGATATTTCCGAGCGCCGCCGAGTCGAGGAAGCCCTGTTTCAGGAAAAAGAGCGCGTTCAGGTTACGCTGGAATCAATCGGCGACGGCGTAATCACAACCGACGCCCAGGGACGAGTCAACTACTGCAACGCCGTGGCCGAAGCGCTGACGGGTGTGAGTCGCGACGAGGCACTTGGGCAACCGCTGACCAGCGTGTTTAACATCGTTAACGAGCAGACCCGCGATCGGGTGGCTGATCCCATCGTCCGTTGCCTGATCGAAGACACTGTGGTTGGCCTGGCCAGTCACACGGTGCTGCTGAATCGCCACGGCCATGAATACGCGATCCAGGACTCGGCCGCACCGATTCGCGATCGGCAAGGCGAGCTGCTGGGTGCAGTGCTTGTCTTTAGCGATGTCTCTGAGCAGCGTCGATTGAACCGGGAAATGTCTCACCAGGCGTCCCATGACGAGTTGACCGGCTTGGTTAATCGACGTGAATTCGAGATGCGTCTCGAGCGCGTATTGGAAACCGCCCACGCCGATCACAATGAACACGCCCTGTGCTACCTGGACCTCGACCAGTTCAAAATCGTCAACGATACCTGCGGCCACGCTGCCGGTGATGCATTGCTGGGCCAGATCGCGGATCTGTTTCGTGGGCACATTCGTGAGCGCGATACCTTGGGCCGGCTCGGCGGTGATGAGTTTGGCGTGTTGCTGGAACACTGTGGGCTCGAGCAAGCGAAGCGCGTGGCGAATGCCTTACGCTGCGCGGTTGATGAGTATCGTTTTGTTTGGGACGACAAGCCCTTTCGGATAGGGGTCAGCATCGGCGTGGTGCCGATTACCGATGACTTGCGCAGCCCTGAAACCCTAATGCAAGCCGCCGACAGCGCCTGTTACGTGGCGAAAGACGCAGGCCGAAATCGTATCCGCGTTTACCACGAGCACGACGTGGAGCTCGCCCGACGTCACGGCGAGATGCAATGGGTGTCGCGCATTCAACAGGCGCTCGAAGACGATGGCTTTCAGCTGTATACGCAGCTCATTAGACCTTTAGACCCAAACGTGACAAGCGGCTTGCACTTTGAAGTGTTGCTGCGCCTGGTCGACAAGGCCGGCCGCATCATCCTGCCCGGTGATTTCGTCCCCGCCGCCGAACGCTACGACCTGGCGGTGCGCATTGACCGCTGGGTCATCGAACACACCTTCCGCTGGTTAGCCGAGCAACCCGCCGTTATCGATAGTCTTGAGTTGTGTGCGATCAATCTCTCGGGGCATTCATTGAGCGATCATTTATTCGAGGCACACGTATTACGCCAGCTCCAAGCCACCGGCATTCCAGGTGAGAAGATCTGCTTCGAGATCACCGAGACCGCAGCCATCGCTAATCTCAACGATGCCACGCGGTTTATCACGACGCTGAAGACCCACGGCTGTCACTTTGCGTTGGACGATTTCGGCAGCGGATTATCCTCATTCGCCTACCTGAAAAACTTGCCTGTGGATTTTCTGAAGATCGACGGGATGTTTGTCAAGGACATGATTGACGATCCCATCGATCACGCTATGGTCCGCTCCATCAACGAGATAGGGCAGCTCATGGGCAAACAAACGATCGCGGAGTACGCCGAAAATAAAGCCATAATCAAACAACTACGCGCAATAGGCGTTAATTTTGCACAAGGTTTTGGGGTGAGCCGCCCTCAACCGATAGCCCGTCTATCGAAGGCAGCATGGCGGAACAGTAAGGTCGAGACGAGGTCGCGCACACCAGTCGAATGGGCATGAGTCGAGCACCCTCTCACGGCACACTGAACGGCCTTTTATGGTGACCGTGCAGCCTGTCAGAGTCTCGTAAGTGACACGATACTGAGGGACGGAAAATGGGCGAGTTCCGGTGAGGCTATGACCGCGATGGAAACGATGATCGCTGATCTGGGCAACGGTTTTACCGCAGCCTGGTCAGGGGCTTGATGAATGTGGTGGTGAAACAGACGACGTACGCGGCTATCACTATCATGCATCTGCGCCGGGCAATAACCAGATCTTTGGCTGCTTCATGGGCGAAAGAGGCTGTTTTGAAAATTAGTGCAAGCACCCGTACTACTAGCCCTCCGCCAACTGAAAGACCACAGTAGCCAATGGCGGCAATGTGACGGCAATCGAATAAGGACGACCTTGCGCCGGTACTTCTTCAGCAGTGACTGCGCCCTGATTGCCGCAATTTGAACCCCCATAGCATTCAGCATCGCTATTAAAGCACTCGCGATAATCCCCTAATTGCGGAACGCCGCAGCGATACTGAAAGCGCGGCTGTGGCGTAAAGTTGCACATGACGACCGCCGCAGGTCCTGCTGTGCGCGGTTTGCGCAAGTAGGCGTAAACCGACTGCAGGTAATCGCTGGCTTCTATCCATTCAAAACCCTCGGCGTCGCAGTCCAGCTCATGCAGCGCCGGTGTGTTGCGATAGAGTTCGTTCAAGTCTCTTACCAGATGCTGAACGCCTTCATGGTCAGATTCGTCCAGCAGATGCCAGTCCAGACTCATGTCATGATTCCATTCGCGCGCCTGGCCAAATTCCCCACCCATAAACAGGAGCTTTTTCCCAGGGTGAGTCCACATAAAACCGAGATAGGCGCGCAAGTTTGCAAACCGTTGCCATGCATCGCCTGGCATACGAGTTAGCAGCGTACCTTTGCCATGTACTACCTCATCATGACTCAGTGGCAATACGAAGTTTTCGCTAAAGGCGTAGTTAAGTCCGAAGGTTATCTCGTGATGGTGGTACTGACGGTGTATCGGATCTTGTGAGATGTACTGCAAGCTGTCATTCATCCAACCCATATTCCACTTATAGCCAAAGCCCAACCCGCCACTGTACGTAGGGTGAGACACCCCTGGCCATGCGGTAGACTCTTCGGCAATGGTCGTCACACCCGGGAATTTAGCGTATATACGCTCATTAAAACTACGCAGCAGATCGACGGCCTCCAGATTTTCGCGCCCGCCATACTTATTCGGAATCCATTCGCCCTCCTTACGGCTGTAGTCGAGATAAAGCATGGAGGCGACCGCATCTACCCGCAATCCATCGATATGGTATTCATCAATCCAGAATAAGGCGTTACTAAGTAAAAAGGTCTTAACTTCGTCGCGGCCATAGTTGTAAATCAGCGTATTCCAGTCGGGATGAAAGCCCTTGCGCGTGTCTTCGTGCTCATACAGGCATGTACCGTCGAAGCGGCCGAGGCCGTGTTCATCACTGGGGAAATGGCCTGGAACCCAGTCTATTAAAACAGCCAGCTCGGCCTGATGGCATTGATCGACAAAATATTTAAAGTCGTCCGGCGTGCCGAAGCGGCTGGTTGGCGCAAACAGGCCGATAGGTTGGTACCCCCAGGAGCCATCGAAGGGATATTCGCTAACAGGCATCAATTGCAGATGAGTAAAACCCATATTCTTAGCGTAGGGAATCAGTTGGTCCGCTAACTCGCGGTAGGTCAGATAGCGGTTGCCTTCGTCCGGCACTCGCTTCCAGGAGCCCAAATGCACTTCGTAGGTGGAGATGGGCGCAGCCAGCGCATTGCGTTGCTCACGTAGTTGTGTCCACGCGTCATCCTGCCAGGCATAGCTGTCCATCGACCACACTTTCGATGCGGTCTCAGGGGGATGTTGCATGGCGAACGCATAAGGGTCGGCCTTCAGCGGCAGTCGATGGCCATTGGCGTCGTGTATTTCGTATTTGTACAAGTCACCCTGTTCCGCGCCGGCAACAAATAACTCCCACAAGCCGTTGTCCGGATGCCTGTGCATGACATTTCGGGTACCGTCCCAGTCGTTGAAGCTTGCAACAACCGCGACGCTGCGGGCAGCGGGCGCCCATACAACGAAGAGCACGCCGTCCACTCCCTTAACTTGCCTGGGATGCGCGCCGAGCCAATTGTATGCAGACTCATGCGTACCCTCGGTGATTAGATAGCGATCATCATCGCCCAGTAGCGTTTGAAAACGATCGGCAGATTTTTTCATATTCGGGTTTGCCTTTGAGGATAATGTTGACGTAGATTTCCCGGCATACTAATCGCCGTTACTGGTACAGTTCACTTAAATATCGCGTGATGCTGCTTTGCCAGGTGAAGCGAGACAGTGCTGCCTGCTGACGTATAGCCTCCCACTGCTGTGGTTTTTTCTGCATGCAATCAAGTGCCAACTCGAAAGCCTGCAATAGCGCTTGAGCCTGTCGCAGGGGAGTATTGCCCGCGAAACTCAAACCGTTCTCGCCGTCTTGTACAGTGTCATTCAAGCCGCCCACCTGGTGCACCAGACAGGGTTGGCCAGCTCGCATTGCAAGCATTTGACTGATACCGCAGGGCTCAAAGGAACTCGGCATCAGAAACAGATCGCCCGATTGGTACAGCGCGTTGGCAATGCTGTCAGAGTAGCCACGCAGAAAAATAAAATTTTCGAATTGGGCGCTGACAGACGTTAAAAAGTTCTCAAGCTGTTCATCCCCGCTGCCAAGAAAAACACAGCTGCCACTCTGACCAAGGCATTCCAGCAGCGCCTCTAACGCCGTTTTTCCATCCGGCAGGCGTTGCTGTAGCAGGCGCATTTTCTGGTCGGTTACCCGCCCGACACTGGTGATCAATAGCGGTCTGTCGCGCGATGCAAAGCGCCGCAAGCGTCTCTCGGCGACAAAATGCGCGGTCGATACGTGCCGTTCACGACCGATCCAGCGCCACAGTTCCTTGCTCATCAAGGCGGCCAGCTGTGAGTGCTCCAGGCCTTCGGTTGCAGCCTCCTGCGGGTATTCACAGCCATTTAGAATGCCGACCAGCCGGCCCTGATCAGCGGCGCGCTGGAGGTCGGTCTCAAGCCCCTCGCCACCGAAGTAGCCTCTCTCGTCCACTGCACTCGGCTGTAAGATTTCGCGCGCGTAGGTGGGCGAGACGGCGTGCACCTTATCTGCCAGATTGATACCAGACCGCATCAAATTAATACAGTCAGGCCAGCGTTGGTCAGTAACGGCAGCATCAATGTTAATGCCTGGATACCACGCATCCAACGACGATTCGTGATCTCTTAACGGTCGTATCCCCTGCAGTGCCAGGTTATGAATTGTGTAGACACAGCGAATTTTTTGCAGAAACCGGTAGTGCTCATGGTAGTGGCGCAACACCAGCAGCAACGCACTATGCCAGTCGTGTAAATGTATAATATCCAGCGAGCCAAAATGTGCCTGTTCAACGAGTGTGGCAACAGCAGCACAAAAACGGGCAAACCTGGTTGCGTCGGTCGCAAACGGTGAGTCGGGACCGTCGTCACTATAGATCCGCCCATCGCCACCGGCACTGAAGGCCGGGTGATCAATGACCCAATGCGTCACCCCCTCGCAGGCGGACTCGGCAACAACCTCACAAATGGAGACGTGCTCGGTCACGCCAGCGAAGCTCACCGGGATGCTGGCCGATTTTTTGGCACCCGCATACCTGGCGAGCGTGCGATAGGCCGGAGTGATAACATGCACACGACATCCCTGCGCTGCCAGCGCGGGCGGGACGTCTCTCACCACATCACCAATTCCTCCGACCTTCCCTCCAGGCAGCGCGTCGTTCTCAGCAGTTACCATCAAAATGTTAAGTTTAGTATTCATCGATTACCTGCCGCCGATGCGACTGTTTTGCACCGCACAAGCTGAAGTCAAGTGATCACATCTGGCGCGTTGCGCCCGGTATGACTTTCAATGTCGGCGATTGAATTCGCAACGGCAATTAGCGGTGCCAAAGCACGCTGCGGATCTTGCTCGCGTAGCTTGTCGCCGGACTCATGTCGCTCGATATAGATGCGCAGCGTCGCCCCCTCGGTACCTGTGCCAGACAGTCGGTAGACAATGCGCGCACCGCCGCCATCGAGAAAAATACGTGTGCCCTGGCCGGCACTTGTACTGCCATCGACGGGGTCGGTGTAGCTGAAATTATCTGCTGACACGATACGTGCGCCGTGCTGGGTACTGCCAGGTAGTTTGGCGAGCCTATCGTGTAAAGATGCCATCATTGCATCGGCGCCCTGTGCGGGTATCGCTTCATAATCGTGGCGTGTGAACCAGGTGCGGCCAAATTTAGCCCAATGTTCGCGCGATATCTGCTCCAGTGACTGTTGCCGAACGGCTAGAATATTCAACCAAAACAGCACCGCCCACAACCCGTCTTTTTCACGCACGTGGTTGGAGCCGGTGCCGAAGCTTTCTTCGCCACACAGCGTTATCATGTTGGCATCCAGTAATGTGCCGAAGAATTTCCAGCCGGTTGGCGTCTCATAACAGGGAATGCCCAGCGCCTCGGCTACCCGGTCAACAGCGCTGCTGGTAGGCATCGAGCGCGCCACACCTTGTAACCCTGCTTTATAGCCAGGTACAAGCTGCGCATTCGCTGCCAGCAGCGCCAGGCTGTCACAGGGGTTGAGATAAAATCCGGCGCCGAGAATCATATTGCGGTCACCATCACCGTCCGATGCCGCCCCCAGGTCTGGCGCATTATCTGCGTTCATCGCATCGACCAGCAATCGCGCGTGGGCCAGATTAGGATCGGGGTGGTCGCCGCCGAAATCGGTTAATGGGGTACCACGAATTACGGTGTCTTCCGGTGCACCCAAACGGTCGACGAAAATCGCCCGAGCATAGGGGCCCGTTACCGCATTCATGGCGTCGAAGCGTAAGCGAAAAGTGCCGCCACTCAGCAGAGTGGCCAAGCGGTCGAAATCAAACAGGGTTTCCATTAGGTCGGCGTAGTCGCTGACCGAATCGATGATTTCTACGCTGGCGTCGCCGAGCTGCTGCGTGCCGATCCTCTCTAAATCAAGATCATTGTGATCGAGGATTTGATACGAGTCGATCACCTGCGTGCGCCGGTAGATCGCGTCCGTGATCGTCTCCGGCGCCGGACCGCCGCTGCCGATATTGTATTTTATGCCGAAATCTTCCGCTGGCCCGGCGGGATTGTGACTCGCTGACAGCACGATACCACCGAACGCCTGCTGCTTGCGGATGACTGCAGAGACGGCGGGAGTAGACAATATTCCCTCTTGTCCGACCAGAATACGCCCGAAGCCATTCGCCGCAGCCATCTTTAGAATAACCTGAATGGCTTCCTGATTGTGATAGCGTCCATCCCCGCCCACTACCAGCGTCTTGCCCTCAAAGCCTGCAAGACTGTCAAAGATAGACTGTACGAAATTTTCCAGATAATGCGGTTGTTGGAAGACTCGAACTTTCTTGCGTAAGCCGGAGGTGCCAGGCTTTTGCCCCTCGATAGGTGTTGTCTGGACGGTAACGATATTCATAAACGTGTTCCTGCCAGGTCAATCATTTTTCTGTTCCAGGTCACTCACTTTTCTGTTCCAGGTCAAAGTCGGTTGGCTAACTCGAGTAATGCAAATCCTGACCCAACATGTCAGGCGTTACCAATACCACGCCCTGCTCGGTCACGCGGAATCCACGCGCCTTGTCCTGTTCCGGGTCGACACCAATCTCCGTACCCTCGGCAATCTGGCAACCGCGATCAATAATCGCTTTGCGAATGGTACAATTGCGACCAATATCCACCTCCGGCAGCACCACGGTATCTTCTATCGTGGTATAGGAGTGCACGACCACACCGGAAAATAGTAAGGACCGCTTCAATTGCGCACCGGAAATAACACAGCCGCCGGAGACCATCGAGTCGACCGCCATGCCGCGGCGTTTATCGTTGTCGAAAACGAATTTAGCCGGCGCAAGCTGCACCTGATGCGTGAGAATAGGCCATTCCTGATCGTATAGATTCAATGGTGGTTCAACGGAAACCAATTCCATATTGGCCTCCCAGAACGCATCCAGCGTGCCAACGTCGCGCCAGTAGGCGCGCTCACCGGTAGCTTCGTCGCGAAATGGAAAGCTGAAAACCTTATTTTCGGCGATGATGGATGGAATGATGTTATGCCCGAAGTCGTGGTCAGAATCGGCATTCTTAGCATCCCGTTCCAGCTGCTCGAACAGGAAGTCGGTATTAAAAATATAATTGCCCATCGACGCCAGCGTCAGCTCGGGGTTGTTCGGTAGCGGTGTTGGTGCGGCGGGCTTTTCGTCGAAATTCAGCACCCGATTATTTTCATCCACAGTCATCACACCGAAGGCGCCGGCTGCCTCCGCAATGGGTACTTCGAGGCATGACACGGTCATATCGGCACCGGTTTCGACGTGGTACGCCAACATGTTGCCGTAGTCCATCTTGTAAATATGATCACCTGAAAGAACCAGAACATACTTGGGGCGCTGCGACCGAATAATATCAAGATTCTGATACACAGCGTCTGCCGTGCCGGCATACCAGTTTTCAGACATGCGCTGCGATGCCGGCAGCACTTCGACGAACTCGCCCAGCTCACTGCGAAAGCCGCTCCAGCCCTGGGTGGTATGGCGAATTAGCGAATGGGCTTTGTATTGCGTCAACACACCGATACGGCGTATCCCGGAATTAACGCAGTTGGACAGCGGAAAGTCGACGATGCGGAACTTGCCACCGAAAGGAACCGAGGGTTTGGCCCGCCAGTCGGTCAGCTCATACAGGCGCGAGCCCTTGCCGCCCGCCAGCACCAAAGCCAGAGTGTCCTTGGTCAACTTGCTGATGTGGCGCGTTTGTTGAATGCTCATTGTGCCTCCTGGGCCGTTAAATCAATGGGTTTCAGTGAAATCGCAACTGGTCATATTCGTACAGCGTGTTCTGAACAACATGTCCCTGACCGTGACGGAGAAGAGCTTGCCCTCCCGAAAAAGTGCAGCGGAGTAGCCCGGCGCGAGTGTGGTGTAGTGTCCCACTACCTCGACGCTCGGGCTGATCATGCGCCTCTAACTTGCGTATGACTCCTCGCCTGAGCTTACTGGAGCCTCTGGCTTGTTCTGTAGCGATTTTGAACGCTGCAGATCCCACCAGGCAAACACAAAGTAGATGAGTGTGCACCAGATGGTCAGATCATAAAACATCTCACGATTGACGTAGTAAGCGTAAAGATCCGGGCTGTTGAACAGCACACGCCATGCCAAAATCGCCGGCACTAGCAATCCGATCACCATCCACACGGCGCGTATCCCCCTGCTTAGGGCTCGAGTGTCTTTGACATGCGCAGTGCCTTCCTCCGCCGCCAGTTTTGCATGATGTTTTTCTACACTTGCATTAAACTCCTCCATCTCCTTCTCGGCCTCGGGATAGCTCTTATCAGCGCCGGCTTTCTTCGCCAACACAGTGTAGAGGATGATTGAGAGAACCCACGTCGGCAGGAAGAGATACACGAACGGCATGATATTGATGAAATTTAGTACAAAGCCGAACACCAGGCAGACCCCCCAGGTTATCAGTGCCGGAACATTATCCTTCACGCCTGACAGGCGGTACCAGTAAGTCTTGTACCCCAACTTCGGAAAGACAATCTGCTCGGCGAATACGATGCCGCCGGCGGCTACAAGCACAAGTCCCGCGTAAGCAAGAATGGGCAGGATGCTACGGTAGATGAAAGGGAAACAGCTGCCGACCACCACCACGGCCCCGACCATAAGCGTTATTTTTTGGCGTGGGATTTTCGGGAATACCGCTTGAGCCGCGAGACCCGCGCGATACAGGTTGGGGTTGGCCGTTGTCCATCCCGCGATAACGACGATCACAAAACCAGTGGCGCCAAGCGCGTAGTAGGCAACATCCCCAGGTGAAACCACAGCGATACTTAATTTCATGATCGACGCCGTCGCCGCCCCCATCAGGGCCGCAGAAATCCAGGCGATGTAGTGGCCGAACATCATACCGGTTGCGGTACACAGGCCATAGATCGGTTTCTTCGCGTAGCGTAGCAGCACCATGTCGATGAGGCCAAAATGCGCGAAGGTGTTCGCCGCCCAGGCAAAGCCTATCACCTCTATCAAGCCTATCCCGGGTTCCCCGTCAGAATTGATGCCGGTAAACACGGTCGTTCCGGCTAAACTCACGAACTCAGAGAACCCTCCCAGGGTGGTGTAGCCGGTCAGTGTTTCGTTTAACGCGGGTATCAGCACCATGCCGCCCGCCGTAAACATCACCATCAGCCACGGTGTGCAAATGGTGGCAAACTCGGCCACCACATTGAAGCCATAATATGCCACCGTCACGGCAATAACGCTTGCCGAGGCGGCAATCAATGCAAAATATAAGTTGGTGGGGTACGGATAGACCTGCGGCGGGATATCAAACAGCGCCCGCACCGCAGTCGCCGACACGGTAATCATGGCAGCCGAGATCGCTACGAAGATAAGCACATTCGCGCCGTTATAGAAGCGCGAAAATTTGTCACCCATGTTTTGATCGAGATAGGTGTAGAGGCTTAGCCGCGTTTTGACCGCAATCCGTGCGGTGATCAACCAGAAGCTCAGCGCGGCAAGCGTATTACCAATCAACAAGCCAATCAGAATGTCGCCGATAGTCGCGCCCATGGCCACGAATGCGGCGCCGATAACGAACTCGGTCGCAGCAACGTGTTCGGCACCATAGAGGCCCAGGAAGTGACCGGGTCCGTGCAGTCGGTGCTTCGGTACCGGTAGTTGTTCGTCATCCATTGCCGCTACTGTGCGGTCCATGTCAGAGTTGCTAGTAGTCATTTTCTCCTCCAGTATTACTATTTTTAAGGTCGTACCAATTCAGTAGAAGTAACAAGCGGTCAACGCTCACTCCTCCGGCTCCATTCAGTCGAGCGGCTATAGGTCTTTTTCGAGGACGCGGGTGCGCGCTATGACTTTTTCAGTCACCCATTCGGCGTTATCAAGTGCCTCATCGACCGGAATATTTCCCGCCAGCGCCTCCGCGAACCGCTGACCTACCGCGGTACCGATGCTCTGAAATTCCGGGATCGCGACAAACTGAATGCCTCTATAGGGCACCTCTTCGACAGTCGGTTTGTTAGGATCGGCTGACTCGATAGAGGCGAGTGCTGCTTTCGCAAACGGTGTCTTCTGATACTCGGCATTAGCGTACAGCGAGCTGCGAGTACCGGGAGGCACATTGGCCCAGCCTTCTTTCGAGGCGACCAGCTCCAGGTATTGCTTCGATGTGGCCCAGGCGACGAATTTTTTCGCCGCAGCGACGTTGTTAGAACTGGCAGGTACGGCCAGCGACCAGGCCCACAGCCAGTTGGCACGCTTACCCAGGCCCTTACCCGGCGCCAGCGCGAAGCCGACGCTATCGGCCACGGTAGAGTCCGCATTAGTCACGAACTGGCCTGCCGCCGTCGCATCGATCCATATCGCGCACTTGCCGGCCTGGAACAGAGCAAGGTTTTCATTGTAGCCATTGGCCGACGCGTCTGGCGGACCAACTGCTTGCATGAGTTCAACGTAGTCAGTGAGCGTCGCCTTCCAGGCGTCACTATCGAGCTGAGGTTTCCAGTCCATATCGAACCAGCGCGCGCCGTAGGAGTTCGCCATGGCGGTCAGGAACGCCATGTTCTCCCCCCAACCCGGCTTACCACGCAGGCAAATACCGTACACCTCGTTACTCTTGTCGGCCAGCTTGCCGGCAGCGTCCTTGATGAAATCCCAGGTGGGCTCGTCGGGCATTTCGAGCCCGGCTTTTTCAAACAGATCGGTGCGGTACATGGTGAATGAAGACTCACCGTAAAACGGCGCGGCGTACAACGTGCCGTCAAACGACAGGCCCTCACGGATCGGCGGCAGGATATCATTGACGTCGTAATCCGCCGGTAAATCGTCGAGTGGCGCCAGCCAGCCGCGCTCGGCCCAGATAGGCGCTTCGTACATGCCGATGGTTGCTACGTCGAACTGTCCTCCTTTGGTCGCAATGTCGGTGGTGACACGCTGGCGCAGCTGGTTCTCGTCCAGCGTCACCCAATTGAGTTCGATGCCCGGGTTGTCCTTCTTGAAGTCGTCAGTGAGCTTCTGCATCCTGATCATGTCACCGTTGTTGACGGTGGCGATGGTTATCGTTTCGGCAGCAGCGTGCAGCGACAGGCTAGCTGCCACGATTGCTGTCGCCAATCCGGTCTTCAGTAGTCTTTTCATTGCCATGCCTCAGTTGTATGTTGAGTGTGATTGCCAGTGTTTATGCTTAATTGATTGCACTAGCTATCAAGTGTACTTGGCCACGGTCGCCTTGGAGCCTACGTCATAAAGACTTTGCAGGGCTTCGCCGACCTGCTCGACGAATACCTGCGACTCTGGCAGGTCGCTGCCGAAGACTTCACGCAGGCTCAGGAACGGCAGCGGGTCCTTGCCACCCGCCTTGGCGGCTCGATGCAACTCATCGGCCATGGGGTCCTGTATCTCGATGGGTTTACCGTGCTCGTCGGTGCCCGCCAGAAACCGGCACCAGCCCGCCACCGCCAGGCTGAGCAGCCGCACCGATCCGCCGCGGGCGAGCTGCTCGCGAATCGTGGGCAGGATAAATTTCGGCAGCTTGGCGGAACCGTCCAGGCACAAGCGGGTTGCCTGGTCCTTAATCGTCGGGTTAGTGAAGCGCTCGATCAGGGTCTCTTTGTACTCTGCGAGATCGACGCCGGCAACTGGCTCCAGTATCGGTGTCACCTCCTCGTTCATCAGATTTAGGATGTAGCTGCGGAACTGGGGGTCGGCCATGATCTCGTAGACGTAGTTATAACCCGCCAGGTAACCAAGATAAGCCATCGCCGAGTGGCTGGCGTTTAACAGGCGGATCTTCATCGTCTCGTAAGGGTGTACGTCCGGCGTCATATGCACGCCGACTTTTTCGAAGGCCGGGCGGCCGCTGCAGAAACGGTCTTCGATGACCCACTGGCGAAATGGCTCGGTGACCACCGGCCAGGCGTCCTCGATGCCGAAAGTCTCCTTAACCAGTGCACGATCGGCGTCGGTGGTCGCCGGCGTAATCCTATCCACCATACAGTTGGGGAAAGCGCCCTGCTCGGCAAGCCAGTCTTTCAGACTGGGATCGCGTAGCTCGGCGAACCGCAAAACCACCTTGCGCGCCACGTCACCATTACCCTGTACGTTATCGCAGGACAATATGGTGAAGGGTTTCGCACCCCGTTGACGGCGTCGGTCCTGCGCTTCCATCATGTAGCCAAAAGCGGTTTTCGGCTGCTCAGGATGCGCCAAATCGTGGACGATGCTGGGGTGATCTTCCTGGAATTCTCCGGTGCCCTGGTCGATAAAATAGCCGCCTTCGGTGATGGTCAGCGAGACAATACGGGTGCTGTCGGCCGCCATTTTCGCTATCACGGCCTCGGGATCGTCTGGCGCGAATAGAAATTCGGTAATGGCACCAATAACCCGCGCGTTGTCGCCGCTTGCGCTGCGCTCGACCACCGTGTAGAGACAGTCCTGCGATTGCAGTGCGTCCCGGATACCGGTGTCGTGGGCGAGCAGGCCCACACCGCAGAATCCCCACTCGGTGTCGCCGTGATCCTGACAAAGGTCGTCGATATAAACGACCTGGTGGGAGCGGTGAAAGCCGCCGACACCTATGTGCACGATGCTGCTGGTAACTTTTTGCCGGTCGTAGGTAGGTACGGAGACCTCCGGCGGCAATTCGCCAAGCGCTGATGTTTTTAGCTTAATGGTCATATTTGCAACTCCTCTAATGCGGCGGACAGCCGCGGTTGGATTTCATCGCGGATATACTCAGGGACGGACGCGTTTGCCGGGAGCGATCCCGACGAAGCTCGATACAATTTAACCGTCATAGTCAGTTACCTGTTTAGGAATGGGGACAAAATAACTTTCTGTTATTACGTCACCGTTCCCTAGTGAATGGTGTTGCCGTCTTCCCCAAAACGTTGCATTTTTTCCTGGTCGGCCGACAAATAAACGGGATCGCCATATTGCAGTGGGCAGGTACCTGCCGCATGCACCGTCAGTGGATCGAGCCCATCGACATGCACATGCAGAAACGTCTCCGACCCAAGATGTTCCGCCACACCCACCGTACCCTTCCATTCGCCGCCTTCCTGCGACAGCTCGAAATGCTCCGGGCGAATGCCGATGGTATGTGCCGAGTATTTTTCTGCCGACGCACCACTGATAAAGTTCATCTTTGGCGAGCCAATAAACCCGGCAACAAACTTATTGGTCGGCTTTAGATAAAGCTCCATTGGCGAGCCGACCTGTTCTATCCTGCCCGCGTTCAATACCACAATCTTGTCGGCCAGGGTCATGGCTTCCACCTGATCATGGGTAACGTAGATCATGGTGGTTTTAAGTTTCTTGTGCAGCTCGGAAATCTCAAGCCGCATATTGACGCGCAGGGAAGCATCCAGATTTGACAGCGGCTCATCGAACAGGAATGCCGCCGGTTCGCGCACGATGGCGCGCCCTATGGCAACACGCTGGCGTTGACCGCCAGACAACTGCCCGGGTTTACGGTCAAGGTAGTCGTTAAGATTCAGAGACGTTGCCGCCGCCGCGATTTTTTTATCGATCTCAGCCTGGGGCAGCTTCGCTCTTTTTAACGGAAAGGCAATGTTATTGCGCACTGTCATATGCGGATACAGCGCATAGGACTGGAACACCATTGCCAAACCACGTTGTGCGGGCGGCGATGTCGTTGCATCGACGCCATCGATCTCAATATTGCCATCACTGACGTCTTCGAGCCCGGCGATGATCCGCAACAAGGTCGACTTGCCACAGCCGGAGGGACCGACAAAGACCACAAATTCGCCTTCGTTAATCTCTAAATCGAGCGGCGGAATCACTTCAACTTCGTCGAACCGTTTTGCTACTTGTTTTAGTGTAATACTTCCCATCATCGTTCTCCTACTTGACGGCGCCAAACGACAGACCGCGCACCAATTGTTTTTGACTAAACCAGCCTAAAATCAGGACCGGCGCGATCGCCATCGTCGAAGCGGCGGATAGTTTTGCGTAGAACAGTCCTTCCGGACTCGAGTAGCTTGCAATAAATGCCGTCAACGGCGCTGCCTTCGCCGCCGTTAAAATGAGCGTCCAGAACGCCTCGTTCCAGGCGAGGATAATGTTCAGCAGCATTGTCGACGCAATACCGGGCAAGGCTATTGGCGCTAACACGTGTACGATTTCATCAAAAATCGAAGCCCCGTCCATGCGTGCGGCTTCAAGGATTTCAACCGGGATCTCCCTGAAATAGGTATACAGCATCCAGATCATAATCGGCAGGTTGATCAGGGTCATGATGATGGTCAGACCCGTCAGCGTATCCAACAGGCCGGTATCTCTAAAGATAAGATAGAGGGGGATCAGCACGCCGACCGGTGGCAGCATCTTGGTGGACAGCATCCACATCAGTACATTCTTGGTGTTCTTGGTCGGCACAAACGCCATCGACCAGGCGGCGGGCACTGCAATCAGCAGTCCGAGCAGGCTGGAACCGACAGAGATTACCACCGAGTTCCAACAATGGCGCCAATAGTTTGACCGCTCTAGCACGGCGCCATAGTTCTCCAGCGTCCAGTCAAACACCAGAAACGAAGGGGGCGAAGCTATTGCCTCGACCTCGGTTTTAAAGCTCGTGAGCAACGTCCACAGAATCGGGAAGAATATCATCACGCCGATAGTCCACGCTATAAAGGTGTAGACGACTTTGCTGCGATTGGATTTTGCGTAACTCATGGCCTTAACTCTCCAGGTTTTTGCCGATCATCCGCATCAGGAAGATCGCAACAATGTTGGCAATAATGACCGCGACGATACCGCCGGCGGAGCCGCCTCCCACATCGAATTCCAGCAGTGACAGCGAATAGATCAGGTAAGGGATATTCGTTGACGCATAACCAGGTCCGCCACTGGTCGTTACCAGAATCTCGGCAAAAATAGATAGCAGGAAAATGGTTTCGATCAGAATAACCGCCGTGACAGCCCGTGACAGATGTGGTAGCACCATGTGATAAAAACGACTCATAGACCCGGCACCGTCAAGCTCGGCTGCCTCGAGCTGCTCCCTGTCAAGCGATTGAATCGCCGTTAGCAAGATCAGGGCGGCAAACGGCAGCCATGCCCATGACACCATGATAATGACGGAGAACAGCGGTGCCTGCGCCAGAAAATCATACGGTTGCAGGCCCAGTGCCGTTGCCAAATGCGCGAACAGGCCGTTTACCGGGTTCATAAACATATTCTTCCACACCAGCGCTGACACAGTCGGCATCACGAAAAATGGTGCCAGTACCAAAATGCGCACAATGCCCTGCCCCCACATCGGCTGGTCCAGCAAAACGGCGAGCCCGATGCCGCCGACGATCGTTATGAAAAGCACACCGCCGACAAGCAGCAGCGTATTGAAGAAAGATTCTATAAAAGCAGGATCGGTCAGAAAATATTTGTAATTTAGCAGGCCGATAAATTCCTCATTGCCGGGAGTCAAGAGGTTATAACTCTGGAACGAAAAATAGATCGTCATCGCCAAGGGCACGATCATCCAAGCCAGCAGCAACAGTACCGCTGGCGTAATCATGGCGCGTCCTAGAGTTCGGGAACTGGTAGTAGCCATTGTGAATTGCTCCGATAAATACGTCGTTGCGAGCGGAACGGGTCAGCCAGAACAGGCTGACCCTCCCTAAGCGAGGTTGCTATTTCTTCGGATAACCCGCTTTCCTCATGGAACGCATGACGATCCGCTGCGCACTAGCCAAGGCCTGCTTAGCACTGAGCTTGCCAGCCAGGGCCGCCGAGAACTGCTGGCCTACCGCCGTACCAATACTCTGGAACTCAGGAATCGCTACGAACTGCACGCCAACATAGGGAACTGGTTCCACGGTCGGGTTGTTCGGATCAGCAGAGTTAATTGAGTCCAGAGTGATTTGTGCAAACGGCGCCGCTTTCATATATTCCGGATTCTCATAGAGCGATGCGCGAGTACCCGGCGGAACATTGGCCCAGCCATTCTTCGACGCAACCAGCTTCAAATAATCCTTCGACGTCGCCCAGCTAACGAACTTTGTTGCCGCGTCGGCTTTTTCAGTGCCGGCGGGAATCGCCAGAGACCAGGCCCACAACCAGTTGCCGCGCTTGCCCAGCCCCTTATCAGGTGCCATTGCAAAACCTACCTTGTCTGCCACTGCCGAATCCTTGGGATTGGTTACGAAAGCGCCCGCCACTGTCGCGTCGATCCACATGCCGCACTTGCCGTTTTGAAACAGCGCCAGGGTTTCATTAAAACCATTGGAGGATGATCCCGGAGGGCCGTATTTGTTCATCAGATCGAGATAGTATTCCAGCGTGGCTTGCCATGCTTTGCTATCAAGCTGCGGGTTCCATTTTTCGTCGAACCAACGAGCCCCGAAAGAGTTCGACATGGCAGTCAACAATGCCACATTTTCTCCCCAGCCTGCTTTGCCGCGCAGACAAATTCCGTACACACCATTCTTTTTGTCGGTCATGGCTTTGGCAGCCTTCGCGATAAATTCCCAGGTGGGCGCTTTCGGCATTTCCAGGTCGGCTTTTTTCAACAGGTCGGTGCGGTACATCACCATCGAGCTTTCGCCGTAGAATGGCGCGGCGTAGAGCGCGCCATCCATGGTTAGCCCGCCGCGAATCGGCGGCAGTATGTCATCCACATCATAATCTTTACCCAAATTGTCCAGCTTCACCAGCCAACCCTGTTTGGCCCAGATCGGTACCTCGTAGGTGCCGATAGTCATGACGTCATACTGACCGCCTTTGGCCGCGATGTCTGTGGTGACGCGCTGGCGGAGAATGTTCTCTTCCAGGGTGACCCACTCGAGCTTGATATCGGGATTTTTCTTGGTAAAGTCACCGCTCAGTTCCTTCATGACCACCATGTCGCCGTTGTTCACGGTGGCGATGGTAATCGTTTCAGCGTACGCCACCGCGCACATGGCGAGCGTGGAACACACGCCTACTAGCATTCTTGTTAACATGATTCACCTCTTTTATATATGATTTAGTGTTTGCACTTGCTGGGAACCGGTAGTGAACCTAACAGGGCTCACTACCGGTAACTTAGAACTTAACCGATAACTCTGACGTGAAGCCGTCAAACCCTTCGCCGATTTGGCCGCCTGAGTTAGCGCCTTCATCCTGATCAACATACTCGAACTTCCACAGCGTTTTGTCGTTGAGCCACCAACCTACTGCTACTTGAAGACGCTCGACAGTGTTGTTACTCTGATCGATTAGATCTGAGGTGTTTTCAGCTTCCGCGTAACGAGCGGCTACATAGAACTTTTCAGGTACCAGGTACTGTTGTGCTTCAACTACCCAGTACTCTACCGACGTATCTGCTTCAATTACACTAGCTGAGTCGAAAGTTGTTCCAGTAGGATCCACAACGCCACCCGCGTCGCCGAAGTACGTAATGCCAGCGACCGGGTTACCGGCAGCATCTGCGAAAGTGAAATCATCAGAGGACTCACCAATCATGAAAATCAGACTGGTATTCGGCGAAGGCTGATACGCCAGGTTCAACTGTATAGTCGTCTGATCAAGCCCTGGCATAACGCCAACATGTGTATCACGCTCACTCGAAGGTCCAGCAGAGAAGTTATAATTTTCACCATCACCAAAGCGATAGTTAGTGGTTGTCACACCGTCCATGCTTGCTATGCCGCCGACAAAGTTTAATTGATCGCCCTGGTTAGCCTGGAAAAAATTCACACCCGCTTTGAAGCCGCCGGCGAATTCGAGCGAACCCCCAAGTCGGTAGTTCCAGCCTCGATCTTCCTGGAAGGCTTCACCAAAACTTGACGTGGTGATATGACCGACAATATTAAAAGCGCGAATCGCACCGCTTTCTGATGACATGCTGTAGCTTAATTGAGCACCATTTTCCGCGGTTGCGTAGTCCGTTATGCCGTTACCAATGAGCGCATTGCCCTGGTTGTCAGAGCCGTCCTGGAAACCTTTAAACTGGAAAGGGGCTGCGCCGATATTACCGATGCGAAGCGTTAGGTCAGCGTTGTCGCGCGCCGCGCCGGAAAGGCCAAGCAGCTCAAACTCAATGCCCGCGAAGTCCTGATGGAATGCGAAATCCCGGTCGCCGTTGTTACCGAAGTCATTCGGCTCTTCAGCGATGTCGACATCGGTGGTGATGTAGTCGTTGATGTGAAACTTCAGCCATAAGTTGACTCTGAGACGTTCAAAACCTGCTTCCTGTTCTTCGTCTGCTGGACGGAACGCTCCGTCTTTCGCTTGAATTACCTGGAAGCCTTGCAGTGCTCCGAAGTTAATTTCTGCACGGCCATCAAGGAATTCTTCAGCTTGTACGGTCACAGATGCTGATGCAGCCATCACTGCCGCTGCGAGCACGCCCACTTTGCCAAATATCGATGCTGGTTGATCATTGTCACGGTGACGGTAAGTTCTGCGGATTTTTGAGCTATACGTACCAGTATTTATCAACGGTTGAGATTTCCGTTTCAAACCAATATTTCTGATTTCGTTTTGATATTTCACTTTGTTACCCCGTCGGTTGTTTTAAGTTTGACTGATCTGTGAGCAGGAGAAGAATTACTACCGTCGCCCACCAAGAAATAGCATCTGCATTTAGATTATGTAATCGCCTTTAAGTGGGCTTTTATTCATTGTGTGAGCATAATCTCCAGATAAGGAAGTGAAGTCAAGCTTTTTTTGTCATAATATTTACTACAGCCGGGTTTTACTCAAGCAAGCGCGATGGCTCATGCTTAGGCTTTGTATGCTCAAACGGGAGTGGCGATGATGGAAAGCGAACTAGAAGGTAAAGTTGCGGTTGTCACCGGGGCGGCGTCGGGCATCGGGCTGGCCAGCGCTGAGGCGATGCTCGCATCCGGCGCACGCGTGGTTCTGGTTGACCGTGACGAGGAGGCGCTAGCGGCAGTTTGCGAAAAGCACGGTGATGCGGTGATCCCGCTGGTCATCGATCTGCTCGATGTGAAGGCCTGCGCGACGCTGCTGCCACGGGTGCTGGAGAAAGCAGGACAGCTTGATATCCTGCACGCCAACGCCGGTCTCTATATTGGCGGTGACCTGGTCGATGCCGACCCGGATGCCATCGACAGAATGCTGAACCTGAACGTTAATGTCGTCATGAAAAATGTGCACAGTGTGCTGCCGCATATGATTGAACGCGGCACGGGCGACATTGTGGTCACCAGCTCGTTAGCAGGCCACTTTCCCACGCCGTGGGAGCCAGTCTATGCGTCATCCAAATGGGCTATAAATTGCTTCGTCCAGACTGTGCGTCGGCAGGTATTCAAGCACGGTATTCGAGTCGGGTCGGTGTCGCCGGGCCCCGTCATCAGCGCGCTGCTCGCCGACTGGCCGGCAGAGAA
>JBBKXJ010000005.1:0-6804 GCA_037969395.1 Pseudomonadales bacterium
TGTGGTACTGACGAAATTTAGCGTCCTTAAAACGCATTAGGTCAGCGGCAAGAAAGCGATAATAAAAGCGCAGCTGCATATTCATCGCGCGCGTATATTCTGCGTCGGTGAGGAAATGATGGCCAAACTTCTGCAAGGTGACCATTCTGCCGACACCGTGCGACCCCAGCTTTCTGGCGGCAGGCGATTCTGCTCCCATATGCCGGCGCGTGTAGGTTAATACCTGATGCACGAAGCCATAATCACCATCGCGCAGCAGTTCGATGCAGACGTCGGTGTCAGCATGAAAATTAGAAGCATCGTAAAAATCGGCTTTTTCTCGTACTTTGTCAGCGCGGTACATGACTGAACTGGGCGAGCCAAACTGGTCTTCAATTTTGCCGAGAAAGCGGTCCTTCGCCAGCGTAGCGCCGGGAATCACATCAACGGGGTAAACAATAGAGTCCATATTAACTCCTACTCCGTCGATTCGATAAGCACCTATCAGTGTCACGCCTGCATGCTGCTCGCCCACTGCGGTCATTTTCTGCAAGCAGTCAGGCATTAGAATATCATCGGCGTGAATAACCTTGCAGTAGCGGCTGTCCACGCTGATAAGCCGCATCGATGTATTCCAGTTATCGATAATCGGCAGCGTGGTCTCATTCCGATGATATTTTATGCGCGTGTCTTGCGCCGCGTAGCGCTGCGCGATTTGCGCAGTTGAATCTGTGCTGGCATTGTCGAGAATAATATATTCCCAGTCGCCGAAAGACTGGGCAATGACGCTTTCAATACACTCTGCCAAATGAGATTGCCCGTTATAAACGGGCGTAACGACGCTAACAACAATCGACATTAAGATGGTTTCCTGACGGGTAATGCTCGAATTTATTTTCGTTGGCCAACAACTTTCGCCGGCACGCCGGCGGCGATGGCGTAGGCGGGAATATCGCTGCGTACAACCGAGCCGGCGGCGATTACAGCACCCTCGCCGATGCGCACGTTTTCCAGAATGGTGACGCCGTAGCCCAGCCAGACGTCGTCTTCAAGCACAATATCGCCACTGCTTTGCAGCGCCTGGTCACGCATCAATACATCTTTCGCGACGCCGTGGTTGTAGGGGTAGAAGGCACAGGCAGGTGCGATTTGTACCTCGCTGCCGATTAGTATGTTACCCCGGTAGGCAGACAGCTGACAGCGTGGCTGAATATGTGTAGCTGGCCCTATCTCGACTCGGCCACCTGCGCCTGTTTCGATGATTGTGTCTTTGTGCAAACAGGATTTGTCGCCAATCCTGACACTGGCAGCTGCGTCGCTGCCGTAGACGACCACACCGGGCCCCAGAAAAACGCTTTTACCAAGCTGCAGTTGACAATTTTCGAGCACGGCATCCGGCGCGATGAAACTGTTGGCCGTAATACCGGCGAGTCGCGCCTGACCTTTGTACTGCGGGCCAAACAGACAGGCTAAGCGACAGCACATTCGACCAGCCATGCTGGTGCCGGCACCACGCATCCACAGCCGTTGCCAGCGAGCGCGCAGGCGAAAGGTATTTGAGAGACGATTGATAACAACAACTCCTGGCGACAATAGAGTATGAATTATAGGAGAAAAACCACGTCATTACCGCATGGTCTATTTTGGCTGACTTTATTTAGGCAGCCAGCTTGCTTACGCAGAACTCACTCTGTGTTTCCAGTTGTATGCGCCGATTGATCCAAATCTGATCTAAATCAACAATGCAGCGGATTGGGGTTGCATTGTTAATCAGCCAGGCCCACATTCTGAAAAATACTGGCGTGCGATTGCCAGCCTGTTAGCACACTATAGCTGTGCCTGTGAAGGAGCCAACATGACTGACCATATGCCAGATGACCTGTCCGCCGCCGGCCGCGATTTGCGCGCCTACACCGACGAGTTGCGACCCGATCACCCGGTTGTCAGAAACGTTGCGGGCGAATGGGTGTTACTCAGGCATGCCGATGTGGTCGCAGCCGCGCTGGACCACGAACGCTTCTGCAGCGGCGTGTCGCGTTACCTGCAGGTGCCCAACGGGCTGGACGGCGCCGTGCACAGCCGTTACCGGAAAGTCATTGAGCGGCACTTGAGCCAAGTCGCACTGGCGCCGTTCGTGCCCGTCTTCGAACGTGTCGCGGCGCAACTGGTGGCGGAATTGCCGAGGCAGGCTGTGGTGGATGCCGTGGCTGACATCGGCGCTGTGTTTGCAGTGCGCGCGCAATGTGCATGGCTGGGTTGGCCGGCAGAGTTGGAGCCGCGATTGCTGCAATGGCTGGACGAGAACCACGCTGCGACGCGTTCCGGCGATCATGCCTGGACGGCAGACGTGGCCGAACAGTTCGACACGATCATCCGTTCGGTCATACTGCCCCGCCGTGCAGCGGCCGGCAATGGCGCCGACGATGTAACCGCCCGACTGTGCCGTGAACAGGTGGCCGGACAGCCGCTGACGGAGGAGGAACTGGTTTCAATTCTGCGCAACTGGACCGGTGGCGACCTGGGATCCATCGCGCTATGTGTCGGCGTACTTGTTGCTTACGTTGCCCGGCAGCCGGCACTGGCGGAGCAGTTACGCACAGCCTCAGACAGCGAAGTGGAAGCGGTTATCGATGAGGTGTTGCGGCTCGACGACCCGTTTGTTTCTAATCGGCGCATCACCACCTGCCCCGTACATATCGGCGGCCGGGATATCCCCGGCGGCGCCCGGGTCAAGTTAAACTGGACGTCAGCCAACCGCGACGAGGCAGTGTTCGACAACAACCGGTTTGATCCCGAGGGTAACGCGGCGGCGAACGTCGTCTACGGCACCGGCAAGCACGTTTGTCCGGGTCGACTGCTGGCCACCTGGCAGCTGCGGATTGCCTTACAGGCACTGCTGACGTCAGTGCGCAGCATTGAGCTGGTGCCCGACCAGGCGCCGGAGCGAGAAGTCGCGCCGGTGGGTGGCTACCACCGAGTGCCGGTGGTACTTGCATAGCGTGCCGTAACGAATAAACTGTACGCCAAATGGTCAGCAACAGTGAGTAATTCGTTATCGATCTGAATTTGACTTTAAAGCGCCGTTCAAAGCTGCAAATCGAGTTTGACGTCAATTACCCACTCGATAACAAGCAAAAGACCTTTGCCCATTCGGTGGATGCCTACCTGTTTGTCCCCCGGACGCTCGGCATCAATACCGAAACCTACCCAAACTATCTGTTCTATCGGGATCTGCAATCCTACTCCGAGCTGCTGCCCAGGCAGCAGTCGCTGCAGAACATCGTCGCGGAGGGCTGCGGTTTGCTGGCGGATCTGCGCCTGTGTATCGACGCATCACAGCCCGGTAAAAAACTCGACCAGTTGCAGAACTTCGAGAACGCCAGTCGCGCATTTTGCCGCATACTGAAGACGGCCATCGATCAGCAACTGCAAGAAGCCCTGTCCGATCCTGGCTCAGCTACCTGCCTGCAGGCGGCGGAGCAGTTTATGCAGTCCAGCTCACAACTGCTGAGTGAATTTCGTGAACTTGAAACGGCACTGCCGGACTCCGGCCAGCAGTCCCGCTGGTACCGTATTTTCCTGCTATGCGATGAGTACCTGAGCCTGCTGGTGGAAGAGTCCAGCTGTCATCTGGCGCATTCTCTGTCGCGCCGCAGCCCGGATGAATGTGAAGGACTGATTGCCAAGCTGCATGCATGTGCGCAACGCGAGCTGAGCTGCCGCGTCGAGCGCGGTTACGCGTCGGTACCCAACGAGGCACACCACAACGAAGCCCTGGTCTACCGGCGCAATTCCTTGCAAACCTATATCGAAAGCGCTTTTTTTCTTACCACCTACAACAAGCCCGAAGGTCGGCTGGGCCGCGAATTGTTGCTCAGTCTGGCGGCCGGAATCGCGATGGTAGTCGCCACGGCGGCGGCTTTCGTCGGCCACGTAAAATACGATAACTGGTCAACAACTTTCTTTCTCATTCTCGTCATTAGTTATATGTTCAAGGACCGCATTAAAGCGCTGGCGCAAGACTATCTGCAATCCCGAGGGCAACGCTTTTTTTTCGATTTCAGGAAAACCATCTTCGGACAAACAACCCGGCGTCCGCTGGGAATGCAGCGCGAGAGTTTTGGCTTTGTGCCGACCAGGGAACTGCCGTCGTGGTTGCTAAAACTGCGCAACTATGACCACCTGGCCGCCATCGACAACGACTACTGCGGAGAGCACACGATTCTCTACCGGCGACGCGGCAAACTCTATCCCAAGCGTCTGGCGGCAGCATTTACCGGCTGTGATATTGAGGGCATTCGTCAGATCATCAATTTCGACCTCACCCGCTTCGCCAGAAAAATGGACAATAGCAAAAGCCGCGTTTTTATTCCCGACGCCGGCGGCTACCAAAAGGCAAACGGCCGTTGCGCCTACCATCTGCATCTGATCATCGACTTCAAGTCTGACGCAATATCCACAATCCAGCACTATCGCCTCATCGTTAGCCGTGACGGTATACTGCGTAACGAAAAAATAAACGCCGAACTACGGGTCGACTTTTCATCAGGATGAGTGACACTGACTCAAGTCTTGTTACAGCTAAAACCGCACACTCGCGTCACCAGCGCTAAGCTCGATTCGACCAATCGCGACAAAATCTGTCGCTGTTGCCAACATGGCTTTTGCCTCACTCTCTGTCATGGAGGCCAGCAAGCCGCCACTGGTCTGTGGGTCCAGCAACAAATTAATTTCGACAGGAACAGTTTGGTCCGCGTTGTGCTGATTTAAGCCACCTTCTACGCTACCTTCCAAGCCGCCACTTAATGAACAACGATCTAAATAGGGTTTCAGTTGTGGATATAAACTGGATCGCCACCCCGCTGTTGCAAGTTCACGCGCCCCAAACAGTAGAGGAATAGCAGTCAAATCCAGCACCGCACCCACCTTCGTGCCGGCTTGTGCGAAAGTCGAATCGAGCATCTCCAGCAAATGACCCAGCAAGCCAAAGCCGGTTACATCGGTAACCGCATGCGGGCTAAAACCCTGCAGTTGCTGCATGCTACGGTCATTGCCTTGCAGCATACTTGCGTACGCCACATCGACCGCAGCCGCTTGAGCTTCCCCCTGCATATCGGCCGCCAGAATAACCCCGGTACCCAAGCCCTTACTAAGCACCAACACATCGCCTGGCTGAACGCCCGCTTTGGTCCATTGTGCTGCGGGCATCAGCTCACCATTGGCAACGATTGCCAGATGAGTTTCAGCACCCTCGCTACTATGCCCGCCGGTAAGCTCGGCCCCCTGTTCACTCAATGCATCGACGATGCCCTGCAACATTCTCAGGTGATCGCGCTGCTGTATGCGGGGATGACTAAATGTAAGGTTTATCCAGGCTTGCGCATAAGTGACCGTTGCACCCATGGCGTAAATATCACTGAGCGCATGATTCGCGCAAATTCGGCCGAAGCGGTACTCATCTGCTGTAAAACTGCGGAAGCCGTCAATGCTTTGCACGCTGAGCGTACCCGCTGTCGGTGTCCATACACTCGCGTCTTCGGCCATGACATTGGCCGCTATGGTAATGCCCTCCCCTTTTTTTAAAGCATCCTTTGCCGCACCAACCTGCTTGAGGTTATGCATTAAAAGACCGGGACCGAGTTTACTGCCGCAGCCACCACAGTGCATTAAGTCCTTGCTGTCATCGGCTGACGGATTGGTTCGATTAGTCTTGTCCATAGACGCTTGCAGTGCAGCGAATTGGCGCATAAATTTTTGATCAATGGAGTCCTTCCAGCGCCACACCCAACGACCTTTAACGACCAGACCATTGCGACTGGCGACCGCCTCGCGATCACCCAGCGAGAGCAAGCTTAAAAATCGCGTTTGCAGTTTGACCACCCGCAGCGGCTGACCCGCGAATACGCGACGCAAATTTTGTTCAAGCGGTAGGGCCTGTCGAACGGCATATACGCCCGCCTTGGGACGCGGATCGTCTATCATCTCCGCGATGTCACCCGCAGCAAATATCGACGGGTGCGACGTGCTTTGCAGATAACGATTGACGCTGATGAAGCCCTTTTCGGTGGTTGCCAAGCCACTACTCGCCGGCCATGCCGCGCCCCTGGCACCCGTACACCAGATGCTTTCGGTCAGGTCAACCTGTTTACCAGTAGCACACAGCACGCTGTGTGCGGTCACTTCAGTAACTGAGAAATTCGGGTGACGGGTAACGCCGTAGTCGCGCAGCCGCCGCTCGACAATAGCAGCTACTGCAGCCGGGTAACCCGGCAACACCCGCGCCCCACGATAGATAAGATGGAAGCGCAGATCGGGGCAGTTCCGCAGGCGGTGAGCCATGGCGAGCACTAACTCCACCCCGCCGGCACCGGCGCCTATCACGCCCCAATCGCCGCTAACTGTGGAAGACGCATCATTGCTGTGGCTAACCGATTGCTCCAATAGCGCATTCCAACGCTGCTGAAAATTTGCAATGGGTTTAACGCCAGTCGCGAATTCTCTCGCCCCTTTAACACCTAGATCCGGCGTTGAGCCAATATCAATCGACAATTGATCGAAGCCAAGGCTGGCCTGATCGGCCAGCACTACTTGCCTTTCTTCAGGCGCAACTGCAATCACTGTCGCTTTGATCCAGCGCACACCCACACGCTGACAAAGTCGGTTCAAATCAATGCTGGTTTGTGCCAGCGAATAGTGACCGGCAACAAAGCCAGGCAGCATGCCCGAGTAAGGCGTCAGGGTTTTCTCAGACACCAGCGTTACGCGAACGCCCGGGATGGAACGCATAGCCAACGAGCGTATTAGCAGCACATGGGTATGGCCACC
>JBBKXJ010000006.1:0-15631 GCA_037969395.1 Pseudomonadales bacterium
GGCGGCGGCTAAACTGAGGGGGTTGGCATGACTGTGCACACCAATCCGTCTTTGCGAATTCAACAGCTCGACCGACGCAGCTTTTTGAAACTTACCGGCGTGGCGGGCGGCGGTTTAATACTCGGTCTCACCACTGGCTGCGGCGACCGAGAGCTGGCCAGTAGCCGCACTCAGGCAGCAGCAGGCACACAAACTTTCGCACCCAATTCTTTTCTGCAGATTACAGCGGATGGCATCAAGCTGTACGCCAAAAATCCGGAGATAGGCCAGGGCGTGAAAACCTCTCTGCCCATGATTATTGCTGAAGAGCTGGACGTCAATTGGCAAGAGGTTGAAGTAGTGCAGGCAGCTATCGACGAGGCGCGCTATGGACCGCAGTACGCGGTGGCGTCGCAATCCATTCGCTCAAACTGGAATGCGCTGCGCGAAGCAGGTGCCGCCGCACGTTACATGTTGCTCGACGCTGCCGCCGCGCATTGGCAGGTGGATCGCTCAGAATTGAGCACCAGACAGAGCCGCGTATACTTTGGCGAACAGTCATTACACTACACTGAACTGGCAGAGGCGGCCGCACAGCAGCGGCTGCCGACTAAGCTCAAATTTAAGAAAAAAGCTGAATATACCCTACTTGGCACACGTGTGACGGGTGTCGACAATACGGCGCTGGTGCGAGGTGAACCCCTATTTGGCATCGATCAAAAACTGCCGGGCTTGGTGTACGCGGTGTATCAAAAGGCGCCGGCAGCAGGCGGTAAGGTGGCAAATTCAAATATCTCAGAGGTAATTGAGATGCATGGCGTGCTGACTGCATTCGTTTTGGAAGGCAACGGCATAGCGCAGGAGCTTATGCCGGGTATCGCCATTGTTGCGGAAAACACCTGGGCCGCATTCGAGGCCAAACGCCGTTTAAAAGTCGAGTGGGATGACACCGAAGCAGCCAACGACAGTTGGCAGGCAGCGTTGGCGCAAGCCCGCCGCATTGCAGGAAAACCCGGCGAGCAAACCCTGGTAGACACGGGCAACGTCGACGCTGAATTCGACCAGGCTCACAAAAAAGTGGAGGCTTTTTATAGCTATGGCTTTGTCGCACACGCGCAGCTAGAGCCACAAAACTGTACGGCGAGGGTAAACGAAGACGGTACTGTTGAACTGTGGGCGCCAACACAAATGCCGCAGCGCGGCATAGGCAATGTGGCCAATGTCTTGGGATTGGATGCCAGCCAAATCACAGTACACCAAACCCGCGTTGGCGGCGGTTTTGGCCGTCGACTGTACAATGACTATATGTGCGAAGCGGCTGCCATTGCCGCGCGTGTGGGTAAACCGGTGAAGCTGCAGTGGAGCCGTGAAGACGACATGCAGCATGACTTCTATCGCCCTGGCGGCTTTCACTCGCTCGCGGGCGCAGTTACCGCTGAAGGTAAGATAAGCGCCTGGCACAACCACTTCATCACCTTTTCACACGACGACAACGAGCCGGTTGCCGGTGGCAGCCTCGACGCTGACGTATTTCCCGCAAAGCACATCGACAATTTTCGGCTAACGCAAACCGTAATGCCATGGCAAACACCTTGCGGTCCCTGGCGCGCGCCGAATGCCAACGTGCTTGCATTCCCGCTGCAGTCGTTTATTCATGAGCTTGCGGCGGCGGCAGGTCGGGATCATTTGGCAGTGCTGCTTGAGCTGGTGGGAGAGACATCCTTGATAGAAGCCGCCAAACGAAAGATAAGACCAGACGATTCCGTGCTGAATCGTGATCGCGCGCGGGGAGTAATCCAGCTGGCAGCGGACAAGGCCGGCTGGGGCTCGCCAATGCCCAAGGGGCGCGGGTTGGGCCTGGCGTTCTACTTCAGCTATGCCGGCCACATCGCCGAAGTAGCCGACGTTAGCGTCAGCGAAGACAAACGAGTGACCGTACACTCGGTCACCGTGGCGGCCGATGTGGGCCCTATTGTGAATTTAAGCGGCGCGGAGAACCAGGTGCAGGGAGCGGTGATAGATGGCTTGAGCGCACTGCTCGGCCAGCAAATCAACCACAAAAACGGCAGGGTGCAGGAAACCAATTTCGACCAGTATCCTTTGCTACGCATAGCGCATGCCCCCGAGGTGGCGGTGCATTTTATTGACAGCGATTTTCCACCTACCGGTCTGGGTGAGCCGCCCTTGCCGCCATTGGCGCCAGCGGTGTGTAACGCCATTTTTACCGCAACGGGGCACCGTTGTCGGACCATGCCGATTTCACAAGAGGGTTTCAGCGTTTAGGTTAGCACCTGAAGGGCACGAGCCCTAAGCATAGTAGGGTCGAATTTATTCGACCGATGAAGCTGAGCACGCCCTTTTGGTCGAACGAATTCGACCCTACATTGAAGAGCGGCTAAACAGGCAGCCGGAGTAGGCCCGCAGGTTCAACTCACTGTGAAAAGGAATTTCAAGCACTCGTTGACTTTCCCAGTCTGTCACTAATGTGTAGCCGAGCGTTTGCATATCAGCGTACAGCGCCTGTTTGGAAAAAATACGATAAGGCACTTCGCATACGCCCAGGTTTTGTAGCGTCCAACCGGTTTGGTCGGCATGAATGGGAGTGTAGTTAATCAGCACGTGCGTTGGCGGGCTGGTCAATTCTTCGAGAAGCTCCTTCATGTCCTGCTGCATGTACTGCAGCGTGCCGGCTGTGACGAATATATCGGCCGGCTCGGCCGACCCAATGAGGCTGCTTTCAATAAAACGCAGTTGGGTTTCATCGCGTTGCTGCGCAATTGTGTTGCCCAGCTTAACCGCTTCCGGCAGTTCGGCAATCGTCCACCTTAGCGCATCAGGATGTTGCATATATTTCTTCGAGGTAAAATAAAGGTGACCAATGCTGCCACCCAATTCCAACAACTGGGGGTTGTGCGGCAGCAGTTGACTTAACCAAAACAGCAGCGGGTAGTCGTAGTGGCGAAGTAACTTCTCCAGGCCGCCTTCTTCCTCCGCCTGGTTGCCAGCCTTGTTACGATTGACCACGTCGTACTCGCTATTTTTTTTGTTCGCCGCTGCAAGCGCTTCTTCCCTGCTTGCGTACACGGCGCGATAACTGATGCCAAGCCGCTCGCGTGCGAGGTGGAGGTAAATATCTCTGCCCATTGGCAACAATTCCAACAGGGTTATTATCCTTTTTTTGATAAACTTCAGCATATAATCACCACGTGGTGGTAAAAGTTAATATGATCCAGGCGGCGGGTTGTAACCCCTGAAGCGTTTTTTCACCACTGCCAGTGAGTGGCCCAGATGGCGTTTCGTAGCGTCAAGCAAAGGGCTACTACCAGGCGGCGATGGATCAAGACCCAGACGCCGCAGTACCGCATTACATTGGTGAATTTGTGCCTGCCGGCGCGTGTGTTCGGTATAGAAAACAACGCCGATGGAGATAGAAATCCCGTCTGATTGTTGAACCCAATCATCGGTAGTTCGCGTCATGTGCGGGGTTGTCGCCGGGAAATACACCCCCTGCCCTGGACCCACGTTAAACTCCTGTCCAAGCTCCGCATTGGCTTCTGTCAAACGCACTCTGTCGAGGTTACGATTGACAATAAATTGTTCGACCGACTGACGCGGCACCACCTGTTCGTCTTCGTGATCAAAAACCGTGATGCGCTTCTGCCCTTTAATTTGCAGCCAGCAATTATTTTCTCTATCAATATGGAACGGCGTTACCGACGGCGGCGCGGAGATAAAGATAAAGCCGCCGATATTAAATATACCGTGTTGGGTAGGCTCGATAAGCGGCCTGATAGAATCCACTACCTCATCGAGAAAAGCCTGATATTCGGGTTCGGCTTCTACATTATATAAGGCCACCCACGAACGTGGCTCATGGATGCGCTCAAACACCTCGGCCAGGCTGCTGCCATCAGGTGCTTTATCATGATGCGTGAACGCCGAGTCCTGCTTTATGTCGGGCGCAACAAAGCGGCATTGGTTACGCTCCATTAAAAAATCAGCTAACTGTTTTAGCTTGTCCAGCTGCATCAGTGGGTGCAGGTGAAAGTTATGCGTTATTGGTGAGATGGCCTCTGCGCTGAAACGCGTGTCTGCCTTCGGCTCCACTATGAAACGCTGATCGGGTTCGACGCTATCGTTAGGTGGTACTGACTTGCTATTTTGATTCATTAAAGCGACCTCGTATTTACGCGACTCGGCACGTGGCTGCGGCAGAAAAGATAAAGCAATGGCCGTTTATCACGCCGAGGCAGCGCGCTGTAGGTGTTCAAGATTAGCTTTGCCCCAATCGATAATTTTTTCCAACAAGCGGTCTCTGTGAATTTGCACCGGGTAAATATGTAACACCAATGGCCAGTAAACTTCCTCACAGCAACTTTCCAGGCCGGCAATATTCAGTGCTTTGACAAATTGCCCCTGCTGATTGTAGTGCGGCGCGGCCTGACTGGTAAAAACGGCAAGCACCCTTCCTTCGCAGGCAGCAATATGACGAAAACAGGCGTCTGTATCTTCTGCCGTTGGATCGTCGCGTAGACTTGCCATCACCGCATAAGGGTCCTGCTCGAGGCCAAGTCGGCGACGCACGCGTGTCACTAACGCGTGCGGCAGATTTATCCACTTATGCAGGTTGTTTAGCTTGCTCAATAGCTCGCGTTTAGCGAAGCCTGCGTCTTTGGGAGAGATTGGGTCGAGCAGAATGAGGCCGTGAACGTCCGAATCATTAGCTGCGATTTTAATCGCATTGTCGGCACCGGAGCACAAACCCATCAGCACTAGTTTGCGCTCGCCGTAGCGCTGCATAATAGATTGCTTAATATGTTGCCAGTCGAGCGCCACAGACTCGCGGTTGCTCAGCCCCTCGCGCGCCGGCGTATCGCCTTTACCAGCAAGATCGAGGCGAATGGCAATGTAGCCGGCTTGCGCTAAACCGCGACAAGCAAGAACGTTCAGTCGATGCGGCCCCTCCCGTGCGGTCAGGCCGGCGTTTAACGCGACTACAATCGGCGCACGAGTGATCTCCGCTGGCAGGGTCACCATGCCAAGTCCAAGGTTGCCTGCGCCGAAGCGGAACGCTTCTTCCTTCATTATTGCAATACCATTAAAGCGATGCGCTCCAGCACGGGTTTAGGATGCAGGTTGCCTTCGTGAAAACGCGGCCAGCCATACTCGAAGCCGGTAAATTCACAACGTGCATAGGTGTTGTTTTCCAACATCTTTTTATGAGTTGTTACCACGTCGATCTGGCTCTCATTACTGGAACTTGAAGGGCTAATATCCAGGCTGGCGATTCCCGCCTCAAGCGAGTCGCCGAGCGCAAAGGGTTGATAGTCAACTTTCTCGAACTTTAGATTGGCCATTTTGGCCATGGATCGATGCCTGGCCCTCATCTCGCTGTCGATATTTCCCAGCCACGCCGCGTAAGTCTTACCGCTCTCGACGGGGTCCCAAAACACGCAGCGTTTAATCGCTGCATGTTGGCATTGCGCCGCCAGCGTTGCACCGAAACGCACACCGACGAGCACCACCGACTGCGCCCCGGTTAAGGCTATTCCCTCTTCAATAACACAGTGGATATCGTCTATCCATTCTTCGATCGTGAAATCTTTAGGATTACCGTGCGCCTCGCCAGTGCCGCTGTAGTCAAGTCGGATAACGTGCATGCCTTGCGATGCGCAGGCATTGGCAAGATCAAACAACGCACGATAGCAGCGGCGATACTCATCAAACAGCGGCGGGCAAATGACCAGCAGCCGGCTTGACGTTAGCTCGCTGGCCGGCTGATAGCTTGCGAAAGCATTCCTCGGGCCAAAGAAAAACGGCTCAATCATTGGCTGTCACTGCTATTATTGCGTTCATTGAAACAGGCGCTTCCAAAATGGTTTTGCCGCTTCTGGATCGGTCGGTTCGACAGTATGCTCGGTCGAAGTCTGTTCTGCCAGGGCGTCCAACGAGTTCATTGTTTCCGTGACGGCGTCGGCAAGATTGTTGATGGCTGACTCGTCGACCTGGCCGCTGTCGTAGTCGAACACAACCAGCAGCCCATCCGGCTGCACCCGCGTCCATAGCTCAAGCGGCACTTCAGTTTGCTGTCTGCCCATGTCTATTTGTGAGAGCTTCAGATTGGCTAGGCTTTGCGGCCGGTTACGGATATCCTGGAACGCGAAGCTCATCTCCAGTAAGTCGGGAAATGGCTGCTCTTCAAGCTTCGTACCCTGAACACATTCAGCAAAACTCAGTTCCTGATGATCATGAAACAAACGCAGCTGTTCGGCAACATCCTGCACCATGCTACTGAAATTGCCAACCCGCAGTTGCAATTGCAGTGGCAGCATGGATACGAAGCTGCCCACCAGACCGATCACTTCCGGTATGTAGCGGCCGGTCACCGGTAACCCTATCAGCAGTTCGCTACGCTGGTCATGGTCACAGCAGGCTTTGGCAAACACGGCCAGCAGTAATTCATGTAACCGCGCGTTATGCCGCTCGCAAAAAGCTTCCACGCTGAGTAAGGTGTCGGTGTCGAAATGCAATTCACGCCGCCGACATTCGCTTTTGTCGGCGTTGCTGTCAACAAAAGTCGTTCGCGGCGGGTTGCTGTCGAGGATACGTTGGTGGAACTTGAGGGTCGATTCATTTATAACCTGCTCTGCAGACCACTCGCTGTAGTCTCTGAATTGAAACGGCAGGGGCTCCAAAGTCGCGGCCTGATTTTCAAGCGTCGCCTGGTAGAACGACTCCAGCTCCCGCAGAAAGATATCGAAGGACCAGCCGTCAAAAATCAACTGATGCGGAGTAAGAGCAAGTAAATGTGTGCTCGCGTCCACTTTGTATAGCGTCATCCGACACAGGGATTGGTCAACCACGTCGAAAGGCTGCAGCGCGGATTGCGCGGCCTTTGCCAAAACAGCATCGAGTGGCTGCAATTCATTGGATAGATCTACATAGTCAGGGACATCGACATCAGCCATATGCCGTAATTTCAGCTGGTAGCCGTGCTCCCCGACAATAATCTGAGTGCGCAGCGCCGTTTGCCGTTCAAACACTCGCTGCAGACTTTTACGCAATGCGTCCAGGTTGACGTCGCCCTCCAGCAGCCATGCCGCAGGGAGATTGTTACACGTACTATTGGCAACTTTGAGCTGGCGCTGCAATAACCGCGACTGCTCCAAACTGAGTCGCCGCAGTGCCGACTGAGGTAATGCCAACGGCATGGTTTCGTCTTGCTGTTGCGCTCCGCCGGCTGCGTCCGCCTTGGTTGCCAATGTGGCAAGACGTTCGACTACCAGCTCCGTCGGCGTTAGCCGCGCGCCAGTGACTGTTTCGATTCTTCGTATGGCTTCGAGCGCCAGCAGCGAGTGGCCACCGATTTCAAAAAAATTATCTTCCCGACCTATCGCGCCGGTTGGTTTCAGCAAATCGATCCAGATCTGGGCAATCTGTTTTTCGGTTTCGGTGTGCAGAACTTTTTCTCCCAGAATGGAAGACTCAGCCACCTCCGGGCGTGGCAAGGATCGACGGTCTATCTTGCCGTTCGGCGTTAGCGGTACGGCGTCAATACTGAGAAAATACTGCGGCAGCATGTAACTCGGCAACACGTTGCGCAATTGCTTGCGTACCGCGATCGTTTCCAGCGTTTTCCCGGCCGGGGGCACGCAACAGGCAACGACACGTACATCCTGCTCGTTGATCTCCCACAGGTAAGCTGCCGCCTGGACCACTTCGGCACAATTTTGTAGCGCCGCCTCGATATCGCCGAGTTCGATGCGATAGCCGCGCAGCTTGACTTGATCATCAAGACGCCCCAGGTGCTGGATATCTCCCCTCGGCAATACTTTGGCCAAATCACCGGTGCGATAGATTCGGCCATATGTTGGGTGCTCAACAAACCGATCGGCACTCAGCTCCGGCCGATTATGGTATCCCAATGTCACCCCGGCACCACCAACGCACAGCTCTCCCGGAGTGGAAACAGGTAACAGGTTTAACTTGCCGTCCAGAATATAGATTTGTGTGTTGGCGATGGGTGTGCCCACGGTGATCACGCTGTCAGCGTAGTGAATGCGTTTGCAGGTTGACCACACCGTTGTCTCCGTCGGACCGAACATATTCCACAGCTCGGCGACTTGCGGCAGCAACTCTTTGGCCAGATCGGGTGGCAAGGGCTCACCGCCGCACAAGGCTTTTATTTTCGGCTGGCCCGATTTAGCGGCGGCACACCAACGACTGAGTAACAACATTCTCCAGGTGCTTGGCGTGGCCTGCATCACGGTGACGCCATGCTGCTCTATAAGTGCCGCCAGACGTTCCCCATCCTTGACGTCGTCGCGGGTAGCAACCACTGTGGCGCCGCCGCAAATCAGGGGTAAAAATAGCTCCAGCACGGAAATATCGAAAGATAATGTGGTAACGGCAAGTAAACGATCCTGCTCGGTCAGGCCCGGCTCAACAGCCATGCTTTCCAGGAAATTGATCATGGCGCTGTGCTGCACCCTGACGCCCTTCGGCTTGCCGGTGGAACCCGATGTGTAGATGGTATAAGCCACTTGATCAGCTCCCACCGACAGCGGCTCGAAATCATACGGGTCAGCGCTGCTATTGCTTAGCTCATCCGTCGATAAATGTATCGCCGCAGCGTCGCGGACTCCTTGCGGAGCGCTGGCATCCTCTATAACCGCAACAGCTTCACTATCCTCGAGCATATAGAGCAATCGCTCTTCCGGAAAGTCAGGATCAAGCGGCAAATACGCGGCACCAGTTTTCAGTACAGCCAGCGTATTTACCAGCAACAATTCTGAGCGCTCACAGCATATACCGACAATCGACCCTTCTTTCACGCCCGCTTTGCAAAGCAAGGCCGCCAGCGCTGACGAGGATGTATCGAGTTGGCTATAAGTAAGGCTTTGGTCGCCGCAGATCACGGCGATGGAGTCAGGATATTGTTGTTGGCGAAATCTAAAAGCAGATATCAAATCCGTGAACTGATTGGCTTTGGCGGTTTGATTAAACGCTTCCACAACAGCAGGTAATTCGCTTGCAAGACAAAGACTGTCGAGTGGTACGCTATGGTCTTGCAGCGCGGCTTGCAGTATTGCTTCCAGCGACTGCAGCCAGGCGTGGATAGTAGCCTCGCTGAACAGCACCGAAGAATAGGTTGCCTCAATGACCAGGTCTTCGCTGGACGGCATGATGTTGAGAAACATCTCAAAGTTTTCGGCGGCACGCGGCACCGACCGCAGCATCGCTTTAGCAGTGCCAAAGTCCATTTCAGGCATGGGCTGATCAATATTGAATATCGTGCTAACCAACGGTACGCGCGCGCGATCAACGCGAATATTCTCCAGCAGTTTGCCGAAAGTAAAGTTGGGATGCTCGCTGGCGTTGAGTACCTGCTCTTTCACCGCCGCTACCAGTTCGCTGAACGGCGTATTGCCATTCAGGCTGATTCTAATCGGCAGCAGCTGCACCATATGGCCGACCAGGCTTAGCTGATTAAGAGCAGCCTGGCCCGCAACCGGCAGGCCTACTACGATATCCTCGTTACCGGTCAGGCGATGTAAAAGTGCGAAGTAACCGGCAAGTACATAGTTAACCAGGCTGGATTTTAATGCGGATGCAGCCTTCGGTAATGCCTTTACCAGCGCTTGGTCAAGATGATAGTCGTATCTCGCGGCGCGAAAACTGCGGGTAGGCGGTCGCGGCCGATCTAGCGGTAGATCCAACGATGGCGGCAGATTTACAAAGCGTTCCAGCCAGTAGTCAACATCGACATTCGAAACCTGTGACGCCGCGTGCTGATCGGCAAAGTCAAAGAACGATGGGGCCGCCGGCAGCGCGCTAACGTCTCCCCCATTTTTGTAGATGGCAGCAAGTTCCGTAAGCAGTAAACCTATCGACCAGCCGTCGCAGATGACATGATGGGCCGCGAAGATAAGCTCGAAGCTTTCGTCCTCAAGTTGTTTTACCCAGGCAAAAAAAAGTGGCCCCTCTTCGAGGTTCATCGGCGAAATAGCGATATTTTTAAACAGCGCATCTAACGCTTGCTCTTTGACGGCAGCGTCGCAGGACCGCAGGTCTTCATAATCCACAACAAGTCGCCGCGCTGGCTGCAAACAAATCTCGTCGCCAAGTGAGGAGAACGTGGCGCTGAGTATATCGTGGCGCTCTAGCAACGCATTAACGCAGGATTCCAACAGGGCGATATCCAGCAACCCCGTGACTCGCAGGGCGACAGCTTCGTTAAAAGCGGTATTGGCCTCGTCGCTCATTTTTGACGAGGTGATTATTTCCTGCTGCGGGGCCGTGGTCGGGCACAGCCGCGAAATTTCGCCGCCTGCGAACGGGTCAAACTGTGGCTGACTCATGGCTTGCCTACTTCTATGTAGTTACCTTCATGGTCCGGGTCTTCGATAAAATAAGCGGGTTCACCACGCGCGTTTTTGCCAAGTCGCGCGCCCTCCGGCATAGCCGGCTTCTCGGTTAAATAGCGTTTCGCCGCCACCATGTCACCTTCAATCAACGCATGGCAAATTAGCTGCGCCAGTGATTTTTTGAAAGCGTTGAGTATCTTTGTTATATCCTCGGCGCTGTGCTCGGTAGTTACGAAGTTAGGACGGAACTGCTGCATGTTAATGCCTTCGTAAGTCATTAGTACAAACAACATATGCCCCCAGTGAGCATTGCCAGGCACAGATACGTAATAAAAAGACGCGAAATTTTCGAAGGTCACCGCACACTGCATTTCGTTGATAAACGCCTTGGCATCTTCTGCCATAGCGGAGGTAGTTTTAGCCAGTCTCTCATACAGCTCGACGCCTTCGCTTTTGATGCGCTCCAGTATCGCTTTCGCCGCCGCCAGCGCCAACGGATGACGCACAAAGGTGCCGGCAAAAAACGTTACCCCACACTCGGGAATAGAGTCATCGCCGAATTCCCAGTAGCCGCCATCCAGCGCGTCCATAAAGCGCGACTTGCCACCAATAATCCCAATCGGATAGCCGCCGCCGACAACCTTGCCATAAGTCCCCAGATCAGCGTCAATATCAAACAGCTTGCGAATGCCGCCCGGATGCACACGGAAACCGGTCACCACTTCATCGAGAATCATCGCGCTGCCGCTTTCCTGCGTTAGCGCGCGTATCGATTGCAGATACTCTTTATCGTGGAATTCCGGTTTGCGGCTTTGCACCGGCTCCACCAGTACGGCGGCAAGCTCGGCGCCGAGAGACTTAATCGTCTCCAAACTTTCTGCAGTGCCCCATGGCAATACCAGCATATTACTCGTCGTTTCCCGAGGTATGCCTGGTGCGGCGGGCAAGGCCTGATAATTCTTACCCGGACGACTGAGCACCTCGTCGGAAATGCCGTGGTAACTGCCTTCAAACATCACAACTTTATCGCGCCCGGTCACCGTGCGGGCAAGGCGTATCGCGCCCATTACCGCCTCCGAGCCGGAACTCGCGAAGGTGCAGCGGTCGTTGCCGGTCAGCTCGCAGAACAATTGCGCTACTTCGCCGGCCAGCGGCGATTGTGGACCGGTCTCAACACCGAGGTCGATCTGCTGCTTGATTGCTTGGTTAACAAAGTCTGGCGAGTGACCAAAGAAGATGGGGCCAAAACCGTTCGAGGTATCAATCAACTCGTTGCCGTCGATATCCCACAGTTTGGAGCCTTTTGATTTATTGGTCACAAGCGGAAAGATAATTTCCTTCCACTCGGGGTTAAAACCCGACACGGTGCGTGGGTCGGCGAAGTATTTACGATGCTGCTGCGTGTACTGTTTGGAGCCGGCGTATTTTTTTTGATAGTCGGCCATCACCTCGTTAAGCCACTGCTGCTGTGCCTTGGTTACATTCACGCCGACAATTTCCCGGGTGATGCGCGTGCCGGGCGTGTGCCTCGCGACAGGTTTTTCAGCCGTCGCTTGTGCGGCGGGTTCCGCTGGTGCCGGTTCGCTAGCTGCGGGAGCGGAAACCGGAGCGGCAATGGCAGGTGCTGCCACTGCAGCACCACTTAAAGCCTGTAATTGCAGTTGCATAACGTGTAGCTGCTGTTGCATGAGTTGCTGCACCGCGTCACCGACTGGCAACGTAGCGGCGGCGATTGACGGCATGGCGGTTGTTGCTTGCGCTACCACAGCGTTAGCCGCTGGCGCAGCAGGTGCTACCACAACCTGACTGGTTTCCGCAGGCACTTTGGCGGCGACAAAATCACTCAATTCGCCGATAGAGGTGTACTCGTCGACCATGTGCCTGAAAGTTAGCCCAACTGAGAACTCGCGCTCAATCGACATCGCCGCCTGGGTTAGCAGCAGTGAGTCGAGTCCTGCTTCGCTGAAATGCGTGTCGGCTGTTACGTCGTCGAGATCAAAACCGGTGACATCTTCCAGCAGACTTCTTAATTTATTCTCTATAACCTGACGGTGCTCATCTGCACTCATAGTGATCTCCTGCATTTCCTGCTGTACGGGTTCGGCGCTTGCCGTAATAGTTGTGGCCGTGATTGTCGGCATTGCCGTCGGCGCTGCGGTGGGCGGCGCCAGCCAATGTACGTTTGGTAAAAAAGCGTAGCCTGGCAAACGCGTTTTGCCAGTATGTGTTGCGCTAAAATGTGCCGACCAGTCGAGTTTGTAACCGCGCACCCAGAGGCTATTCAAGCATTGGCTCAATTCGCTAACGAAGTCATCGCCTACCGCACTGCCCGGTGTTGAAGCGATCACGGTGTTGTTCTCCATCGCGGGCTGGCACGCTGCGAGCGAGGTCAACGCCAAGCCTGGGCCGACTTCAACAAACGCGATACTTTGCCCAACGTAACAATCGCCAACGGCTGCGATGGCGTCGGCGAATAGCACTGGCCGACGCAATTGCGTAGACCAGTAAGCTGGATTAATCGCCTCTTCAGCGGTCAACTGCTTGCCAGTCGCCGTCGAAACAATAGTCAGCTCGGGCGGCTTGAGTGGAATCGACGCTAGCAGTGCTTCAAGTTCGAAAACTACGGGCTGCATCATTTTCGAGTGGAAAGCGTGACTTGTATAGAGGATGGAGCTATCAATCTTACGGCTGGCAAGCTGTGTTTTTGCCGCCTGTACCGCGTCTTCAGGCCCTGACAGCACGACGCGATCTGGCGCGTTGACTGCGGCGAGGCAGAGATTGGCTTGCAGTAAATCTTCCACATCCTCTGCCGTGGCATTGACGGCCAGCATCTTGCCGGCTGGCATGGCTTGCATCAGCGCGCCGCGAGCGGCAACCAACTTTACCGCATCTTCAAAACTGAAAACGCCCGCCAGCGTGGCGGCGGCAAATTCGCCAATACTGTGCCCCAGTAAAAAGTCCGGCTGGCAGCCGCAGGATTGCAGATAGCGCGCCAGTCCGTATTCAAATAAAAACAGCAGCGGCTGCGCCACCTTGGTTTGGTTAACGTCAAGTCCGATATCCTGCTGCTTACCGTCATTCGCCATAAACAGGCGCGGGTCGAAGCCCTGCTGCGCGAGCACTTGTTCACTGCCACGATCAACCAGCTCCCTAAAACCGGCGTTATGGTGATACAGCCAAAAGCCCATTTGTTGTCGCTGCGAGCCCTGACCGGAGAACATAAATCCCAGTTTTGAATTGTTATCGGCAGTTGCGTTGCCGCTGGCATAGCTTTTCTTTTCCGCCAGGCGGTTAGCGATCTGCGCGGCGGTGGTGCCACTGACGGCGGCCCGGTGCTTAAAATGGCAGCGACCGACAACAGAAGTATAGGCAGCGTCGATAATGCTGGCAGAATCAGGCTGTGCGGCGAAATACTGCTGGTAGCCGGCTATTTGCAGCTCAAGTGACTGTTTGTCTTTTGCGGAGATCAAAATCGAGGCAGCCGGATGCGGCGCGATAAACTGGCTTTCGGCACTCTCCACTGTCTCGGGCTGCTGATATTGCTCGACGATGACATGCGCGTTAGTACCGCCAACGCCAAGTGCGCTTACGGCTGCGCGCCGGGGCGACGCATCGCTCCACTCCACCACCGAGTTGTTAACGTAGAAAGGCGTTTTCTCCAGCTCGAGCTTAGGATTTGGCTTATTAAAATGCAGCGTTGGCGGTATCAGACCTGTATTAACGGCCATCACTGTTTTGATAAAACTGGCGACTCCGGCTGCATGAATAGTGTGGCCTATATTCGATTTTACCGAGCCGATAGCACAACTTGAGGGGCGCTCCGCGCCAGAGGACCCGTAGCTCTGCGATAGTGCCTTCACCTCAATTGGATCACCGAGGGGGGTCGCCGTGCCATGGGTTTCAATAAAGCCAATTGAGTCGGCGGCTACACCAGCTTTTGCGAGCGCGGCATTATAGATGGCGACCTGGCCAGCGACGCTCGGTGCGGTAAAGCTGGCTTTATTCGCACCGTCGTTATTCACGACACTGCCTTTGACCACGGCGTAGATATGATCGCCGTCGCGGCGCGCCAGGTCCAGCCGTTTTAGCACAACCAGGCCCGCACCGTCGTTGAATGTGGTGCCTGTCGCTGCCGCGTCGAAGGGCCTGCAGTGGCCATCGCGCGCCAGCATACTGCCTTCCTGATACATATAGCCGCTGTTGAGCGGCGTGGATATCGACACGCCGCCAGCCAGCGCCATTTCGCATTCGCCACTTTCTATGCTCGAACATGCCTGGGAAATTGCGACCAGGCCAGTGGAACAGGCGGTAAATACGTTAATACTTGGACCGGTGAGATCTAACTTATAGGAGATTCTGGTGCTTAGAAAATCCGATTCATTCGCCAGCGAGGCATTGAAAAGTCCGAATTTGCGTTTTACATCTTCGTTATTGAGTACGTACTGTTGAAAATAACGACTCCAATTGGTGCCAACGAACACACCGGTACGCAGCTTACTGTCGCCTGGAGGATAGCCGGCATCCTCCATAGCGTGCCATGCAAGCTGCAGCATGATGCGCTGCTGCGGATCCATGACTTCAGCCTCGGCCGGAGATACGCCGAAGAAGGCAGCGTCAAATTGCTCACAGTCTTTTACAATGCCCTTAGCCTTCACGTAGTTGGGATGGTCACGTTCGGCCGCGCTGACCTCGGCGCTGAGTTCAGCGTCGCTGAAGAAACTAATTGACTCTCTGCCGTTGACGAGGTTATCCCAATATTCGTCGAGGTTGTTGGCGCCAGGATAGCGACAGGCTATGCCGACAACCGCGATCTCTTGTCGAGTTGGCGAGTTTGCGTCGACCGAATCAGCTTTGATCGGCGTCGATTGATTCCGGTCAAAGAATCGAGCCTGCGCGTTAATTGTCGGATATTCGAAAACAAATGTGTCCCCCAGGTCGCGCTCGAAGCGCTTCTCAAGCAGCTCGGTCAGCTGTAGCGCCTCCAGCGAAGTTCCTCCGGCGTCAAAAAAACTCTCGGTCTCGGCGCTGCCTCTGCCTAAAACCTCCAGCCAACAATTCGCCACGACAGGATTGGCTGTTCTGGCTTGCTGTTGAGTTTGGAAAGGATCAGGAAGGCGTGCTTCGTCCAGTTTGCCGTTTTGATTTTTGGGTAGCTCCGCTAAGGCGATAATAAAATGCGGCACCATAAACCCAGGGAATGCTTCGGCAATACTGGAGCGGACTTGTTTGGTGTCGATTTTGCTCTGCGCAACGATGTAGGCCGCCAGGCGTTTTTGACCCTGCGG
>JBBKXJ010000007.1:0-11592 GCA_037969395.1 Pseudomonadales bacterium
CCTCAGCCCGCAGGGCACCCTGCCAACCTCTTCCTTGAGCGGCATGTATCGTCACATTCCCCTGTGGTTCTTTCTAGAAAAGTCTTGCTTGCGGCGGCGCTCGTGGTTCTGGAAGCTGACTAGCTGAGGCAAGTGCCCGCAAGGAAAAATCATGAGCGATACCACGGCGAGCCTGACCCGCAAGATCAACAGTGCCGAAGATCTCCAATCCGTCGTGCGCACCATGAAAGCCCTGGCTGGTTCGAGTATCGGTCAATACGAGCAATCGGTGCGCGCGTTGGCCGACTACTACCGGACCGTGGAGCTGGGGTTGGGTGCGTGCTTTCGGAAAAACGAGCCAGCGGCCTTGGTGGTGAAACGGAAAGAACCAACCGCCGTGGATGCGATTGGCGCCTTCGTGTTCGGATCCGACCAGGGACTGGTGGGCCAGTTCAACGATGTTGTCGCCGACCATGCAGTCAAGACCCTGGCCGCCGTGCCCGGCAAACCCCAAGTCTGGGCCGTCGGTGAGCGCGTTCATACGCGCCTGGCGGACGCGAACCTGCCGCTGATGGGGCTCTTCACCGTACCGAATTCGGTCAAGACCATCACCCCGCTGGTCGGGCAGATTCTCGTGGAGAGCGAGACGCGCCACAGTCAAGGGCAGCTTACCGAACTTCACCTTTTCTACAACCGCCTCACATCCGGAGCGGTTTATACGCCCGTCAGTCAGCGACTACTACCGCTGGACGAAAACTGGCGCCGCCAGCTGGCCAAACGTCCCTGGCCGACGGGTAACTTGACCGAGGTCATGGGTGGCGGCATCACGACCTTGTGGGCGCTCATCCGGGAATATCTTTTCGTCTCGCTGTTCCGGGCCTGCGCCGAATCCCTCGCCAGCGAAATCGCGAGCCGCCTCGCGGCGATGCAACGCGCCGACAAAAACATCGACGGATTGCTGCAGAATCTCCACGCCACCTTCCACCGTTTGCGTCAGAGCGGCATCGACGAGGAACTGTTCGACGTGATCTCCGGCTTCGAGGCGCTTTCGAGCGAGCAGCACTGACCAGCTCCATGCAGCTGCCATGTTGTTTCCCTGATTCAGCTGCGTCGGGCACCCTCGTGCGTGTCCAAGGTGTGCTTCAAGCTCTCTTTTATTTCGCCCCAGATGGCAACGATGAACGCAGTCAGAGGCACGGCGAGGATCATTCCGATGATGCCGCCAAACGCGAGGCCCCAGAAAAAAGGCGAAATCACCACGAGCGCGGGATGTAGTTCCGAACGATGGCCTTATGTACGCCAGCGCACAGACGCGATCGCAGCCTGAATTTATTCTTGCATTGTAGTTCTAGCTCGATTTTGTGAGGAACAATGATGGAATCCATGCTCGTTGCTGGGGTATTTGGCTTGCCGTGGTGGGGTTATCTGCTAATCACGCTGGGGCTGACGCATATCACCATTGTCGCGGTTACGGTATTTCTGCACCGCTGTCAGGCGCACCGCGCCCTCGATCTGCATCCGTTGGCGAGTCACTTTTTCCGGCTGTGGCTGTGGCTGACGACCGGCATGGTGACCAAAGAATGGGTTGCCGTTCATCGCAAACACCACGCCAAATGCGACACCCCGGAAGATCCGCACAGCCCGCGGATACGAGGTATCAAGCGGGTGCTTTGGGGTGGCGTGTTTTTATATGTCAGAGAGGGCCCGTAAGCCTGCTACCCTTAAGCGTTACGGTAACGGTACTCCGCACGACTGGATCGAGCGTACTGTTTACTTGCAGTTCGGTAAGCTCGGGGTGGTGCTGACCGGCGTGCTCGACCTCTGGCTATTCGGTATCGTTCCAGGTGCGCTCATATTCGTCACTCAAATCGCATGGATTCCGTTTTGGGCCGCGGGTGTGATCAACGGTATCGGGCACTACTGGGGTCATCGTAACTGGCCCACGCCGGATGCCAGCACTAACATCGTGCCCTGGGGCATCGTGATCGGCGGCGAAGCGCTGCACAACAACCATCATGCTTTCCCGTCATCGGCGAAACTGTCCTGCCGCTGGTACGAGTTCGATATCGGCTGGCTGTATATTCGTATTCTCGAAACGCTGGGACTGGCGTGCGTTAAAAAGATAGCCCCGAGGCCATGCTTCACCGAGGCCGAACCGGTAGTGGATGTAGCGACCTTACAGGCGGTGCTGATTAATCATTACGAGGTCCGGGTGAGCTGTGCCAGATCACTCAGGCGCACTTACAGCGCGGAGTTTGCTGGACTGCGCCGCCGGGCGCCCGAGCAGGCGCGGCTACTGAAAAGCCTGAAAGGCTATTTATATCGCGATGAAAACCTGCTGTCCGAACCCGAGCGCGCGCAGGTCGAGCAGACATTAGCCAAGCTGCCGACATTACAGACAGTTTATCTGATGCGCCGCGAGCTGATCGCTTTGTGGGAGCGCTCTATGGCTTCCCGGGAACAGCTTGTCAAACAGCTTCAGGAGTGGTGCCAGCGCGCCGAGGCAAGCGGCATCGACCCACTGGTGGAGTTCTCGCAGCGTTTGCGGCGTTACGCCTGATTGCCCTGGAACATAGGGACTAGCAGATGCGACCTCAAGAGAGAAATGCCGCCAAGAAAGAAATAGGGTGAAAGAATTTACGAACATGCTCAGGTGGTCTTTTTAACGCCATCCTTAAGCGCATCATGACCTGGCTGGGCGGCACCCTCGCTTTCTCGAACCTTATTTCCGGTCGCTGAGGTTTTTTTACCAGTTAGTTTGCAGATGACCCGTTTGAATGCCCCTTTTGTTTTTTCCATGAAATCTTTGACTTGATGGTTGTTCATAATTGCTTCCTGGTAATGGTTGTTGCTGATTAATGGGAGCGCCGCACTTCGTTTTCGGCGCTCCTATTGACAAGCGTATGCGCAAAATGACGGACGGGTCTGTGCGGTAACGCACTTTATTTTATAGCTGTGAATGCCCCGCACATTTCCGGCGGCGAGACCCATAAGAAAACAAATCCCCGCGTCACATATAGCTTCCCACCCGGAATGCTCTCATTCTCATGCGCACACTGTGAAAGTTTTCGGCTAAGTGCGCTAACGCACAGACGCACGCTACATCGATACGGACAATCATCCGCTGAAGAAATGTTTGCCACTGAAGAATTGGAATGTTCGTAGCATCCCTTTTAAACCGAACACATTGACTGTCTGTGGCTGTGGGCCTGGCCGGAGCTATGCTGCTCTTTGCCGGCGGTGCAACCGCGCCGCTGGCCCCAACTGCTTCACTTAACCAAGCGAAAATTGCGATTAAAGCCGCAGAGAAGGACGATGCGCGTCGATATGCCGGCGCCGAGTTGTGGGAATTTTACGCTCCAACTGGATTGTAGCGGCGCGGTTGGATGATTATTTTACGAAGCAACATATACTCGGGGAAGGAGAATATCTTGTCGGCAAAGAACTGTTTTATTTTTGACGAGCAGGTTGACCAAACGGCAAATCTGGCCAGCTTGTGTGAGGCGGCGGGATTTGCAGTGGAATCGTGTGCCAGCCTGGCAACGGCGCACGCCGTGCTTGCAGACAATTTTCTACCCGTTGATGTCGCGTTCATCTCGCTCAACGCCCAGGTGGGAGACAGCCTTGCCCTCTTGAAGTGCGCCGCGCTCAGACATGCCGAAATCATGGTCACGACAGATATCGACATGCCGACACGGATCAGCAAGGCCATGGAGCAAGGAGCCAGCTACTGTTTGGGCAAACCGTTTGACTCCCACTTTTTGACATCGATACTGAGCGATATTGCCGCAAAGATTGATTCGGACAATCACGCCGCTAACAACGCCGGTGTGCTCCACAGCATCGATCAATTTGGTCAACTGCGGGGCAGCTCACCGGTCATGCGTAAGCTGTATCGGACGCTGCATAAAGTGTCTGCAAGTAACGCCAGTTTGTTTTTCGTAGGCGAAAGCGGCACCGGCAAGGAACTCGTTGCCCGCACCGCACATGCGCTGTCCGACAGAAAAGACGGCCCGTTCATGGCTGTTAATTGTGCTGCAATTACAGAAACACTGATTGAAAGTGAACTATTTGGCCACGAAAAAGGCAGTTTCAGCGGCGCCTACAAACGCCACCTCGGGTTTTTTGAATGCGCGGCGGGCGGTACGCTATTGCTCGATGAAATCACTGAAATGAACCCGAACTCGCAAGCTAAACTACTGCGCGTGCTGGAAACCAGGAAAGTGCGCCGCGTCGGTTCCGAGCACGACATCGATATCGATGTTCGTGTTATTTCGACGACAAATCGCCTGCCCGAAGCAGCGGTAGCGGCCGGTACACTGCGTGAGGACCTGTATTACCGACTCGCACAGGTGCCCGTTTGTATGCCTCCTTTGAGACTACGGGGGAACGATATTGGCGGTTTGGCTCAATACTTTCTGAATGAACTCAATATGCTGCATGGCTCTTCATCAACATTCGACCATGAGGCGATGTATGCGCTTACCGCATACCACTGGCCTGGCAATGTACGCCAGTTACGGTATGCCATAGAACTGGCTTATATCCTGTCCGGGTCTACCATTGGGGCGGAGTTTTTACCTCAAGAAGAACCGAACATGCGACGCCTCAGACAGGCCGGCGAAATGCTGGAAGTGTCTCTCGACGATTCGCTCGAGGAGTCCGAGCGACGCATCGTGCTCGCGATGCTCAAAAAAACCAACGGCGACAAGAGAGCGACAGCAAAAATGTTGGGCATTTCTTTAAAAACACTCTATAACCGTCTACATGATTATAATACCGCTGTAACTCCACACGTCGCCCTGGTGTCTTGATAGATCAGTAGCAGCAACAGTTCTGGCACAATGTATGGATAGGCATGAATCAAGTGAGTTGGCCGGTGGCGATCGCTGCCACGACGGCGCGCTGGCCGTAATTCCATGAGGATAAGGGGTATTGGTCGAGTAGAACCGCCGGAAATGGGAAATGTTATCGCGTTTCCCCGTGTCGGAGGTCCGCGCCATCGATACAGGTGCATTGAAGCCTGATATCTATGACAAAGAGTGACCAGACAAGCGGCACGATTATATTTACAGCCGGGACATCGCTACTCCGGGCGTTGGTTTGCCATGGGATGAATGCCATACTGCGCCTCTCAAGAGGCGTTAGTACACGCAATTAGGGGTTGTAAGCCGGAACCCCCGAAAATTCCGCTGGCATCAAGTAGCCAGATATGATCGGCCTAGGGTGTGGCACTAGCACTCGGGGTAGACTCAACAAACATGTTTATCCCGTGCACGGGCTAATCGTGTCACCTGCCGCCATTTGAACTACTCGTTCGCGAAATTCACCTCGCGTATAGCTATCGAGAAAGCTGTCCACCCGGAATGCTCTCATTCTCTTGCGCACACTGCGAAAGTTTTCGGCTAAGTGCGCAGGCGTACAGACGCACGTTGCATTGATACGGACAATCACCCAACCGCGCCGCAACATGTACGCGGGGAAGGAGAATATTTTGTCAGCAAAGAACTGTTTTATTTTTGATGAGTAGGTTGACCAACCGACAAATCTGGTCAGCTTGTGTGAGGCGGCAGGATTTGCCAAAATCATGGTCACGACAGATATCGACATGCCGACACGGATCAGCAAGGCCATGGAGCAAGGAGCCAGCTACTGTTTGGGCAAACCGTTTGACTCCCACTTTTTGGCAGCGATACTGAGCGATATTGCCGCAAAGATTGATTCGGACAATCACGCCGCTAACAACGCCGGTGTGCTTCACCGCATCGATCAATTTGGTCAACTGCGGGGCAGCTCACCGGCCATGCGTAAGCTGTATCGGACGCTGCGTAAAGTGTCTGCAACTAACGCCAGTTTGTTCGTCGTAGGCGAAAGCGGGACCGGCAAGGAACTAGTCGCCCGCACCGCGCACGGTATGAACGACAAATGCATCGCGCTGCGTGAGCGGCATCAACCCAAATCCAGACAGAATAATCTGCTGGTGTACCTTTCGTGGAATTATTGTGTATTACGGCGAACGGCTGAATAGCATTACGCATTTGATTGGCGCCGTGCTTGCGCTAGTCGGGCTTGGCTGCTTACTGACTATTAGCCTGCAACAAGGTGATGCGTGGATGGTTTTCAGCTTTTCGGTGTTCGGTTTTACCCTGGTATTGCTCTATACCATGTCAACGCTGTATCACAGTTTTCATCTGCCGAAATTAAAGCGCCTGTTTCAACGTCTTGACCACGTAGCGATTTATCTCCTGATAGCCGGAACCAATACACCGTATATGCTGGTATCCCTCAGGGATGGAAACGGTCCGCTCCTACTCTGCGTTGTGTGGGCACTGGCCGTGGTAGGGATACTGCTCGATACACTTCGTACCCGCCGAATCGAGCTACTGCAAATCATCATTTATTTAGCCATGGGCTGGGTGTTGGTGGTGGATTACGGCAACCTACACGCGGCTATTTCACCTGCCGGCATGATATGGCTGACAGTCGGCGGCATTGCCTATACCGTCGGCATCATCTTTTACGTTCTGGACAATCTGCCCAGGGTTACGCACGCGCATGGCATTTGGCATATCTTCTGTTTGGTGGGTTCTTGCACGCACTTCATTTCTATTAGCGCTTACGTCCGTTAGGAGAGTATGCCTCGCAAGCGGATTGCCGCTTAACGCTCTCAGCAAGCAGGGACAAAAATTCTGACCACCTCGTGAGCTACAAAATTTTTCAAGACTTTACTCAACATACTCAATTAACGGTTTCACCCAGCTACGCAGACAGCACCTGAAGATCAAGCGGCTTGATCAGGTGGTGATCAAAGCCCGCAGCCTGCAGCTTCACGTCATCCTGTCGATAGCCCGTGAGCGCGATCAGCAGAAGTTGCGTATGCTGAGCACGTAACCTTGCCGCCACTTCGTAGCCCCCCAGTTGCAGCGCAATGTCCACCGTTCGCAGAACCGGATCGAGTCCTGCCACCAACTACGTTCAGCCATCGCCCAGGTCGGCGGAAAGAAAGAGCTGACCGGTCGAACCGACATTGGAATCGAGATTAGCAATCAATGCGCGAGACTGATCGCGAACGCCATCATCTACTACAATTCCGCGATTCTGTCGCAGTTGCTCACCAAATACGAGACGAGCGGCAATGTGGCGGCGCTGGCCCTGATCATACGGGTGTCGCCAACGGCGTGGCGACACATCCTCCTGAATGGACATTACACATTCCGCAGCGACGGGAAGATTATCGACCTGGACGAGATCGTGGCGGGGCTGGAGTTGGGTTGACGGAATTATCGGGGGTTCTGGCTTACAACCCCTTTTCACTGCTAGAAGTACAAGAACTCTACAGTGTCCCCCGGTTTAGCCCGCCTGAAAGGGAATACTTTTTCACACTGACCGACGAAGTTGTGCAAAACAGCAAGGTTTAATGGTATTGACTCTAAATTGATCTGACATACATGAGGGTCGGTCGCCAACCAAAATGCTCTTTCTAGGGTCTTTTGAAATTGGCCAGATAGATGATTTGACTTCGAACAACCTCATTTTGAAGTGAAAACAGGACATTTCAATTTCCCTAAACGGACCAGCGGACAGTATTGATCATAAAGGTTCAAAGACCAAGAACCATGACAATCAGTGTAATTTCCACATGCCGGGGGAATCTGAAATCAGATAAATCGGGCTCATCTCCATGCGGCCATTGGTGATCATCTCTGCAGCCCTGTGTAAATAGGCCTTCCAGCAATGTGGTGAACATTTAGAAGGGATGTCAACAAAACCCCACAGTGGTCAAAGTATATGTTGATTAACCTAGCCTACCAATTTGTGACAATACCCACATACAATAGATGTTAAAATATTGCTATCGAGATACGGACGATTTTTTGACCGTACGACTACATTGAAGGGCGAGGTAAGATGGCAGGGCAGTGTTCGTGTTGCGGAGCGCGGAACCACTCAGGGAGCAATGAGTGTCACGCGTGCGGAAGTTCGCTCTACAAGGGTTGCCCTCGATGCGGATTCGCAAATCCCTCAAACGCCATCACTTGCCAAGAATGCGGCGCATACCTTCAAGCGGCTTCGTCACGGCCGGAGCTCGGGCCCGAGATCCGACCGCCGCCTCATCTTCGGGACCGCACCCTCCGGGCCCGTAGCGCCATCGAGGGCGAGCGAAAACAGGTCACGATCGTGTTTGCGGACATCATCGGCTCCACCTCCCTGATCGAGGGCGCCGACCCGGAGCACGCGGAACAGATCCTCATGCCGGCTCTCACTGCGATGATGGACGCGGTGCATCGATTCGAGGGAATGGTCAATCGGGTCCACGGGGACGGCATCATGGCGCTCTTCGGCGCTCCACTCGCGCAGGAACACCACGCCGTCTTTGCCTGCTGGGCCGCTCTGGAGATGCCGGCCGCAGTGCAGCGCGCGACGGACGGACGGATCCGCATTCGCGTCGGATTGAACTCCGGCGAAGTGCTTGTGCGCTCGATTGGCAATGATATGTCGATGGACTACGACGCTATCGGCGAGACGGTGCATGTCGCGAGCCGGATGGAGAAGCTCGCGGCCCCGGACCGCATTTGCCTCACGGCCAACACGCTACATCGCGCTGAGGGCTTCATAGTCACGGTGCCGCTCGGAAAGAAGGATGTCGATGGGATCAGCAATCCAATCGAAGTGTACGAGCTTCGGGGGCGGACGAGGTCCCACTCGAATTGGCGGGTGCGCGCCAATCGGGGCTTGACCCAATTCGTCGGACGCGAGGCCGAGAGCGCGGTCCTGCTCCACGCACGCGATCTGGCGTGCATGGGCAGTGGCCAGGTCGTGAGCGTCAACGGCGGACCCGGAGTCGGAAAGTCTCGTCTGGTCCACGAATTCCTCGGAACAATCGACGGCGCAAAGATGCTCGCGCTCGAGTCCGAGGCCCTGGCCGATCGCAGGAATGCTCCTTACCTGCCCATCATCGCGTTACTTCGCGGCTGGCTTGTCACGGACGCTACCGACCCGAAAGGACAGATGGATCAGAAGTTGAACGAAGTCGTTCTCGATCTCGATCCCACGCTCGAGCGACTCCTGCAGCCCCTTCGCGCGTTGCTCGATCTGCCCGTCGATGACTCCTGGAAGCAGCTAGATGGCGACAAGCGTCGGCAGAAGACACTTGAAGCGGTCATCGAGCTCATTGACGCGGTCTGTCGAAGGTCGCCGACTGTGCTGTTGATCGAGGATCTGCAGTGGGTCGACTCCGAGACCCAGACAGTCATCCAGCGTCTCGCCTCCGCGCTCAGAGGGCTGCCAATCTTATTAATCGTGACGCATCGCCTCGAGTACTCCGCCGGTCTCGGACCTTCCATTCCCCACTTGCAGATCAACCTCGATCCCCTAGATCCCAATACAGCGAATACGCTGCTCCGCGCCCTCTTGGGAGATCATCCAAGCCTCGAACAGCTAGCCCACCGCATCCTCGAGCGCGCCTCCGGAATCCCGCTCTTCATCGAAGAAACTGTTCGAACGATTCGCGAGACGGGCGCCCTCACCGGCAAGAGCGGAAGCTATCGCCTATCCACCGATGTCCAGGACATCGAGATTCCTGCGACAGTCCAGGACGTGCTGGCCGACCGCATCGATCGATTGCGGCCCGAAGCCAAGCGTCTGCTTCAGATCGCTGCCGTAATTGGCTCTCCGACGCCGATCGTGCTCCTATGCGACGTCGCGGGCGTCGGAGAGATCGATGTCGACGTGCTCCTAACCGAGCTGCAAGAGGCCGATTTTCTGTTCGAGCTTCCACGGCCGTTCGCACGCGAATACGGGTTCAAGCACTTCCTCACGCAAGAGGTGGCATACAGCGGCATGTTGCGAACCGAGCGACAGCGGCTGCATGCTGCTATTCTAACGGCGATTGAGGTGCGCTACGCCGACCAACTGAGAGAGCAGGTCGACCGGCTCGCCGATCACGCCTATCGCGGCAAGCGTTGGGCGGAGGCCGTCGAGTATAGTCTCAAGGCCTCCATTCGTGCAATCGGCCGGTCAGCGATGCAGGAGGGAATACGCATCTTCGAGCGTGGCCTGGAGGCACTTGAACACCTGCCAACCGATGCCGAGAGTCTGCGGGCAGGAATCGACCTGAGGCTCGTCGCCGGAAATGCGCTGGTGCCCCTTGGCGAGCAGGACACTCTCGTCAGGCGACTGCGCGAAGCAAAGGATCTGAGCCGTGAGCTCGACGATCCGCGTCGAACGGCTCTGGTCGACAGCCAGCTCACCACCGCCTTGTGGATGACCGCCGATTATGAGCAAGGGCTAGTGACCGGTCAACAGGTGCTGAATGCGGCTACTTTGCTTCGAAATCCACAGCTTGAGCTCGCCGCTCACTTTGGAATCGGGATGCACCACTACGGATTGGGCAATCACCTTGAGGCAATAAAGATCCAGCGATCGTTGCTCGACGCACTCCCCTCAGACTTCGAACGAGAACGCCTAGGCTGGGCGGGCTATCCGAGCGTGCTCATTCGTGGTTTCCTCGTAGACAGCCTTACCGACCTTGGCCAGTTCGACGAAGCATTGGAAGTAGGCCAACATGGGGTTGCGCTCAGCGACGAGATCGATCATACCTATACCCGAGCGATGATGGGCATCGCATACGGACGCCTGCTGACAGAGGTCGGTCGAGCCGAGGAGGCCGTCGCGTTGCTTGAGCCGATGCTTGCCACCTGTCGAGAGGAGGAAATCCGGACGATGGTACCGCCGGTGGCGGCCTGGCTCGGCTGGGCATACACCCACGCGGGCGAGAATTCGAAGGCGATCGAGACGCTGCGGCGAGCGCTAAGCGTTGAGATTCGCCGTTATGGCGCTGTGTGCACCGCGCTCCACCTCTATATCGCTGCCGGCAAGGCGTACGCGAATTGTCATCAACTCGAAACGGCGCTTGAAATGGCACGCGAAGCCGAGCTTCTCACGTCACGGACACGGGAGTTGGGAAATCGCGCGCGCGCGCTCAAGCTCGTTGGCGATATTCTCATCGAACGAAACCGCGAGAATGATGCCGAGGCGGAGAAGCTCTACGCCGAGGCGCTCCGGCTAGCGACAGATCGCAAGATGCTACCCCTTAATGTACAGTTGCACCGAAGCCGTGGCTCGCTGTTCGCACTGAACCGCCGCTGGGCAGAGGCCGAGGCGGAGCTCGAGCTCGCCCACTCCGGCTTCGAGGTGCTGCGACTCACCGAGCCTGCGAGCGAGGCCGCTCTGCTCCTCGCGAAAGCTCGCCGCAAGGAACTGAGTTGAAGTTAATCTGCAGCCACAAGTGTCTCTGATTCGCCTCGCGACTGCAGCATTCGGCCACTCGAGCTCCGTGCACCGGAGACGAACCCGTCAGTCAGCGAGGGGCGTTCGTACTTCCCTTCAATGTCTGGCCCTCACGAGGTCGGGTACAACTTCACGCCCATGCTCTCCGGGAACCTAAGCCGCTCTAGCTTGCGCCCTGCGGCACCCGGTACGCGCTGGAGCTCGTATCCATTAAGAAGGGCCCGCACGATACCGCGGATCTCTGCCATGGCGATCAGACGCCCGAGGCAGCCGTGCGGTTCTCGACCGAAGCCGGGATCGGCGGTCATTACCTGACGCCCGAGC
>JBBKXJ010000008.1:0-7120 GCA_037969395.1 Pseudomonadales bacterium
TCTTCGATTTTCTTGACTTGTTCAGGAGTAATGCTGTGCTCGCCCATATTTTGGTCTCCATTGCTGCTTTATCAGCTACTGCTTCAGCAACTGCAGTGAGTGTGGACTCACGAGATGGCTAGAATTTGTGCTTTTAAAACTATAGCGCACGCGTCAAAATGTGCAAATAATTGACGCAAAGAATTCAGTAACTTGTACCACTTTTTTACCGGCGCTTAGCCCGGCGCCAATCTATTGACGCATTCTAACACGCCCTATCTATCGCTTCAGCAGCACGCATTGATTGCGGCCGTTATTTTTACACTGATATAGCGCCTTATCGGCGCGTTCAAAAGCAGTTTCGAGTGTGTCATCTGCAGCCAGCTCGGTGACCCCGAACGACATGGTGATCTGTACCGGCTGTTCAGTAAAGTGAAAACCACACGCCGCGATTTGCTCGCGTACAGAATTCATCGTACGCAGGGCGCTGTCACAGTTCGTTTCTGGCAACAAAAATACAATCTCTTCACCACCGTAACGCGCTATAAAATCAGTCTGCCGCAAACGATGGCTCAATAACTGAGCAATCACGGTTAGTACTTTATCTCCAGCGAGATGGCCGTAGCTGTCATTAACGTTTTTAAACAGGTCGATATCACCAACCACCAGTGATAGCGGTCGTCCGTAACGCTGCCAGCGCTTAAACTCCAGTACCGAGCGCTCGTTATAGGCCTGGCGGTTCGGTAGCCTGGTGAGCGGGTCCAGTAGGGCTTTTTGTTTTTGTTTCTGCAATAATTCATGCGCCTGACCGGCCTCTTTCTGCAGATGACTTACCTGCTCTGTCAGGCTCGCCAGATGATTTTGCAGCGCAGATTGCGCGCCGGGCTCGGCAGCAACGGTGAATTTGCCCAAGCGGCCGCCGATCGATTCAAGACCTTTACTAACTGCCGCTTTCAACGTCTCAAGGTCAGCACTTTGGCCTACCAGGCGGCTTAGTTGGGCAATCTCAGCACCGACCGATTCGTTTAGCTGCCGGTTTTCACTTTGAACGACAACGTCACCCTGCGCCGCGGACTCGATGCCGCTGTGCATATACGTGAGCTGCTCGAACAGCTGTTTCAGATATTGTTCAAATTCGCGCTGTCCATTGTATACCGTTGACAGCACGACCAGACTCAGCTCTTCAAGCGTAGGCACCAGCTCATACCAATTTAAACCTCGCTGTAAAGCACGATGTACGTTGGCGACACTGGCGAGCGCTTCGCCTGGCGGCTTGATGTGTTCAAGCAAGTCTTGCAGTACCGTAGTGATGGCCTCGCCAACCGCAGAATACGGCTGTTCTTGCTCATCTTCACCGGCGCCCACAGCGGCAACGCCAGGCGCAGATTCGGCTTCAGGCTCAGCAAATACAGCGACCAGCAGGGCCTGCAGCTGTCCCAGCACCGCACCAAGCTGTGCTGCCGAGACGCCTTGCGAAACCTCAACACGCAACTGATTAATAGTGGTCGACTGCGTGCCCGGTACCGCGACCGGCAGCTGATCAAGAATCTGAACCAGCGCATCGCTCCACTGTTTCGAATGGCTGGATTTGGCCTGCTCAATAGTGGTAACAGATTGCTCTATATCGCGAACGGCCTGCAGCAGACCACGAGTCATGCTTTTGCGTCGCAGTTCCTTTTTGAGAGAAACCAGCAGCACGTCCAGCTGCTTGTCGGCACCTTCCGCTACCGTACCAACCCGAACAACCGTATGCCGCAATAGATGCAGCTCTTTCTCGTAATTTGCTTCGTTGGCGGCTTGCTCACGCACTAGCGCGCGATATTTTTGCTGCCAATGTGCGATGGATTTTTGTGGTTCTGCCATTCCCGCATACTCGCCGTCCTTTGCTTATTAGTATAGACACGGCGATTTAGTAACGCAGGAAAAATGCTGGGTGGTTTCGTAACGAGAAAATTGAAATTACAGTGCGGCGCGCTCTTTAGCGACCAAAAAATCGGCGATATCCAGCATCTGCTGCTGGCCGCCGGCCATCTTGGCATCGACCCGATATTTACCGTTCACGACTATTTCGGGTGTGCCAGTGATTTTGTAGCTGCGCGCACGCGAGTCGGCCAAACGTACACCGCTGGTGACGCTGAAGGAGTTATAGGCCTTTTTAAATTTTTCGCGATCAACGTCATGCTCTGCGAAAAAGTCTGCTAGCTCATCTTCTGACGCCAGTCGTCTGCGCTCAACATTCAGCGCTTTGAATAAAGGCGTGTGCATTTTGTCAAGAATGCCCAGCGTTTTGGCCGCATAAAACGCTCGTGCGTGCACCACCATGGCGTCATTCCACATTGCTGGAGACTGCCAGAAGTCGACATCGTCTGCCAACCCGGCAGCCCATTTTTCGATCATTGGCTCAAACGTGTAGCAATGTGAACAGCCATACCAAAACAACTCGACAACCTCTACTTTGTTCGGATCACGAGCTTTAACGGGCTGAGACAGTACCACATAATGCTCCCCTGCCTTGTAGCTTTGTTCGGCGGCTTGCTCAGCACAGGCGAGCAATGGCAATAATACGGCACCCAAAATTAGGGCTCTAAATGTGACTTTCAACTGCATAGTGTTACCTTGAGGGCTAATTAACGTACACCAGAAGCATAGCTTGAGACGGCTTTTATTTCCTGGGCAGTCATGCGTTCAGTGATCGAGCGCATGACTGAGTCGCTATCGTTATTGCGTTCACCCTTTTGGAACATTAGCAACTGTTGTTCGATGTAATCGGCGTGCTGGCCGCTTAAGCGGGGAAAGCCGGCTGGCGCGTTACCTGCAGCAGTAGGCGAATGACAACCAGTGCAGGCAGCAATTCCCTGCTCCTTGATGCCGGCACGATAAACGCTGGAACCCGTTTCAACCAGGTCCTGCTTGGCCGCGCTGCCAGACATGGTCTGGCTGGCGAAGTAGCTGGCAAGATTTTCCAAATCCTGGGCGTTCATATTATCGAGCTGGCCGGCCATTTGCGCAATTACCCGCGTGCCTTCCTTTACGTCCTGTAACTGCTTGAGCAGGTATTTTTCACCCTGCCCTGCGATCTTCGGAAAAGCAGCCGTCGGGCTGTTGCCGTCGGCGCCATGACAGCCCGCGCACTGCGCCGCCTTTGCTTTACCCGCTTCCGGGTCGCCCTTGGCTAACGCCAAACTTGCCATGGTGAGCAGACACAAATTAACGGCTAATAGAATTGTCTTCATGATGCAGTGCGCGACTCCTGTGAGAGTGATGAACAGTGGCTATTTAGCGATCGACATGTGCTCGATGAGGGCTTTGTAATCGTCATCACTACAGTCTGTGCACATGCCTTTAGGTGGCATGGCGTTCAAGCCATTAGTGACGCTGGCGACCAGCGCGTCCATGCCCTTGTCCAGGCGTGGCTTCCAGGCTTCGGCATCACCGGTTTTAGGTGCACCGGCAACGCCAGCCGTATGACATACTGCACAGCTTTTATTATAGTTCGCTTCGACATCTTCCTCGGCGAAGCTAGCTGCCGAAAAGGTGCATGCGGCAAGCGTTACGAACAATACTCTCTTGATAGAAAACATAACGGACCTCTATTGACGAACAAAATGAGCGGTAAACAGCCGCTGCAGTATATACGAACTGCGACAAGTTCAAAACCAACTGCCAACAAATGCAGGTACAATTCACCGCATACGAAACCCCAGTCTGGTTATCCCTGCCTGAATCAATGCTGAATCAGTACACCGATGCAAGAGACAAATAAATAATCATGCCTTTATCAAAACAGGATTTTTCTCATGCAGAGTTTCTACAGAGCGCCAGCCGCCTACAGGAATGCCCACCGGACACGGGCCGCGAAATTGCTTTTGCCGGCCGCTCTAACGCGGGCAAGTCCAGCGCCATTAATGTGTTAACGCAGCAGCGTAAGCTGGCGCGCATCAGTAAAACGCCGGGCCGCACGCAACTGATTAACTTCTTCGGCATCGCACCGGATGCGCGGCTGGTTGACCTGCCCGGCTACGGTTACGCTAAGGTGCCGCTGTCGGTGAAAGCCTACTGGCAGCAGCATCTGGATGCATATCTACGCGAGCGACAAGCGCTGTGCGGGCTGATCCTGCTTATGGACGTGCGCCGGCCGCTACAGGAATTTGATCGGGCGATGCTGGATTGGGCTCAGCAATCCGGGCTCGCCGTGCACATACTGCTAACCAAGGCTGACAAGTTGAAATATGGCCCGGCCAAAAGCAGCCTGCTGCAGGTGCAACAAGCCATCGCCGCGCAGCCGCACATTAGTGTGCAGTTATTTTCGGCGCTGAAAAAAACCGGGATTGAGCAAGCCCAGAAAAAAATGTTGGGCTGGCTAAACGAAGAGCCTGTAGAAAGCTAAAAAAAGCCCCGGCGCGATTGGGGAAAATGCGGCCGGGGCTGGAATTAGTGCTATTTGGGGAGAGCACTAAGTGAGACGGCGGCCCATGAAATACCAACCGCCTCATGTGGTATTGTGACCGCAGTTGTGCAAGTCAGTTCCCGAGTACTCCGTCAGGGCTATCTGCCCTAGTGCGCCTCATCCCAGTTTGCGCCCTTGCCGGCATCGACCACCAACGGCACATGCAGCTCGGCAGCATTTTGCATCATGCTGCTAATCGACGCGGTGAATTCGTCGCCGAGTGAGTCGGCAACTTCAAACACCAATTCATCGTGTACCTGCATTATCATCCGCGCGTCGATATTTTCCTCAGCCAGCCAGGCGTCAACCGTTAGCATGGCGCGCTTGATAATATCTGCAGCAGTGCCCTGCATGGGCGCATTAATGGCAGTGCGTTCGGCGGCCTGGCGGCGCATCATATTGGCGGCTTTGATTTCGGGCAGGTAAAGACGACGACCGAAATGGGTCTCAATGAAACCCTGCTCCCGCGCTTGTTCGCGAATCCGATCCATGTAAGTAGCCACTCCAGGATAGCGCGCGAAATACTGGTCTATATACGCCTGCGCGTCGTTACGCCCCACCTTGAGCTGACGGGCAAGACCGAATGCCGACATGCCATAAATCAAGCCAAAGTTAATTGCTTTAGCGCTACGTCTCTGTTCTGCGCTGACCTTATCCAGCTCAACACCAAACACTTCAGCAGCAGTAGCCCGGTGCACGTCGAGACCATGCAAAAACGCATCGAGCAGTCCGGCATCTTCAGAGAGGTGCGCCATTATGCGCAATTCAATTTGTGAATAGTCTGCAGCGATAATGTGATAACCGGGCTCGGCAACAAAAGCCTGGCGGATGCGCCGCCCTTCAGCACTGCGAATCGGAATATTCTGCAGGTTGGGATCGGTAGACGACAGCCTGCCGGTGGCAGTCACCGCTTGATGATACGAGGTGTGAATACGCCCACTGGCGGGATTGATTTGCAGCGGCAGCTTGTCGGTGTAGGTCGATTTCAGTTTGCTGAGGCTGCGGTATTCGAGAATCAGCGCGGGTAACGGATAATCCAGTGCTAACTCCTGCAATACCGGCTCGGCAGTCGAAGGTTGGCCCTTGGGCGTTTTCTTAAGCACCGGCAACTTGAGCTTGTCGAAGAAAATATTCTGTAGCTGTTTTGGCGAGCCGAGATTAAATTCTTCGCCTGCCATGGCGTAGGTTTCCTGCTCCAGCTCCTGCATGCGCGCGCCTAACTCCTCGCTTTGCATTGCGAGTAATTCAGCATCAACTTTAGCGCCGTTACGCTCAATGCGCGACAGCACCGGCACCAACGGTATCTCAATCTCGCTGTATACGCGCTGCAGCGATGGCTCGGCAACCAGCTGGGGCCATAGTGTTGCATGCAGGCACAGCGTGACTTCTGCATCTTCAGCGGCGTAGGGCGCGGCACGTTCCAACTCGATTTCGTTAAAGGTTCTCTGCTTGGCTCCTTTGCCGGCGATGTCTTCGAAATGAATGGTGTTACGACCCAGGTGTTTCATCGCCAGGGTGTCCATATCGTGACGCCCGGCAGTGCTGTTGAGGACGTAGGATTCGAGCATTGTGTCGAACGTTATGCCCTCCATATTGATGCCGTGATTGGCCAATACGCTTTTGTCGTATTTGAGGTTCTGACCCAGTTTGCGGACCCTGGGATCTTCCAGCAGCGGTTTTAGCTGCGCCAGCACTGCATCACGATCAAGCTGCCGGGGCGCGCCTTCGTAGTCATGCGCAAGTGGCACGTAAGCCGCCGAGCCGGGCTCGCAGGCGAACGACACGCCGACGATCTCGGCCTGCATGTAATTGAGGCTGGTAGTTTCGGTATCGAAGGCGAAGTAATCTGCCTGCTTCAACTTCTCTAACCAGGTTTTCAGGCTGTTTTTGTCCAGCACCGTTTCAAACTCAAATGCCTGCTCGGTGGGCTGCACCAGCGCTGAACTATCCGCACCTTCCATCAGCTCCTGTGCCCAGGTTTTAAACTCCAGGTGCTTGTACAGCTCGAGCAGCTTTTCCACTGCGGGCGCAGTCTGGCTCAGCGTTTCGGCCTGCAGGTCGAGCTGCAAGTCGCATTTAATGGTCGCCAGGTCATAAGACAACAACGCATTGGAGCGATTTTTTTCAAGTTTAGCGGCTAATGATTTTGCGCCGCGTATCTCCAGCGCAGCGACCTTTTCAAGGTTTTCATACAGCTCGTGCAAGCCGCCAAGCTGCTGAATCAGCGCCAGTGCCGTTTTTTCGCCAACGCCGGCCACTCCGGGGATGTTATCCACTTTGTCGCCCATCAGCGCCAGCAAGTCGATCACATGCTCGGGCGGTACGCCCATTTTTTCCTGCACGCCGGCGACGTCTAACACCGTGTCGGTCATGGTGTTAACCAGCGTCACCTTGGCGTTGACCAGCTGCGCCAGGTCTTTATCACCGGTGGATACCACAACAGACATGCTGCTTTCGGTTGCCTGTCGAGCCAGCGTGCCAATCACATCGTCGGCTTCTACACCCTCAACACACAGTAACGGCATTCCCAGGGCTTGCACCAGTTCGTGCAATGGCTCGATTTGTGAGCGCAGATCATCCGGCATCGACGGCCGGTTAGCCTTGTAGTCAGTGTACATATCGTCACGGAAGGTTTTGCCTTTTGCATCGAACACAACCGCTACTGTGCTGTCGGGGTAATCCTGCTGCAGGCGT
>JBBKXJ010000009.1:0-6300 GCA_037969395.1 Pseudomonadales bacterium
GTTTCCAAAAACTCAATTACTTGATGTTGATGATGATCGACCCGGACGTGCATTTTCACGTGCTACCGCGATATTCTGCCACGGCGTCCTTTTCAGGTCAGTCATTCGAGGATCCCGGATGGCCTGGAGCGCCGGCACTGGCTCACCACACGCCAACCGACGCGACAGTTCAGACGGCAATTCAAGAGTTGCTGCGCTCCAACTGGCCCTAGTGCAGTGTCTGTCGAGGTGACATTGCCGCTCAGCAGATTCGCAGGATCCGAACTGTTAGTTTTTCTTGGCGTCTATGACCATTCTGACGCCATCAGCACCGCCAGCGCTGATGGCGTCGGTTAATAGGTCCCAGCGCAGCATACTGCTGGTCACGGTGTCCCCACGATCAACCACAGTGGCCGCGCCGGTAATTTCCACGCTGTCTTCCGAGCGTAAATACTCAATATGCTCCCCGCGCCCCGTAATATGACCGTTGGAACGGGATTTTTGTACGACGATCAGCGCCGGGCTGCCGTCGGCAACAAATCTTCGAGGTTCATATAATGATCCAAACATTGTTGCTTCGTCGGCGTGTACCGACCACTGCGGCCCGATCAATCGAAAGTTGCCTTTGAAGTGAATTGCATCCGACTCCAGTTCCTCCCAGGCTTCATCGGCCAGTACCCTGAAGGTATCGTTAGCCGACAGATTCAGTGCCTCCTGAGCTTCACCCAGCGCGGACAGCAGAGTTGCTCCGAAAACAAGTGTTCGCCGCCTTATGGCCATACTGTCCCCGATAGTCGATGCTGCGCTATGATGAACCGGTGAACGATTATAGCCTGATGCTGCCCAAAACCCATTTTTTGGCCGGGGCAACACAAAACCAAGGCACGGAAGCTGAAATTGATTCTTGATCGGTACCTGCTGAAAGAGATTAGGGGTCCTTTTGTCGGGGTCAGTCTCGTTCTGATCATTATCTTTATCACCTACAGCCTGACACGTTTCCTGACCGACGCAACCAGCGGCTTGCTCAGTGTAGGCGAAGTCGTGTTTATCACTGCCATGAGAGGCATCATCGCGTTGGAAGTTCTGTTGCCCCTCGCGTTGTATGTCGCAGTGATTCTGGGTTTCGGGCGGCTGTACAGCGATTCCGAAATGGACGCTTTTCGCGGCGCCGGGGTCAGTGAGAAGAGGTTGTTAAGGCCCATCCTGGCACTGGCTCTGATTCTGGCCATTGTCATTGCCGGGCTGACGACGCTGGCGCGACCATGGGCTTATTCGAAAATTTACACTCTGAAAGCGCTTGCAGAGGCATCTTCCGAAATCGATCGAATAAAAGCGGGACGCTTTCACTCCTTCGATAACGGTGATCAAACCGTGTTAATTGGGGAAATCGCTGCCAATGGCAAAGATCTCAAAAGGGTTTTCATCAGCAGGCGACAGGAAGATGGCCTGGAGGTCATTTCGGCCGAGGCAGGACAGTTTCTGTCGCATGCCAGCGTTGCTGCCCACAAATTGATACTCAGCAATACCGACATTTTCAGAAAGGCAGACGATGGCTCTAGCTACATGGGGAAATTTAATACGTTCACAATCTGGCTCAAAGTTCAGGCTCCTGAGTCGCTGGGCTACGATCCCAAAGCCGAACCCACCGGCAGCCTGAGTGGTGCTACCGACCCGGATGGCAGGGCCGAGTTTCAGTGGCGGTTGTCGACGCCTGTGTCGACGCTGCTGCTGGCCGTTCTTGCCGTACCATTGAGTCGCAGCCGGTCTCGACAGGGCCGCTTTGCCAGGATACTGCTGGCCTTCCTGGTGTATGCCTCTTATTTCGGTATGCTGGCGCTTAGCCGCACCTGGGTAGAGCAGCAGGTTTACCAAACCATTTGGTGGGCGCCAGCACTGTTGGCCAGTTTCGTTACCTGCTTATACATGCCCTGGTCACGCTGGTTGCGCAGCTAACGCGGGAGTCCGGGCATGAAACAAATCGATCGATATATCGCCCGGCATCTGCTGATGGGCGGCACCCTGGTTTTGCTACTGCTTGTGTCCCTGTTCAGTTTCCTCGCCCTGGCAGAGGAACTGGAAGACGTCGGGAAATCAAGTTTCACCGCGCTCGATGCATTTGCCGTCGTTGCCTTCACGCTACCGAAACGCGTCACTGAACTATTGCCGGTTACTGTCCTGATCGGTGGACTGGTCGGACTTGGCGCCATGGCCAATCACAGCGAAATAGTGGCAATCCGGGCGTCCGGTTTTTCGCCACAGCGCATCGCCTGGCCTGTCTTTCAGGTGAGCCTGCTACTGGGCTTGCTGGTTATTGCCATGCAAAACTTCGCCATTCCGAAATGGGAGCAACAGGCAGTTCAACTACGAGCCAAGACATCGGAACTGACCGTTGATAATGAAAACGATCAATCTATCTGGACGCGCACCGGAAATGCGGTGGTCCATGTCGACCACGTTATGTTTGGGAGGTCGCTGCGTAATGTCGAAATTTATGAACTGGATCAGCGTGGCAAGCTGGTGCGCCTGATTGAGGCAGGAAGCGCTGATGCCATCAGCGCAGCCGTGTGGTTGCTCCGTGACGTCCGTGATACCGAGCTCAGCGCAGAGAGTGTGCGCGAACAGCGGTTGGACACGCTCCGCTGGCAGAACATGTTGTCTTCAGAGCAGGTCTCGCTGTTGCTGATGCCAATCGATACGATGTCACCCATCGACTTGCTTCGCTACATTCGACACATGGAAGACAACCGATTGGAAACCCGTCAGTACTGGTATACTTTTTGGCAACAGGTAAGCGGGCCTATCAGCATTGTTGCGATGTGCATGTTGAGTCTGTCTTTTGTAATGGGTTCCACGCGAACGGTATCAGTCAGTCTTCGTGTTGCTATTGGCAGTGCAGTGGGCATACTTTTTTATCTGGGCGAGCAGATTACCGGCCAGATGGCAGCACTGATGAACCTGAACCCAGCTCTGACGGCTGTGGGGCCGGATGTCTTGTTGTTTGTCATTTCTGTTGTTCTGTTATCACGACTGCGTTGAGGCGCTTGAGAAAATACACTTCAAGAGCGAGCTGATCTTTGTCGTCAACGCCTAATTGCTGTCGATAAAGTCCTGTCGCGCCCTCGTGCGTGATAGCTTTCCCGACCAGTAATGGAAATGCGGTGGTCGACGAAATAGCCGACATCGCCGGTGTTCAACCAGGCATCGACCGACAACACCTCGTGTGTTTCAGCGGGCGCATTAAGGTAGCCCGAGGTTTTTTGTGGTCAGGAATCAATAAATGATTGTCCAGCTCATTCTCCAGGCTACGGCAGGCCTGTTGTATCAAGTGTTCGGTAATCTCAACTTCTTCACCGTGGTCGTTACCATATGCACCTCGCCAAAGTGAGCGCGCAGGTGTTTGCACGCTGTTGGCGTTGCGCGATTGTTCGTCTACCACCATTTCTCCTCAGCAAGTTCATTGCTTCGACTAAAATTGCTTCGACTAAAATTGCGTCGACTAATATAGGACGCAGTCGCTGAATGTGACCGAGATCGGCGTCATCGAGATGGAAATATCGGGCGAGCTGTTCGCCGTTGGGTTCGCCATTGTAGCGGCCATAGTGACGGCGGTGTGGCTTACTAAGGAAAGTGACGGGCATTTGAGCACTCCTGTTTAATTGCTGGAGTGCACCATGATGTCACGGCTCATTTATCGACTGAAATCTGGGAAAAGCGGTGTTTTTTTGGACTATAAATACACAGAAAATCAATCGATTAGCGCGTAAGTGAGGTAAATATTCGGCCTCCCCATACCCAAGTTTACCGGGTTAGCGTCGACCTGAAGTCTCGCGTGAGAGGATAGAGCCACATATCCTTGATCGGCACACTCTGCTTCCCTGCCGGTCCCAGCTTCCCCCGTCCCTTGGTCTCGCCGACATAAACCCAGTTGGCGGCTTTATACGACGTTCCCGCAAAGCGGTTTTTCTCTACAAACGTCTCCAACAAGACGGGGCGATAGTGGTAGCGGGATTCCCAGTCGGCAGGCAAGCGTCGGGCCGCCATCGACAGGATCATGGAGGCCAGGTTCTTCGATCTGACCCAGGGCAGGATCAGGAAGCGGGCATTGTTGACCACCCGGTGCAGCTGCGCTTTGCGCTGGTCGTGACTCCAACCGATGTAGTTATCCCGCGGTGCCGCCTGCCACGCGCTGGCACCAAACCCCAACAGGGCCACAAAGTGTTCGCCACTGGTCACAAAGTAGCGCAACTGGGCACCGGGCAATGTTTTGTAACCCAGATAATGGTAGCGATGAATGTATTCATTCCACAGGCGCGAATGTGCCCGGGTTTCCACCGGGCAGAATTGCAACGGGGTCAATCGGTTCGCCGGTTGGTCGATCACGGCTTGTGGCGCCGTCTGTTCCGTGAACGTGATTCGACTCGTCGGGCGTTCACCCCTGGGTGCCGGCAACTGGATCACTCCGTCGTCCTGCATACGCAACATCGCCACCCGGCAAGACATCTCCTTGAGTCCGCCGTCAGCCTTGTACCAGTCCAGCGCCTCACAGGTCAGCCGGGAGAGGCGGGCCCGGGTGCAGGTGGGGTTGTCGGCGATCAGGGCCCGGATGAAGGCCAGCTCCTCGGCACTGAAGTCGCGACCGCTGTAGCATGTGGTGGTCGGTGTCGTGTTCTCGTGGGTGGGCAAGCAGCTGGGGGGTATCGTCATCCCGTGTCCTCGAATAAGTGTGTCTCATACCGGTCTGTCACCGGTAGCGGCCGGCTCAGGGCGTCATGTCGCCCTTCGGTCATGTGCCACGGTAGATAGTCTGACAGGTCGGCCGGTGCCTGTCCGCCATGGTCCGCACACGCTGTCAAATACGCGGTCAGCCAGTGCCGCGGATTCAGGCCCCATAGCCTTAGCGTTTGCAACACGGTAAACATCAGCGCTGCCAGTTCCGCGCTCCACACGCGAGCGGAGCCGTAGTACCGCTTGCGCCCGGTCACCGCATTGCGCAAACTGCGCTCCGCCTGGTTATTGTCCATCGGGACCTGCGGGTGTTTGGCAAACAGAACGAGGCCGGACCAGTGATTGTCCAGGCTGGTCAGGAGCGCACGCTGCGCCTCGTGAAGGTGCTCCTGTTGCAGACAGGCGGCGCTGCGGGCCTTCATGTGCGAGAGCTTTTGTCGCAGGGACCGGTGGTATCGCTGGAAGTCCCGGGACTGGCGGCCCAGCGGCGCGCCGCCTCAAGGTAGTCACGTCTCACGTGAGCCCAGCAAAATGCGAGAACAATAACCGGGAGCTCTTTCGCCAGCTTCTTGTACGCACTGTAGCGGTCGCAGACGAGGAAGACGGGGAATTGACCGTCCACCAGCTCACTGAAGTGTTCCAGTGGCACGCCGGCATCCCGGCCCGGCGCCATCTGGTAATACACCACCGACGGGGATTGCGTGACCCACAGGTACCAGCGGTTGCCTGCCTTGTTGTCGATTTCCTCAAACACCTTCCAGCCGGTTTCATCGGCGTGAAACAGGCGTTCCGTCAGCTGTTTGTCCCGCATCACCTCGACCAGGGGTTCGAACAAGGGAGCGAGGCGCTGGAGCCCGCCGGTCACTGTGCCCTGGGAGAGGGGGAAACCGAGATGGCCAAAATCATTCAACCGCCGGTGCGTCGCCTGCGACGACAGGTATTTGTCAAGCAGCAGTTCGACCCAGACGGACACGCCGAGATTGTTCCGCGGGAGTACGCGGGGTGCCGGTGAGGCCGTTACTATGCGTGTCTCGCCCTGGCAGCCACAGCCACGGTACTTCTTGCGGCGGATCTTGCGGATGTAAGGGCGTACCTGGATTTCAACAATCTCCGATTCCTCTGTCGTGCCGAGGTCACGCAAGGGCGAGCCGCAGTCGGCACAGCATTTCTCATGCCCGGACAGATCCCGGATTTCCTCCGTGACCAGTAAGTGCGGGCGCGGTGTACGCCCGTGCCCTTGCGATCCGGGTTGTTGCCCCCTGGAACGAGCGGGTCCTGTCACGGGTAGCTTCGGAAGCGATTCTCGGTGTTTACGTTGCTCGCTCTTGCGACCGTACAGGCGCTGGTTCAGGTCGCGTACTTTCGCCCGCTCCTTCTCCAACTCACGATTGAGGTCGGCTTCTCGCCCCTGTGCTTGCTCGAAAAGCGCCTTATAGTAATTGCACTGGGCCTTCAACTCGATATATTCGAGTTTGCTCAGGACAACCGCCTCGTTGGCGAAGGGCCGATCATCGCACTGATCGGCAAGGGGTGGCGCTTCAGTTACGGCGGCTGCGTCGTCCATGACGACCGTTATACCGAAAAACGATTCCTGTG
>JBBKXJ010000010.1:0-38264 GCA_037969395.1 Pseudomonadales bacterium
CCACGAAGTGCTCGGTTATATCGCGCTAGCGCTGGTTAGCGCACGAATAGTGTGGGGATTCATCGGGTCGCAGTATGCGCGCTTCTCGAATTTCGTTCCCTCCCCGCGCCGCTTTATCACGTATGTGCGCGCGGCGGTGCAGCGGCTGGAGCCGCGCTTTCTCGGCCATAATCCCGCCGCTGCAGTTATGATTATCGCGCTCATCTGTGCGGTGATCACCACCAGCGTCACGGGGTGGATGCTGACCACGGATGCTTACTGGGGAGATGCACTGGTCGAGGAACTGCATGAAGTCATCGCCAACGTCACGGTTGGGCTGGTCTGCATACATGTGGCCGCCGCGATCTACGAAAGCGTTCGGCATCGCGAGAATTTGATCCTCGCCATGTTCACCGGGCGCAAGCGCAAGTTTTGAAGGCGCCTTTATAGAGTAGCTGTTCCGCCCGTTCGCGCGTGTCGCGTTGGGCGTCAAAATGGCAGCTCAAAACGCATTGAATCAAGTCGTTACGGATTGAGTGAAATAGACGTCTAACCGCAGTATTAACATAACTTGGCAATTCCACATGCAGTCGGTCCGAGCGAAGCCGGGCCGATCATGTGGATTTGGCGCGTTACGAGCACGCCAACTCGCGAGTCATCCTATGAGTCATCCTGAGGTACACAGATCACATCGCGTGGGCTGGCTACGCGCCGCCGTGTTAGGCGCAAATGACGGTATTGTTTCGACAGCGAGTCTCATCATTGGCTTTGCTGCGGCTAGCGCGACACTGGACAATATCCTTCTTGCGGGCGTTGCCGGTTTAGTCGCTGGGGCAATGTCAATGGCGGCTGGTGAATACGTTTCGGTAAGCTCACAGACCGATACCGAGAACGCGGATTTGGCGCTCGAAAGTCAATCCTTAGAGCAAGATTTTGATTTTGAAAAAGAGGAACTTGCGAATATATACGAAAGTCGAGGGCTCGACCCCGCTCTGGCCAAACAAGTTGCGGAAACGCTGATGGCATATGATGCACTTGGGGCACATGCTAGAGATGAAATAGGTATATCGGAGAGTGTTAGTGCACAACCTGTTCAGGCGGCATTTTCTTCCGCTGGGACATTTACGATTGGCGCTGCACTTCCACTAATAGTCGCCTGGATTGTTCCTGAAACTCAAATCATAGCCTTGGTCGCAATCTCATCTCTAGTCTTCCTGGCGTTACTGGGAGGCCTCGCCGCAGGTGCCGGCGGTGCAGCAATATCAGTGGGTGCATTCCGAGTCACTTTTTGGGGTGCGCTTGCAATGGTGCTAACCGCTGGAGTTGGCCGAGTATTTGGTGTCGCTGCTTGATCGAGTTTTCTTCAGTGTGCCGTCACTGACCTCTATCAGATTTCACAAGATTAGCTTAATCGTACTCCTCTTGGCTGGAACGCATTATTGCGTGAGGTAGCATGCGATCAGGAATTTCTCCCTATGCCGGGCACGTATTTTGGTCGCCTATAATATTTCATCAGCATGGCGCATGATCAAACATGGGTGGTTCAGGAACAATCAAACCGTAAGTTCAAATGCCCCCGCTGGTCCTACAAAAAATTTTACTCTGTCACCAAGTCGTGACTGACACAATTCACAATCCTCGGTAGCCAGCGAATTGATTGTGCTCAAGTTGTGATGCGGTCACTGTAGTGGCGTAACTACCGTTAAGCGCAAATTACCAAGCCAAAGCGTTTTTTTCAGATAGCCCCTTGTTTGCTTGCTGCGTGACTAATTGCACTTATTTCTTGAACCCAAGACAGATTAGTTACGCCACGGTGACATGAATTTCACATACACAGTGAGAGGATACTTTTATCGTTGCATGGAGCAAAATTGAGTGCTACTGAAAGGCTTGGTACAAGCAGAAGGGGTAGGCCTGAATAACGCCTGCAATGTTGATTCTGATCAATATCTACGCCAGTCGTTAATGTAGCATACGATCCAACGGGTAACGGATATAGCTTTGAGAATTCGCAGGTTTGTGAGTTGCAGAGTATGAAGTTCAACCAAATTTCAACCGGAGAGAAATCATGTCATTGAAATATACTGTTTACGCTAGCGTCGCTGTGTTGTCGCTGGGACTCGCTGCTTCATCATTTGCGCAAAATCACGATAGAAGCCGTGAACATGCTCAAGACCGTATCGATCAGGTCGACCGCGATCAACAAGTCGACCGCGACCGGGTGGGTGATCGAGACAGACTCACCGACCGCGACTTCGATCAGGATAGAGATCGGGATCGGGATCGCGATAGGGATATGGAGGTTGGTGACAGGGACCGTGACCGAGATCGAGTCGAGGTTCCGGCAGCAAATCGCACCCAGGATCAGCAGGATGACCCGCAACAGGATAGGGACAGAGACCGTGATCGCGTGGATGTACCAGACCAGGACAGAGTCCAGGACCGCATCGATGATCCAGACCAGGACCGCGATCGCATCAATCAATAGACCAACTGTTACTGCAGGAGATCGATAGATGCGGTGTCATAGCGTTACAACGTTGGCGGCACTGTGTCTTGTCGTTGTGTTTACCAGCGTGGCGGCAACGGTGCGTGCTGCTGAACCGAGGCTCAAGCTGTCGACCGGAGTAGATTATAGCAGCGGTGATTATGGTGGCGACGACGATATCGAGGATATCTATATCCCCGTTACGGCCACGCTGACCACTGGCCGGCTGGGTTTTCGCCTCACCGTACCTTACCTGTACGTCAGCGCGCCCACCGGCACGGTCATTACCGACGCCGACGGGCAATTCATTGCCGGCACCGGAGACACGGAAACCGAAAGTGGACTGGGAGATGTACTCGGCGGCGTTACGCTGTATGACGTGGTCAGCAGTTCCGAGTTAGGTGTCGCACTGGACGTCACGACCAAGGTCAAATTCGGTACAGCCGATGAAGACAAGGGGCTGGGCACTGGCAAGAACGACTACTCGCTACAAGCTGACCTTTACAAATTCTTCGGCAACGTAACGTTGCTTGGTTCCGCTGGCTACAAGTTCCGCGGCGACCCTTCCGGACTTGATCTGGAAGATGTCTGGTTCGCCTCTACGGGTGGCATCTATAAATTCAACCGGACGGTGCGCGGCGGGATCGTATACTCCTATAGAGAATCGGCGTTCGAAGCGGGTGATGCCGTCCAGGAAGTCACCGGTTTCGTATCGCTGCGACTTAACGATGCCTGGCGGGTACAGCTGCACGGCCTTGCCGGTTTAAGCGAAAGCAGTCCCGACTGGGGCGCCGGTATGCTGCTCAAACTGACGTTTTGATAATTTGACCGAGAGAGTGCGCAAGGAAAACCTTCAAATCCATATTTACTAGAGGCAAGCGAGATGAATAGTAGTTTTATGTCAAAAAATGTGCTCAAGAGGTTTATTGACAAAACCTTTTTGCCAGTTTGCGCAGCGGCTATTGCGCTCGTCATGACGCCGGCTTTCTCCCAACAGAACGATGTCGAGCAAGCGCAGGCTAGCGAGCAGATACGAAGTGCAGCGCAACCAATCTATGGTCGTCAACTAATGACCGAGGAAGAACGCCAGGCGCATCGAAAGAAAATGCGTAGCCTGCAAACGGCGGAGCAACGACAGCAGTATCGCCAGCAACACCAAAAGCTAATGCAGGAACGTGCCAGGGAGCGCGGGGTCACATTGCCCGAGCAACCGCGTGCAAAACCCGGTAAAGGTAAGGGCCGCAACAAATCTGGCATGCGTCAGGAGGGCGGTGCGGTCCGTGGCATGGGAGCGGATCGTAAAATGCCGCGTTTCAGCGACTACGATGCCGATACCGATGGTCAGATCAGTCAGCAGGAGTTTAGCGATGGACATACTAAACGCATGCAACAACGCGTCGCCGAAGGCAGGAAAATGAAACGCATGAAACAAGCGCCGACGTTCGATGCAATCGATACCGATAGTGACGGCAAGGTGTCACCCGAAGAGTTTAGCGCGCATCAGGCACGGCATATGAAAGAAATGAAAAACAGGCAATGACGGCAGTGGTGCAGGCTGCGCGCATCATTACACGCTCAACATAAATGCAGGAGTAGTCCGAATAGGATTTCTAGCGCTGCTGAATCCAGAATAATACGGCTTGCGCCTCTAAAAAATCGCGGGCGTGTTTGCCATTTGACAGGATGAGGGAATGTTATCGCTGCCGTCAAATACCCAGGCTTTTCGCAGAACTCCGGAGGTGATATCGAACAAGCCGTCGCTTAGCTGGTAGCACCGGGCGGCGAAGTTGAGCAGTCCGCTAGTCTCTTCGTCCACGCTGACGGCCCGGCCCCGAGCGCCGTGAATTTCACAGAGGATACTATCGTCACGGTAGCGGCTGAATTTCTGTTCAATGCGCCAGGCTTCAGTTGCTACGATTTGGGTTAACTCGTGGGTGAGCTCCGCATCGCTGCTGTCGACCAACAACTCACAGTCGCTGGCCATGGCAGTAAAACGACCGCACATGCCGATAGCGGCGGGCACGACATTGATTTCCCGAGACAGTGTACAGTTAATACGCTTTTATCTGCTAAAAGTCATACACAAGTCGCACCATAAACGCATCGACGTCGGGGAACAACTCCTGATTCTTTAGCTCGCCGATCTTGCCGCCGGGTTCGTCTTCTGTTTGCAAATAATACTCTGCTGCAATGCTCCAACTGCTGTTGTTGGTATCACGACCGAATTCGACTCCAAAGGTGTAGCTGTTCAACTCACCGAGGCGATAATCGGCCGACGCCTCTGATCCGCTATCGCCAGCGAGGGGTTCTGTTCCTGGAACCAAAAATGGTGTGTAAAAGTCGGCCGCGCTCTGTTGATACAGGCGCACATGCGGTTGCAAATAAAACGTTTCGTTGAGTTTCCAACGGTAGCGCAGATCGATGGTATGCGAATCGGTGCCGAAGTCGTCGAGCATAAAACGGTACGATGCTTCTAGCACATCACCGTTAAAATAATGCTTGTGCAAGCCGTAAAGGGCATTCTTCAGGCGTGAATCCGGTCTGTTCTCGAATACCACGCGCGACAGGTTGCTGTCGGCGTCTTCTACTACCGGTCTACCTGTGACACCATCAACCACGCTGATGATTTTAAACGGATCATTCAGATAGCCGTCGCTGAGACTGACGGAATAGTTGATCTGAAACAAGCTGTTTAATAAAGTATTGCCTCGAATAGTTGCGTTAGGCCTGGAACAATAAGCGCACAGCCGTACCCTTGCCGCTGGCGCTTTGTACGCTTATGCGCCAGCCCAGACGATCACATATACGCTTGACCAGGTACAGGCCCATGCCGCCGGCACCCTCTTTAGTGGTGAAGTCTCGTTCGAACAGGCGCGCCTGCTGTGCATCGCTCATGCCGCGACCCGGGTCGGCCATAGTCAGGCTGCGCTCGTCTAACGTAATCACTATGCGCCCCGTCTCGCTGTTCTCAATGGCGTTACGCAGCAGATTGCTGATCACCATCGTCGGCAAACTGGGGGCTACATCAAGTATCAATTCACCGAGTACTTCGCAGTCGATTTCAAGCGCCTTCCCATTCAGCATGGCGCGGTAATCATCGGCGATATGCCGGGCGATTTCGCCCATATCGCAACCGCTGACATTGTTCGTCTGCGTCCGGTCTTCGCGTGAAAGAAATAGCAGTGCCTCGATAAATTCTTTTATTTCCCGGCTGGCGCGCTGTATGCGTTGCACTGCGCGCTGCGCAGGTTTAGGCAGATCACGTTGCGCGTCAAGCACATCGGCTGCGCCCTGGATTACCGTCAGCGGCGTGCGTAGCTCATGGCTTGCTGCGGCGGTAAAGGACTGTTCACGCTCGACAAAGCCGTCCAGGCGTTCCATGTAACGGTCGAAGGCAAGCGCGATACCGCTAATATCGGCATCCTGAAGCTGTTCCGTAAGGCGCACGTGGCGCTCCCGCGGGTCCAGTGATTTAACCCGAGCGGCAAACGCAGTCAGCGGCGCGACAATTTGCCGGGATGACCAGAAACCCAACCACACCGAGCCCAGGGCGACCAGCAAAACGCCGGCGACCAGCACGCCAATCATATAATCTTCGCGAACCTCCCATTCTGTGATGTTATACGCCATATAGATGCGGCGACCCGTATCATCTCCTACCAACACCTCATACGATTGATCGCCGATCAAGAGGCTATGGTAACTGCCGGGTTGCAGCACCTGCAGTTCCGGTGGCAGTTTCGCGTTGGCTTGACCGACGTAGCCCTGCAGCAAAGCGCTATTGATATGCGTCTGCCCGGCATCTTGCAGAGAGCTGGCTGCCAGTGAATCAAATTCGTGTTGTACCACCTCTTGCAGCACCGTGGTTTCCAGCCCCTCGTTAGCCAGATACACACCAAAAGCGAACAACAGGCTGCTCAGGCTCGCGAACACCAACATGCCAATGGTGATGCGCGTGCGTAACTTGCCTGCCCAGGGCATGTCAGCGATGCTCAACCGGTGCCAGGCGGTAACCGGCACCGTGTACGGTGTGCAGCAGTTTTTGCGAGAAAGGTTTATCTATAATGCTGCGCAGCGTATAAATATGGGCGCGCAATACGTCCTTGTCTGGCGGGTCGTCGCCCCACAGCGCTTGTTCCAGTTGCTCGCGGCTGACCACCCGTTGCGTGTTTTCCATCAGTACTTTCAGTAACGTGCGCATGGTGGGGTTGAGGTTTAGCGTTTGACCGCCACGCATGGTAGTTAACGTTTCCGGGTCAAACTCAAGGTCCGAGACTCTTATAATTACCTTGGTTGAATGGCCGCTGCCACGCCGCTGCAGAGCCTGCAGGCGGGCCTCAAGTTCTGGCAGGGCGAACGGCTTAACGAGGTAGTCATCGGCTCCGGCTTGTAAACCCAGTACTCTGTCGTCCACCTGGTCACGCGCGGTAAGCATTATCAGCGGCGTATCCTTCTTGCCTTCGGTGCGCAATTTGCGGCATACGGTAATGCCATCCATCGCCGGCAGCATGAGGTCGAGCACGATAACGTCGTAACTTTGGGTCAGCGCGAGGTGCAGGCCGGTAATGCCGTCGGTTGCGAAATCCAGCACGTGGCCTTTTGGTTGAAGATAGTCGCCGATGTTTTCGGCGATATCGGTGTGGTCTTCGATCACAAGAATGCGCATGCTGAGCTGTCCGGCCCCCTGTATCAGGATAGTGGTCCAGAAGCCTGTCGGACTTAGGATGATTCTACTGGGGCGGCGGTAAATCGGCCCATTATTCCGCGATTTCTCGTTACATAGTCACCACTATGCGCCTCAAAATCGCGAAAAACTGGACTCGATTTCCAACTCGCCTCGCTACGAACCCCTAAGTCCGACAGGCTCCTGGCGCTTGAAACGATGCGTGCGCCGGTGAACGATTGAAGAGCGTGGGTGTCCGAAATTCAGGAATCAAGTTACACTTATCAAATGATGCGACGCCTGCTTTGCCAAATCGTTATGTTCTCAGTACTCTTTATGAGTCTGGACGGCGCTGCCGACATCCCCAGCGTGGGGCATCCGCACGGCGATGATCCGACGTATCAGCTTGACTCCCAACCCTTTACAGCAGCTGTGGTCACAAATAGCACAGCCGATCAGAATGCCGAACACTGCGAACACTGCTGTCACGGCCATGTGGTTAGCATCGCCGAGCAAGAGGCGTCAGTCACACCTCCGGCGACTCTTCCGGAACGTAAAGCAGCTCCGGCTATTCATTTTCGAAATTTAACGCAAGCACCCCCTACACCTCCCCCCACCGCATAGCTCGTTTTTCATTCCGTTCGTGCGCGCCGAATTCCGTCCGGCGTGCGCACCGACGCACCTCATCTGGAAGATGATTTATGCACCAACCACTGTGTGGACTCGTGCTGCTATTGGGCAGTTTAATCGTTACTCCTGGCATGACACTGGCCGCGGTGAACAGCGGCGAAGATGCTGCTGATCTGCGCCGCTTTGTACAATCCGTAGTCGAAACCAACCCCAGGGTTCAAGCTGCACGCGCGGCGCTGGAGGCCAGCGGTGCGCAACGCAGCGCCGCGTCGCGCCCGCTGTATAACCCTGAACTGACATTGGATGCGGAGAACGCCTCCAGCGATACTCGCAGTATCGGTATCAGCCAGACTTTTGACTGGGGCAGCAAACGCACGGCACGTACCGCCGTCGCCGAATCGAATCGACAAGTTGTCGAAGCGCAATATCGCGCCACGCAATGGCAAGTCACTGTGGAATTGTTGGAAGGGCTGGCCCGCTATCAGAGTGGCCTGGCCCGTGATCGCCTCGCCGCGGAGCGCGTCGATTTAACGGATCAGTTTGCGACCCTCGCCCGACGGCGCTTTGACGCGGGCGATCTGAACCAGGTGGAATCTGACCTCGCAACGCTGGCATTAACTGACGCGCGTATCCAGCAAGCTACCGCCGCCGCAGGTCTCGCCGAAGCGCGTCAGGTCGTGCGCAGTCTGTCACCGCACGCGCCGCCCGGGCGCTGGCCGACACTGCCTGCACAATTGCCGAAACTGCCGACAAGCGCGGCTGATCCCGAGGCGCTGGTGTTGACCCTGCCGGACGTACAAGCCGCCCGCCGCCAGGTTGACGCTACGGATGCGACGGTCGATCTGCGGCGTCGTGAACGCCGGCCCGATCCCACGATAAGCCTGGCCGGGGGTAAGGAAGACGACGACACGATGGTCGGCCTGAATCTGTCGATTCCGCTGTTCGTCCGCAATCGCTTCAACCACGAAGTCACCGCCGCGATGGCGGATCGAGATCAAGCGCAACAAATCGCTGACGACTTATTGCAACGCGCCCGTGCCCGGTTGATCAGCGCCACGGAACGCTATGAACTGGCGCGCGACGCATGGCAAGACTGGGAGAGCACCGGCCAGGTGAGCCTGACGCGGCAGAGTGATCAACTGCAACGACTCTGGCAAGCCGGCGAGCTAAGCACCACCGACTATCTGGTGCAATTGCGCCAGACCCTGGATGTGCGGGCCAGTGCGCTTGATCTGCGTCAGACATTGTGGCGTGCCTGGTTCGAATGGCTGTCGGCATCGGGCCAGGTCACTCACTGGCTGGCTCAGGGAGCGGCGCGATGATGCGTGATACGTTAGCAACAACCATGGAGACTCTGATGCAACACAAATTCTACTTCGCTTCCAAATCGCATCGCCAGACGCTGTTGCCTGCGCGACAGCGGCGCGCTGTTTGTGGGCTGAAGGCTCTTTCTGCACTGAGGGCTCCTTCTGCACAGAGGGCTCTTACGAAAAATACTGCCAGGTGGTGGGCGCTGCTCCTCTGCCTCGCACTGATTAACCCGGTTAACGCAGAGGAAGAAGCACACGGCGACCATGAAGGCGAGGCAGACAGCGCCATTGCGCTAACAGCAGGCGCGCAGCGCGCCGCAGGAATTGTCGTTAAAAAGGTCACACTGGAGGCGCTGCAAGAGACCTTGCGTGTTCCCGGCGAGGTTGTGATTAACGCCTACCAATCCTCCCGGGTCACCCCGCGCATCACCGCGCAAGTGCTGGCGCGCCATGCGCGTCTGGGCGATGCTGTCAAAGCCGGCCAACCGCTGGTGACGCTATCCAGTGTGGCTATGGCGGAAGCGCAGGGCAACCTGATTGTGGCCGACCGCGATTGGCAACGGGTGGAAACGCTGGGGCGCAAAGCCGTCTCTGAACGGCGCTACACCGAAGCGCAGGTCGCACAGCAGCAGGCGTTTGCGACCGTGCTGGCCTACGGAATGACCGATACACAGGCGCGCGCCCTGTTGCAATCGGGGGATGCCAGTCGGGCCACTGGCGAGTTTGATTTGCTCGCACCACAGGCCGGCACGGTGTTGCAGGACGATTTCATTAACGGTGAGCTGATTGACCCGGGCCGTGTACTTTTCAACATCAGCGACGAATCGATTCTGTGGGTGGAAGCACAAACCGTTCCCAGTGGTTTGCAGTCAATTAATGAAGATACCAAAGCCAGGGTGAGCGTGGACGGTGTTAACTGGTTTGAGGGTACGGTGATTCAACGGCACCACCGGCTGGATGAAACAACGCGCACCCAGGGGCTTCGCATTGAAGTGCACAACAGCGATGATCGCCTGCATCCCGGCCAGTTTGTGGAGGCGGAAATCACTACCGGAACCGGCGCGCCCGTGCTGGCCGTACCGGCGGCCGCTGTGACCCTTATTGAAGGCAAGTCGAGCGTGTTTAAACGTGAGCAACACGTGAAGTTTCACGCGGAGGCGATCGAGACCGGCGCGACCGTTGGCGATTTTGTCACCGTGCGTGCGGGTCTGGCGGAGGGCGATGCCATCGCTGTCGACGGCGTATTTTATCTCAAATCATTATTGCTCAAGTCTTCGCTCGGCGAAGGCCACGCCCACTAGGTGCCTGACATGCTGGAAAAACTTGTTGAAGCCGCTTTGCGCTACAAATTCCTGGTACTGATTATTTTCGGCGTTATTGCTTTTCTTGGCTGGCGCGCTGTTGTCAACGTACCGATTGACGCCTTCCCGGATGTGACACCTGCGCAGGTCAATATCTACACCGAGTCACCGGGCCTGGCCGCAGAAGATGTCGAGCAGTTGCTGACCTTCCCGATCGAGTCCAGCATGGCCGGTCTGCCCAAGGTGGAGCAGATTCGCTCGGTCAGCCTGTTTGGGCTGTCCTATGTGTCGGTTTATTTTGAAGATGACATGGACATCTACTTCGCCCGCCGTTTGGTTATGGAGCGGTTACAGGAGGTAGGTGATCGCATTCCCGAGGGCTACGGTACGCCAGAGATGGGGCCAAATACCTCCGGGCTGGGCCAGGTCTTCTGGTATACCCTCGAGCGCGAGGACGAAAAGCTCAACGCGGCAATCACCGATATGGATTTGCGAACGCTGCAGGACTGGAATGTGCGCCTGATTCTGCGCACCGCGGCCGGCGTCGACGATGTGATGTCCTGGGGTGGTCAGGAGCGTCAGTTTCAGGTGGTCATCGATCCACTGAGCCTGATCAAATATGACTTGACCTTCAGCGATGTGATGCAGGTAATCGAAGCGAATAACCGCCAGGTGGGTGGTCAATACATCAACCTCGGCGCGGAGCAGTATCTGGTGCGCGGCCTGGGTCTGGTCGAGAACGAGCAGGACATTGGCGCCATGGTGGTTAAAGTGCGGGATGGCACGCCGGTGTACCTGCGTAATATCGCCGCCATTCGTCAGGACGGCGCGCTGCGTTTTGGCGCGGTGACCCGGGATGGTAAAGAAGTAGTGCTGGGCATGGCGCTATCGCGCACCGGCGAGAACGCCGCGGACGTTGTCGACGCGGTAAAACAGAAAGCAAAGATTGTTGAGCAATCGTTGCCAGAGGGGGTCACGTTACGGCCGGTATACGAACGCACCGACCTGGTGGAAAAAGCGGTAGGTACGGCGGTCAGTGCGTTGGTGGAAGGATCGATTCTGGTCGCCATCGTACTGTTTCTTTTTCTGGGCGAAATTCGCTCGGCGATCGTCGTGGTCGCTGCGTTGCCACTGGCCATGCTGATCGCCTTTATCTGTATGGGGCAAGCGGGCCTGTCGGCCAACTTGATGTCGCTGGCCGGGCTGGCAGTCGGTATTGGCATAGTGGTCGATGGCGCGGTGGTCATGGTCGAGAATGCCTTTCGCATTCTGTCCGAGCGATTAGCGACCGGTAAGCCGGTGGATCGTACCGGTGCGGTATTGGCCGCCGCCCGGGAAGTAGCTAATCCAATCGCATTCGCCATCATGATTATCATTGTGGTGTTTATTCCATTGTTTGCGCTACAGGGTCTGGAGGGCAAGCTGTTTAAACCGATGGCCTTTACTATCAGTTTTGCTATGGCAGGCTCGCTGTTGCTGACGCTGACTCTCATCCCCGTGTTGGCGGCGCTGATTCTCAAGCCCAGGGAAGAGCGTGATACCTGGCTGGTGCGGGTGATAAAGGCACGCTACCTGCCGCTGCTGGCGTGGTCGCTAGCAAATAAGAAAATTGTGGTTGGTAGCGCAGCTGGTCTGCTAATGGTTAGTCTCGCGCTGTTTCCGTTCCTGGGCAAGGAATTCATGCCTCAATTACAGGAGGGCTCCATCATGTGGCGCGTAAGCTCCATTCCTTCTGCCTCACTGGAGCAGTCGATCGAGATTTCAAAAGATATCGAAATGGCCTTGTCGGAGTTTCCCGAGGTGGTCACGACCATTGCCATGATTGGGCGCGCGGAGAAAGGCGAGACGGCGGATGTCAACTACATGGAAATCTACACAGAGCTCAAACCGGAAAGTGAATGGTCCGGTGATCGGGATATCACTGAACTGGCCGAAGCCATGCGCGAAGAACTCGAAGTGGTGGTGCCCACCGCCGTGTTTGCCTTCACGCAGCCGATTCAGATGCGGGTCGAAGAGCTGCTCTCCGGCGTGCGCGCCACGCTGGCGGCAAAAATTTATGGGCCCGAATTGACGGAACTCGACCGTTTGAGCGAGAAAGTCAAAAATGTGATTGCCGGCGTGGAGGGTGTCGCCGATCTTGGGCTGGAGGCCAATGTCGGTAAGCCGCAGATCCGCATTCAGGTCAAACGCGATCAATTAGCGCGCTTTGGTCTGAACGCTGACGACGTGTTAGCCGTGGTGCGCACTGGCATTGGTAACGAGCCGGTTTCCACGCTGATCGATGGCGTACGTCGCTTCGACATTACCGCACGGCTGGATGACAAATCCAAGGCTTCGGTGCAGTCGATTCAGCGTATTCCCCTGCAGACCAGTGGTGGTGCTATCGTGCCCTTGTCTGCAGTGGCCGACGTCAGTGTGGCGGAAGGATACTCCTTCATCCGCCGCGAGCAGCTGCAACGCTATGCAGTCATCCAGATGGATGTGCGCGGTCGCGACGTCGACGGCTTCGTCAACGACGCCAATGCGGCAATTGCCGAGCACATCCAGCTGCCGGCTGGCTACTGGATCGAGTGGGGCGGTGCGTTCGAGAACCAGCAACGCGCCATGGCGCGACTGGCGATCATTGTGCCGCTAACGATCTTTTTCATCTTCGTGCTGCTGTACACCGCCTTCAACTCGCTGCGGTTCGCCACGCTGATTATTGCCAACGTACCGTTTGCAACCATTGGCGGATTGATTGCCTTGTTTATCAGCGGGCAATACGTATCAGTGCCATCTGCGATTGGCTTTATCGCCGTGTTTGGCGTCGCCATGTTGAACGGCATCGTGCTCGTGAGTTTTATCAATGAGTTGCGCGACAAAGGGCTCAGCGTGTCCGAAGCCGTTCGTCAAGGCACGGAGTTGCGGCTGCGCCCGGTGCTGATGACAGCCAGCGCGACCGTGCTTGGGCTCATACCCATGTTGCTGTCTTCGGGCGTCGGCGCGGAAACGCAACGACCACTCGCATCCGTGGTGGTCGGTGGTTTGATCACCTCAACGTTGCTGACGCTGGTGTTGTTGCCGGTGATCTATGAATGGATGGAGACTCGCGCCGAACGGCGCACAGGGACGCAGTCTTGAGTTTTTTGTCGCGCCCCTCTGCCTTTTTTACTGGAGAAATGTTATGAAAATGCAAGCAGCCAAAGCGTACGTGCAGCGTAAGCGTATAGCGGACGGTAGCGGTGTTGGTCTCGCCGCCGCAACCGGTGCGGAACATGTTATGACCCTGTGCGCGAACGGAGGGGTAGCAGATGTCGCATGATCACCCGCACCTCGACGCCAACAGCGGCGACCGGCGTGTTGCTATTGCCATATGGGCGAACGGCATTCTGACAGTCGCACAGATCGTCGGCGGTATATTTGCGGGATCGCTGGCATTGATCGCTGACGCCATCCACAACTTCTCGGACATGGCGGCCCTCGTCATCGCCTTCGGCGCACGTAAGATTGCCCGCCGCCCGGCAGACGCGCAGATGACCTTCGGCTATGGACGGATAGAGATTGTAGCGGCCCTCATCAATTACACCACGTTGATAGTAATCGGCTTCTATCTTATGTATGAGGGTGGCATGCGGCTCGTCGACCCGCCCGAAGTTCGCGGTTGGTGGGTTGTGGTCCTCGGCAGCGTTGCGCTGCTGGTCGACACGCTGACTGCAATGTTGACGTACTCAATGCAGAAGGGCAGCGTAAACATCCGTGCGCTGTTTCTGCACAATCTCAGCGACGCATTGGCCTCGGTCGCCGTCATCATCGGTGGCATTTTGATTCTGCTCTACGATATCCGCTGGGTAGACCCGGCGATCACTATCGGCATCGCTGTCTACATTCTCTATCTCGCATTGAACGAGATTGGCACCGCGATCCGCACGTTGATGCTGGGTTGTCCAACGGACATCGATACTGACACCGTGATAGCCGCCGTGGAAAATCTGGACGGCGTCGAAGAAGTGCACCACGCACATTTCTGGCAAATGGAAGAGCACGCCGCCGCGCTGGACGCCCATATAGTGGTCGCACGTGGGCGATGGCACGATATCGAGGTCATCAGTAAGGCGATCAAGTCCCGGCTAAAGGAGGAATTCGATATCAACCATTCGACCCTGGAATTTGAATGCACTGACAACAAGCATGAAGATGCAGACCGCTACGGTCACGGATAACAGAAGCAAAACTGTGACAAGGAAAGTGCCGATGGAAGGGGATGACTGTTACACCACACTAACGTGCCAGAAGGGCACGCACGCGACATAATCCCCGTGCTTGTGAACTTTCAGCCGTCGGTGAATACCGGTGCCAGACCCATATCCCACAGAATGACCGAGGCACCCATCATTACAATGACGGCCACCATACACACGGCCACTATCGCACTGGCAAACAAAAAGGCGCGCTCTTCCGGAATTTTCATGACGATAGGAATGCCCAAATATAAAAGGTACATGGTGTAGCACACCGATGCCACACCTAACACCAGCGCCACCCAGAAAATGGGATAGAAACCAACAGCGCCGGCTAAAAACAGCGGTGTGGCCGCCAGGCCAGTTATGGCGATGCCTTTACCGGTACTAGAGTCAGCACCGTAGTTTGATGCCATCCAGTGGATCATCCAACCGATAAAAACAATCGCGCTAACCATGGCCAGATAGAAAAACGGGAAAATACCGCGCGCACTGCTCGTGCTGAGCTTGATAGTGTCACCATCGCCAACCTGCCAACCGACATGTGTCGTACCCCAATACCAGGCGATGGTTGGAATAATCGCCATCAGCAGTGTGTATTGAATTGCCCGCAGCGCGGACTCGGGCGCGTGGTCAGCGAAGCTTCGCCACTGTTTTCCCGGTGTCGCAATAATTCCTAATACATTACTAAACATTTTTATCACCTGTTGTTTAAACCAAACCAACTTACTGTTGTTGCTCAGTGCAGCACCGTACTAAGAGGCAGCGCGTGGCGCGCGGCCAACATTATAACAACAATGGTCTCGTTGCGAATCCATACTTGTAATGAATCGAAACTTTTGTGATTGCGCAAATTATCGTACTGTCTGTGTAGCGCTACCAGTGGCCCGCTGTGGCGCAATGCAAGCCAGAGAAGATAACAACGCATATCAACGGCTAAAAATAACCGAAGTTAGAACGGAAAACTTTGATATGGATCAAGTTAGCATTGCTAATGTAACCTGAAGACACCGGGCCGTATAAAACCAGCCAAAAAACGGCAGCAGCATGTCCCTGCGTGGCCAAATCACCGTACAAGTCAACAGGTCAGCCGCAGTGTTGCTAATAAAGCGCGTCGAACACCACGTTCTGCAGTGTTTTCAAGTTGCGGCATTTGCTCGAGGCCGCTGCCGACAATGCACAATCGATTTCCTCTGAATCATTCAGCAGCAGCTCGCCCACAGGTCGATAGCCTTGCAGCTCGGCACTGGCGTAACGGCGAATGTATTCATATGGCGTTGACCAGCCTTTTAGCTTATAAATGTAGTCGACAATATCGAACGCGCTCAGGCTTTGCTTTGGGCTAACGGGCTTGCCATGCTGCAGAATAAAATAGGGGGTCTGGTAGCGCCCTTTTGGCGTGACACTAACTGATTTCAGGTCGTCGCCAACCGGTGGCCAGTGATCTCCCATAAAAACAATCAAGGCCTTGGGATCGATTCGCTGTACATTTTCGACGAAGTTATGGATAGCGTTCGCGGTGTAATACAAACCGCTAAGATAACGTTGAAAATCGCTTGAGGCGGCAAAGTCCTTGTAGTCTTGTGCAGGGTAGTCTTCGGCATCGAGCGCATACGGACGATGCAGTGCCGACGTCAACAAGTAAAAAATATTCTTATCTTTATTGTCACCCGTGAGCTTGGTTTTGATCATGCCCAGCGACTGCTCGAAGAAGTCATCATCCGGAATAAAACGTGCGTCGCCGGCTTTTTCCATCGAGAAGAAATTGGCATTGTTAAAATAGTGTTGCAGCGGAATGCCAAGTATTTGGTAAGCAATTGCGCGGTTCCAAAACCCCGGATTGTTAGCATGAAATGCATAGAAGTCGTAGCCGTTTGCGGTCGCTTCACGCGGCAAACACTGTAGCTTTTTAGACGCCCTGGTCATTTTGACGAACTCGACCTGTGGCATCACGTGCGGAATGCCGCATAACAACTCCATCTCGGAGCGCGCCGTGCCACCGCCAAACGACGGTACAGCAGCCATCGTACCCAGCTTGTCACCCACTAACGAATTGATTGCTGCAAACGGATTGGGCTGCAGTTCATCAAACTCATCCAGGTAAAATACTGACTCACCGAGAATAATGTAGACGTTAAAATCGTCGTGCTGTCGATTAGCAGGCCGCTCGCTGGTGTTTGAATAGCGCTGTTTTATCAGTGCAGCGGCACGGCGGTCCGGTGTCTCTCTGCTAAGTTCGCGGTAGCGCAGCTGGCTGTGCCACAGAAAAAACAGTGGCCCCACCTGCCGATACGTCTCGCGGGCAGTTTTTGGCGGCTCGTCCCGTAAGTTAAGTACCGCCGCAAGTCCGTTTTTGCCGACGTTTGGAAGCGCCACATTAATGCCGATAAAAACACAGCACAATGCAGCAAGGCCCCAGCGTAACGGAGTTTTGATACGAATGCCGAACAGCAGCAGCGTGGCCATGGCAATGGTTGCGACTATTAAAATGAGCTTATCTATGCTGCTCAGTATTGAAAACGTCTCCGCTACAACCAGCCAATCTTCGTACATGACGGGTTGTTCCAGCAACACCATTTTTATCGCGTTGATAGAACAGAGCACCAGCACAACACTTAAATGAATAGCGCACAGATATTTCCAGTTTTTAGCTAACGGGTACAGCAGCAGCGCAAGAACAGTAGAACCGAGCAGGAATTCAAGACCGTTTTCCGGAATCGAACTGTGCTCGACGAAGACGCCAAGCAGAACGACAACAATCGTGTTATTCAACGCCGCCAGCAAAACGGCTAGCAGCAGGCACTTGAAAAGATTTGGCAACAGTAGCCGTACGTTAATTGATCGCATAGTAAGCAGTGTCTCATGTCTTGAGGCAGGAAAACAGCGCGGCTTGGCTGCAATCTTCACATGCTCGCGGCGTAATTATTCCGTTTAAACTTACTGTACTGTAGGCGGCGCGGCTGGCTTGTTTGCCTGCGCCGCGCTGGTAGTGTCGGGAGAGTTCTGTCAAGCGAGACATTTTGCCACTCATATCCGTGGACGCTGTCCGCGCGGGGCGTTAACCTATCGCAGCAATGCCAGCGCAGCGCCTGGCAACTGCCTTGCGCCTTATTGTTTCTGTTAAGTGAATCCAATGTCCCGCCTTACCTTGTATCCACTACGTTATCTTCTGTGGCTGATTGCCTTGTTCGCTGTTCTCGCAGGCAGTGTACTACTGCTGTTCAACGTGTATTTATGGTGGCGTTTTCACGTGCATATACCCATGCACGATACGGCGCATTTATTGCCGCTGGTGGAAGATGCGCTCGACCAGGGTTTTACGTCGATCACGCTGCACGACTGGATTGCAATGCATGCTGGTGTCCACCGCATTGCTATCACCCGCTTACTGATGTTTGCGGATTTTCGCTTTTTTGCTGGGCAAAACCATCTGATTTTTGCGTCTGCCTGGTTGAGCATGCTGGCGCTGCTGCTTCTGTACGCGGCAGCCTTCAGGCGCAGCTATCGCGAGGCGAACGTGCTGCTGCTATTTGTGGTTGGGCTGGTGCTGGTTTTCATGAACAGTCCCACCCAGTTCTGGAACATCATCAACCCGATTAATAGCAGCTGGTACGTGGCGTTTACAGCCAGCGCGCTGGCGAGCTGGCTGATCGCTCGCACGCCAGCGCCACCGACCTTGCCTGCCATTGCAGCGGCTTATTCAGTGGCAGCAATCGGCGCGTTCTCCTGTTTTGCCGGCGTACTGGTATGGCTGCTGCTGCCGGCGTTGATTGCAGTAAGAAGCATCCGTCTGGGCATACTGACGGCGCTTATCTCCGTGCTCCTTGTTTGGCTCTACTTGAGCGGTGTTGCGCTCGATTTTGGTTCACAAAACGATGCTGCTGATATGCAGCAACTGAACCTCAGTTTGCTGCAGCAAGGTGTAGCGATTGTGACGCGGGCGGGGGAGTATCTCGGGTCACCGCTGTCCATTGAGCAGCCACGGCTGGCAAATCTGCTGGTGCTGTTTTCGTTCGTGCCAATCAGCATTGGCTGGCTACTGCTGTTAACGCAAGACCTAACGGGTCGATATCGCCATAACGTCTGGTTTGAGTTGACCCTGACTATGGCGTCGCTATGTCTGGGCGTTGCGCTCGCAACGCAGATGGGGCGTGAATTTCTGTGGCAGCCGACCGCAGAACGCTATCAAAATGTGGTGATGCTGTATTGGCTGAATGTGTGTGGCTTGCTGTTGTACTTCGCGTTGCAGGCGCGCAACCGAGCTGTTGTCTGGCAGTGTAGTGCTACCGTAGTGTGCGCCACTATCGCCGTGTTATTACTGACACCCACTTCCGATTCTGTAAATCGTGCCGTTAGAGATGCAGGCAGAGTCAAAGAGACAGCGGTTTTGGGCACGCTCGGTGTTTCCGATAAGTGGCTAAACCGGCGTATTTTAAACCGGGAAAGCCGCGACTACTTTACCGATTTCAGTGAGTTCTTTGCGCGCTATAACGTGGTCTATATGGCTGACAAAACGCAGCGCCTCGATATTGTAGCGCCGCGCCGCTGCGGCCAGATTAAATTCAAGGTAGAGCCCTCCAAGTGGCCAGGCATATATAAGCTAAGCGGGACCATCAATGACTATTCTTCGAAATGGTACCGGCAGATTCCGGTTGCCACCAATGCGGGAGAGGTTATGGGGGCTCTTTTCCCTGTTTATAATGAAAAATTAACCGTTACGCATTTGCTGCTGCAGAAAGACAGTCGCTGGGAGGGTTATTTTCGCCGGCCTGCGCGTTCAGATCGAAATGTTTATTTGTATTACCGATCACCTCCGTTGCAAAAGATATCCTGCGCAGTCACTTTTTAGTCAAGCTGCAGGCTGCTCTTAGCAAAGCAGTAATGGCGCTGACGCAATCCACCAAACTGTCGCCCACACTGGCGATGCTAGCTTACAGCCCCGCCGGGCAGTCGGCGCAAATCACGTAGGCGTTCTGTGGGTCGTTGAGACGGCCAAGAACGCCAAGCTGCTGGCGAACCTTGCGGACAACCAGTGAGACCGGGTCGTTGCTGATTTTTGGCAAAATACTTGACGCCGACGCAGTCAATCGGCGTAACAGCATTTCTTCGACCGATAGCTCCGGCTCCACATACCAAACAGAATAGTCCTCAACCTTGGCCAGTCGGGCTGCCGCGGTGATGGCTTGCTGCAGATCACCCAGTTCGTCAACCAGGCCCAGTTGCTTTGCTTTATCGCCACTCCAGACTCGGCCCTGCGCAACTTCATGCACTGCATCGATTTGCATATCGCGCCCTTTAGCGACTGTTGTTAGAAACTGTTGATAGCCTGCTTCTATCGTTGTTTGTAACACCTCACCATAAGCTGCTGAAACTCCGCGCACCACGCTGGCGCCGCCGACGATAGGAGTTGTCGCAATGCCATCGCTGTAGATGCCGTAGCGGGCCAGCGTTTTTTCGAAGCTGGGGATAAGCCCAAAGATGCCGATGGAGCCGGTAACCGTAGTCGGCAATGCCCAAATTTCATCGGCTGTCGCCGAGATCCAGTAGCCGCCCGAGGCGGCCACCGATCCCATTGACGCCACCACTGGAATACCGGCTGCCTGAGCAGCCTGCAGCTCACTACGAATAATCTCCGAGGCCGTCTTGCTGCCGCCGCCCGAATCGACGCGCAGCACAATGGCTTTGACGTTGCCGTCAAATCGAGCTTCTCTGATCAGCTCGGTCAGCGATTCGCTGCCAATTTCGCCTGCGGGAGCCTCGCCGTCAAGGATAGTACCCACGGCTGTAATCACGGCTACTTTAGCGGGTTTATGCAGCACAGGCATCCTGGTGGCCCGTAAATAGTCCTTGTAGTCAACGCCGCGATAGTCGTGATTTTCCTTGTCCTCGCCGGCCAGTTGAATGAGATAAGCGCGTCGCTCGGTATCGGTGACCAGACGGTCAACCAGGCCTTTTTCCAGCGACAGGCGCGCAATATTGCCGTCTACCAGGCTGACCTGCGCGGGCGCGTCTTGCAGCGTTGCGTTGATGCTGCCTGGTTGCATGTCGCGCGCGGTCTCGACCGCACCGGTGTAGGCGTCCCACCACGTATTCATAATCGCCAGCCGTGCCTCCCGGTCTTCCTCTGACATGCTGTCGCGAAAAAACGGTTCGGTGGCAGACTTGTATTTACCTACCTTAAATAGATTGATAGAGACATCCGCATTCTCAAGAAAGGTTTTGAAATACGTGCGGTACGAGCCGAAGCCTTCGGGCACGGCGATACCCTCCGGGTTTAACAGCACTTCGTCGGCCTGCACTGCCACAAACAACGCCGACTGGCTATAGTTGTTAGCCACGGCAATCACTTTCTTACCGCTGCTTTTAAAGTCCTTGATGGCGCTGGCTATTCTTTCGAGTTTTGGCAACAGCCCGTCTTCCAGCTTCTCCAGCTCGAGTACCACCAGCCCAATTCTAGCGTCGTCTTTCGCCAGCGCCAGGGCGTCAACAATATCTTTAACCAGCGCCTGCTGCGGTACGTCGCTGCCTTGCAGCAGGGCTGCCGCACCGATAGCCGTCTGCTGCTCGACCAAAATGCCGGCCGGGTTGAGTATAAGTGCACCACCATCCGGAATTGCCAGACCCCTCTGGCCGATAAAGGTTGCTACAACAACGATGATAAGCAGCAGTGCAATAATGCCAAATACTACATGGTTAATGGCTTTTATAGCATTCCACAAAAAACGGAAAAATCCGGCGATAAAGCCACGTTTGTTGGGCGAATCAGTGTTCATAACTTATCCAGTAGTAGCAGATGGTTGTGTAGAAAGAGGCAAGAGGATTGTTTGCCGTGCGCACCAACCGCCGCATGCCGTCGTCAACATTCGACGTGCGCAAAATGCACCCTACATGTCATGGTGCATATGTTCGTGTTGGGAGTGCTCGCCGTCGGCCATTGCCATATGTCGAAGCGGCGCGACGATAGTCCACAACCCAAAGGTAATCAATAGCAACCCAATCACAATACGCACACTTTTCTCGCGCAACTTGCGCATTAACGTCTGGCCGGTGATACCGCTAGCGACCATGGCAGGCAATGTGCCCAGTCCAAAACTGGCCATTAGCAGTGCCGAGCGCACGGGATCGGCGGTTGCCAGTGACCAACCCAATACTGAATAGACCAGGCCGCAGGGTAAGAAACCCCACAGCAAACCCAGCAGTATCTTATTGGCATAACCCGTGCGAGTGGTAAATTTAGTGAACACCGGTTTGATCGGATTCCACACATGCGCACCGACGCGTTCCAGCGCGGTCAAACCCATCCACCACTGATTGATATACAGCCCCATGGCAATTAACAGCAGGCCGGCGAGCAGGCGTAGCCAGGGCCCAATAGCGGGCGCTAGCTGCACAAACCCCTGGCCGAGAATGCCAATTGTGCCACCAAGGAGGGAGTAGGTTAGCACCCTGCCGGCGTTGAAAAGCAGTACGTTAGCTACCCGATTTTGTTGTTGCGACACGCCGATTGCGGTGGCGATACCGCCGCACATGCCGAGGCAATGCACATTGCCTAGCAGGCCGACAGTAAACGCCGCCATCAATGTCGCGCTTTCATTCATTGTCAGGTTTTCTTTCTGGCGCGTCAGCAGAAGGGGGGTGGGGCGGCACATCGTCGTCAAACAGAATGCTCTGCGCGGCGCTGTCGAGATCGTCGAACTGCTTGTTATCGACCGCCCAGAAAAACAGCTTAACGGCAATGCCTATAAACACTAGTACAATTGGAATAAAGATAAACAGACTTTCCATTACCTCTCCTTAGCAATTATTGCGTGCCCATGGCGCACCCTACGTTGAGGGGTTGGCGTGCTGGCAGTGTGCATATCAGGGGCTTCCATCAGCTTGGGGTGGGCAGCGGCGTGGCGTGCTCGCGGCGTGGCCATAGCCGCAGCGAATTAATAATTACCAAAATCGAGCTGGCCGACATGCCGATGGCTGCCATCCACGGCGGCACAAAACCCAGCGCGGCTAATGGAATGGCGCTAAAGTTATATAGCAACGCCCATAGCAGATTTTGCCGAATAGTGTTGCGCGTGCGCCTGGCCATGACGAAGAGATAGGGTAGCATCTCCAGCGATGGCGTTAACAGCACACAGTCTGCGCTGGTTTTGGCGAGGTCAGAGGCGTTCAGCATGGCCAGCGACACATCGGCCGCCGCCAGCACAGGAATGTCGTTTATACCGTCACCCACCATCATTACCTTCGACCGCCCCTCGCCCTGCAACTTTTGCACATAGGCCAGCTTGTCTTGCGGTTGTGCCCCTTCGACCACATGCGCTATGCCCAGTTGGGCGGCAACGTCGACCGCCGCTCCCGACGCATCGCCACTCAGTAAATGGACGTCGAAATTGCTGTCCTGCAGCTGCTTGATCATGGCCGCGGCGTCCGGCCTGAGTTCGTCGTGTAATTTAAAGCGCGCGACCAGGCCGTGCTGATTAGCCAGCAAGATAACGTTCTGTGTCTGTTCTGTTGCTGCCAGCCGGGTAATGCCGGCGACGTAGCTAACGCCGCCGAGCCGGTACAACTCTCCATCAACGTTACCTTGCACTCCCTGACCCGTTTCAGTGTGCCGGGATGCAACGGCTAAGCCCGTATCGTGGCCTGCAAAAGCGTGGGCAATCGGATGGCTGGAGCCACGCTCCAACGCGGCGGCGATGGCAAAACAGCGTTGCTCATCCACGCCACCTGCCGCTTCAACGGCGTCGACGCGTAAACGTCCCTGCGTCAAGGTGCCGGTCTTGTCGAAGATAACGTGCTGCAAATACGGCAGGGCCTCCCATACCCTGCGCCGGGTCACTAGCAAGCCGCGTTGCCGCAGCGCGTTGGTGGCGGCGGTAACGGCGGTCGGCGTGGCTAGCGACAGGGCGCACGGGCAGCTGACTACCAATACCGACAGCGTGATTGTCAGCGCCAGATCTGGCTGCACAAAATGCCAGCATAGCCAGACTACAGCGGCGATAGACAGCACGGCGAGCACAAACCACATGGCGATGCGTTGCGCCAGCTCCTCGACTTTGGGTTTCTCATCCTGCGCGCGCTCCAGCAGCTGCTTTATACGGCTAATACGCATGTCTTTGCCAATGGCCGTAACGCGAATCGTCAACGGGTTTTCACCGTTGATGGCACCGGCAGACACGGTATCGCCGGTCTGTTTGGTGACTGGCATAAACTCACCTGTCAATGCCGCTTCGTTAACATTGCTCGCGCCCGATACAACGCTGCCATCGGCAGGAATGACCTGGCCAGACTTTACCAGCAGTCTGTCGCCGCTGTTTATGCCGGTCGCAGGAATTGCCTCCCAGCTGTCGTTAGCAGCGGCGCGTAACACGGTGGCAGGCAGTAGCGATAATATATCGGCGGTGACCCGCCCGCTGCGGTGCCTGGCACGCATCTCCATATAACGGCCACACAGAAGAAAAAAGGTAAACATACAGACCGAGTCGAAATACACCTCGCCGCTGCCGGTCACGGTAGCGTATACGCTGGCCGTATAGGCCAGCCCGATGGCGATCGCGATCGGCACATCCATACCCGGGCTGCGCGTTTGCAGGCTGCGCCAGGCGCCGCTAAAGAAGGGGCGGGCGGCGTAAAAAACAATGACGGTCGCCATCAGCAGGCTAACCAGGCGCAGCAAGTTGCGGTATTCGACCGCAATATCCTGTACGTCGCCGGCATATAGTGCGATCGCTAGCATGCCGACCTGCATCATGCCGATGCCCGCCACACCGAGGCGCCGCAGTGCCAGGCGCTGTTCGGCGTCACGCAGCTGTTCCAGTCGACTAGGCGTAAAAGGTTGCGCCTCATAGCCAATGGTGGCAATAGCGGTGCAAATTTCACTAAGCTTGAGCTGCTCGGCACGCCAGCATATGCTCGCTTGCTGCTCGCTCAAGCTTACCCGTACCGCACTGACCGCAGGCAACTGACGCAGATAGTGCTCAATCAACCACACGCAGGCGGCGCAGTGTATGCCGCCAATTAGCAGTTGTACGCTGCTGTTACCGGCTGTATCGACGCTTACGAAAGATTGTTGAAAAGCGGGAGTATCGAAAGCCGCAAATTGATGCGCCGCCTCCGGCCGCGCGCTATTCTCTGTGCGGTATTTGTAGTATTGGGTAAAGCCGCCCGCCGTTATGACTTCGGCGACGGCCTGGCAGGCAGGACAGCACATAGCACGCGCAGCGCCGTCGATGGTGACTTCATAACGTCGACCGCCCGCAACAGGCAACCCGCAATGATAGCAAGAGACCTCGCGGCGCATATCCATGTTACCGCCTGTACCTCTATCTGCTGCCTAAAGTGGCTGTCAGCTTATTATTGTCAATACGCACCTTTTTCTTCAGTAACCATTGCAGCTCACCGGCGGCGCCTAACTGCAAATTCCAGCGGCCGTTGGGTGCCTGCTGCAGTTCGCCGATATACAGCCCATTGCCGGCGGCATATAGCGGCACGGCAAAATCAAATTTTTCGGCGTTGGGGTGGATAAATAATAGCTTAAGTTGTTTAGGCAGGGTGCTGAAATCGCCTGCCAGTTTAACCGATATATCGGTGCTTGCAGTATCAATCTGCAGTTCGGCGCTCACTGCCAGAGCCGTTGCCAGCCGCTGTGCGGCAAGATCACGATTAACCGTAAAACCTTCGCGTTGAAAGTTGTCTTTGACAACGCTGTCAGGATTTTTGAGCGCGATACCGAGAGTAACAAACGAGGCAACGACCACAATGGCCGGTAGGCCGAAAATAACCCAGGGCCAGAACTGGCGGTACCAGGGGGTTATAGCTTGCGACTCTTCGGCACTCATCTAATGCCACTCGGTCCGATAAACCGGCTCTCGGAGGTCGCCACAATGCTGTCGTCCTCCTCGGCTACTATGCTGAACTCTACCTCAGTGTTTGCCTCTTTAAGCAGAAATGGGTCGATCTCGAGGCGTAGCGGCACTTCGTCGACGTCGCCCGAGGCTACGGTAACCGACGTTGGCCCATTAATTTCGAGCCCATCCAGGCCACTCACCGCGATGCTGTAGGTATGCGCCTGGTTGTCCATGTTGGCTATTTCGAGGCTATATGTGTTTTCCACCAGGCCCTCTGTGGTTTGGGTAAATAATTTATCGCGATCGCGAATCACGTCAAGCTCCAGCGGCACACGGGTAAATACCGTAAGAAGAAAAGCGGCTACCATGATACCCAGCGCGGCGGCGTAGCCTAGCAAACGTGGCCGAAACGTTTTACTTTTGCCACCCTCCAGATTAGTTTCGGTTGTATAACTGATTAGCCCGCGATCGTAGCCCATTTGATCCATGATGGAGTTGCAGCTATCGATACATAGCGCGCAGTTGATGCACTCGTACTGCAAGCCGTCACGAATGTCTATGCCGGTAGGGCAGACCTGCACACACAAATGACAGTCGACGCAATCGCCTAGCCCGAGCTGTTTATGATCAGCATCGCGTTTGCGTGCTCCGCGCGGTTCGCCGCGGCCTGGATCGTAAGACACAATCAACGTGTCTTTGTCGAACATCACCGACTGGAAACGCGCGTAGGGGCACATGTACAGGCATACCTGTTCCCGCAAATAGGCGGCGTTAATGTACGTTGCCAGGGTGAAAAATGTAACCCAGGCAAATTCCATTAGACTAATTTGCAGGGTGAGAGTATTGGGTACCAGCTCGCGGATTGGCACAAAGTAGCCGATAAACGTTAATCCGGTCAGCAATGCAAAGCCCATCCACATGCCGTATTTGGTTGACTTACGCAAGAATTTCTCACGACTCCAGGGGGCTTTATCGAGCTTGATGCGTTGGTTGCGGCTACCCTCACTGACCTGTTCGATCCACATGAAAATTGACGTCCACACCGTTTGCGGGCAGGTATAGCCACACCAGACACGGCCTAACCAAACGGTCACCGCGAATAGCGCAAAGGCGGCGATAATTAGTAGAAAAGCCAGCAGAGGAAAGTCCTGCGGCCAAAGCGTAAGCCCAAGTATATGAAATTGTCGGCCTGGCAAATCGAACCACACTGCCTGACGACCGTCCCAGTTCAGCCACGGTAGCAGGAAGAAACCTAGCAGCAGCGGCCAGCCAGTTAGCAGCCGCAAGCGCTGAAAAAAGCCTTCAATTTTACGCGTATAAATTTTTTCGCGCTTTTGGTAGAGGTCCATCTCACCGACTTCGGACGGAGCCACTTCTACTACCGGAATTTTTTCAGGGGTATTTTCGTTCATAAGCAGGGGGCAAAGTTGCAGTAAGAAAACAGGGTGCGCTGTTGTGCGTACCTTATGATTCGGCGTCGCTCGTGTGGCACAGCCGATGTACTGACCCGGCGCAGTCAGGTGCGCACGGCGCACCCTACGGTCAAACCCCTGGTGCCTGGGTTAGCCTTTTTTTGACAGGCTCGAAACGTAAGCGTTCAAGAGGTGAATTTTATCTTCGCCCAATGTTTTCTGGAACGACGGCATTCGGCCGTTGCGGCCGCCACGAAGGGTCTGTTTAATCATCAGCGGCGAGCCACCGTATAACCAAATGTCGTCGGTCAGATTCGGCGCACCCATGGCCTGATTGCCGGTACCATCGGGGCCGTGACAGGCGATGCACAGTGTTTGAAAATGTTTTTCACCGGCCTTAACCAGCTCCGGGTCCGCCTCGCGACCGCTTAACGACACCACATAAGCCGCCACTTCATTTATGCCCCGGTCTTTCAGCGTGTCCTGCCAGGGAGGCATTGCCGCGTTGCGGCCATTCAACAGCGTTTGCTGAATTTGTTCCGGTTCACCACCATATAGCCAGTCGCTGTCGGTCAGGTTTGGGAACCCCATCGCACCTTTAGCATCCGTGCCATGGCATGTTGAGCAATTATTGGCAAAGATGCGCCGCCCCATTTTCAGCGCCGCGGGATGTTGCATTGTCTCTGCCACAGACATCGCGGCATACTTGGCAAATAGCGGGCCGTATTTTTTCTCGGCTTTTGCGACCTCTTCGTCATACTGATTTTCCTGGGTCCAGCCCAGCAGGCCAGGGAAGTTGCCAAGGCCAGGATACATTAGTAAATAGCCCAGCCCAAATACGATAGAGATGACAAACATATACATCCACCAGGCCGGCATTGGATTGTCGTACTCATCGATGCCGTCATAGGCATGTCCGGTGCTCGCATCTTTCTCGCCGCTGCGGGTTTTGCGGTTGGCAAAAAGCAGCCAGGTAACAGCGGTAATAGTGAACAAGGTCAAAATTATGATCCAAGCGCTCCAGAACGTCGTCATTATTTTTGCTCCTCGCTATTTTTTGGCTGGTTTTGCTCGTCGTCAGCGAACGGCAACTGCGCGGCCTCATCGAAATCTTTCTTGCGCTTACCGCTATAGGCCCAGACAACCACGCCGATAAACGCCGTCATCACGAAAATGGTGCCTACGCCCGCCCAATCGCCTAATGTCATCTGCCGTTACCGCTCGCTCAACACGGTGCCCAACTGCTGTAGATAAGCAATTAAAGCATCGATTTCTTTTTTACCTTTCACAGCTTCTTTGGCACCGTCCATGTCTTCTTGCGTGTACGGCACGCCAAGTGTCTTCAGTACAGACATTTTTTTAGCCGTGTATTTGCCGTCCAGCGTTTTGTCGAACAACCAGGGAAAGTTCGGCATATTGGATTCGGGCACGACGTCGCGCGGGTTATTCAGGTGTACGCGGTGCCAATCGTCGGAGTAGCGACCGCCGACTCGAGCAAGGTCAGGACCGGTGCGTTTGGAACCCCATAGAAAAGGATGGTCGTACACCGATTCGCCGGCTACCGAGTAGTGGCCGTAGCGCTCCGTCTCGGACCGCAGGGAGCGGATCATTTGCGAATGGCAAACGTGGCAGCCGTCGCGGATGTATATGTCGCGGCCTTCCAACTCCAGCGCGGTCCAGGGGGTTAGCCCCTCGATTGGTTCCGTCACCGATTTTTGAAAAAACAAGGGTACCATCTGGGTCAAGCCGCCAAGACTGATGGCAAACATAACAAGGACGGCCATAACACCGATATTTTTTTCTATAAACTCATGGTTCATCGACATAACGGCGTCCTCAGGCTGTCTGCGTATCGCCGGCTACTACTGCTGCCGGTACAATTATGGGTCTGGCGGTTTTCCACAGATTGTAGGCCATTAGCAACATGCCGGTCAGGAACATGGCGCCGCCGATAGCCCGCACCAGGTAACCCGGATGGCTGGCTTCCACAGACTGCACAAAACTGTAGGTTAATGTGCCGTCGGCGTTGTACGCGCGCCACATCAAGCCTTGCAGAATGCCATTTACCCACATGGATGCGACATACAAAACAGTTCCAATCGTTGCCAGCCAGAAATGAATGTTGACCAGGCGCAGGCTGTAAATCTGGGGCTTATTAAATACCAAAGGCATGAGGTGGTACATGGAGCCAATGGTAATCATGGCAACCCAGCCCAGCGCGCCGGAGTGCACGTGGCCGATTGTCCAGTCGGTGTAGTGCGACAGCGCGTTCACCGTCTTGATAGCCATCATCGGCCCTTCGAATGTGGACATACCGTAGAACGATAGCGACACCACCAGGAAACGCAGGATGGGGTCGGTACGCAGCTTATGCCAGGCACCCGAGAGAGTCATCATGCCGTTGATCATGCCACCCCACGATGGTGCGAGCAGAATTAGCGACATCGCCATGCCCAGCGATTGGGTCCAGTCGGGCAGGGCGGTGTACATAAGATGGTGCGGTCCGACCCAGATATATATAGAGACCAGCGCCCAGAAATGCACGATTGACAAGCGGTACGAATACACGGGCCGCTGCGCCTGCTTGGGTACGAAGTAATACATCATGCCCAGAAAACCGGCTGTCAGGAAGAAGCCGACGGCGTTATGCCCGTACCACCATTGCACCATGGCGTCGGCCGCACCGGCGTATGCCGAGTAAGACTTGCCAAGACTAACTGGCAACGCAGCGCTGTTGACGATGTGTAATACGCCCACCGTCAGGATGAAACCGCCGTAGAACCAGTTGGCCACATAGATGTGGCTGGTTTTACGCTTCATGATGGTGCCGAAGTAAACGATGCCGTACATGACCCAGACAACAGCCAGTAATATATCGAGCGGCCATTCCAGCTCAGCGTATTCTTTGGAGGTAGTCAAACCCATTGGCAACGTGATGGCCGCCAGTACGATGAGCAAATTCCAGCCCCAGAAAACCGCGTTAGCTAGTTTGTCGGATACTAGCCTGGCCTGGCAGGTGCGTTGCACAACGTAAAATGACGTGCCCATCAACGCGCAGCCGCCAAAAGCAAAGATGACGGCGTTGGTGTGCAGCGGCCGCAAGCGACTGAAGGTAAGCCACGATGTATCGAAATTCAGTTCCGGGAAAACAAGTTGGAATGCAATGAGCACGCCGACGGCCATCCCCACAACGCCCCACACCACTGTCGCGATAACGAATTTACGTACAACGTCGTAATTGTAAGGGTACTTATCGCGGTCTGAAAAATCTGAGTTAGTGAGCTGTTGTGAATCTGTACTCATTGTTTATATCCGTTTGCAAGATGACAATGTTATAACCGCAAAGATACAACATCTGCCATATTCATTTAAACCCGTGTACATGATTTAAATCAAATGATTGAGTATTAGTCATGGTAATACTGCAGCCGGCTGAGTTTTACTGTTGCAGTGGTACGATATCTTCCAATTCTGACACTCGTAACAAACCAGCCATGCCGGCCGGCAAATTGGCGAAGACAATAGATTTCTCCGCATCGCGCGCCGCACGCAACAAGGCAAGCATAAGCGCAACGGCGGCGCTTGAGCCGAAGGTGACTGCAGCCAGGTCCACTGTATAGTGGCTATGCTGCTTCGCAATCAAGTCGCACACCTGCAGCTCCAGTTCGGCTACCGTATCGGATGTGAGCCGGCCCGACAGGGCCAGATTGCCATCCCCTTCGTCAATCAGTTGTGACACGGCTAGGCGCCCTGTTTCACTTCTTTTTCCTGCTCTACTTCCTTTGCGGCTGCTTCAGAAGACCAGTTGTCGATCACCTTGTCGAGATCGCCGTTATACTTGCGCGCCTCGCTGGCGAACTGCGACCGAAACACCTTGCCTAGATTAATGGACTCAATGGTAACGTTGCGAACCTTCCAATCGCCGTCGCGATCACGACGCATTTTGTATTGCACATTGTAAGGTTGCGGCCCGTCACCGTAGATCAGCTGATCGATGATGGCGCTGTCGCCTTCATCGGTGCTGTCAGGTTTCACGACCTCAATGCGTTCGCCACTAAATTTGAGCAAACCCTTGGCATACGTTTCCACGAGGCCAATGTGAAACTTATCCACGAAACGTTCGACCTGAGTTTCCAGCTTTTGCTTGCCGGCGTCGTCCAGCGCGCGCATTGCGCGTTTGCTGGCATACACCCCCATTACACTGCGTGAGAAACTGTAGAAGTCGGTAACCTCGGTAAGAATACTATCTATACGCCCGTAGAAACGCTCGGGATCATCATCGAAATAAATTTCGGCTTCCTTGATTTCAGACAAAACCCTCTCTGTGGTGTTGTTGATGATGGTGTAAGGTTCACTGTGTTCGCTGTCGGCAGCGATTGCCGTCGCTGCGCCACAAACGAGTGCCAGATACAGTGCTGCTGAATACCATTGGGTTTGCATATTTCACCTATAAGTTTTTATTGCTGGCTATTTGCCGCCGATTATTTACCGCCGAAGTTGGCTACCACCTTGCCGATTAGATCCTCCAACACCAATGCTGATTGCGTGTCGGTAATCTCATCGCCGTCATGCAGCTCTTCCATCGCACCGCCGGCACTGAGGCTAATGAATTTATCTCCCAGCAGCCCGGCCGTTTGTATAGCGGCGATAGTGTCTTCGGGGAAAAAACCTATATCTTCGTATATTTCCATATCGACCTGGGCGCGCAAAGTGACCGGGTCCAGCCCGACTCGCACCACGCGACCTACCTCCACACCCGACACAGACACTTTAGCACGCGAGCGCAAGTCGGCGACGTTATCGAATTTCGCCGTCAGGCGATACGTTGCTCTTGCGCCATCAAGCGTTAAGCCGCTGACCTTAAACGCCAGCAAGGTAAAAGCGAGCACTGCAGCGACCATGAACAGGCCTACGCTGACTTCGACCGAGCGCGTCGATACCATTAGAAATCTCCAAACATTATTGCGGTAAGAATCAGGTCAAGCCCAAGAATAGCGAGCGACGAATATACCACCGTGCGCGTTGTCGCGCTGGCAATCCCCTGCGGGTTGGGGTCCGCATCGTAACCCTGATAGACGGCTATCCACGCGGCGAGGGCACCGAATACGAACGATTTAATCACGCCATTAACCACGTCCTGACTGAAGCTGACGGCCTCTATGGTATTGGTCCAATACGAGCCGCCATCAACACCCAGCAAGTCTATGCTAATCCATGCGCCGCCATAAATAGCGACCGTGTTAAAAATAAGCGCCAGCATCGGCATGCTATAGAACCCTGCCCAAAAGCGCGGGCTAACGACACGACGTATAGGGTCGACGCCAATCATCTCCAGCGACGACAGTTGCTCAGTGGCGCGCATCAAACCGATTTCGGCTGTGATAGCGGAACCCGCGCGTCCGGCAAACAGCAGGCCGGTCACCACCGGGCCCAGTTCGCGCAACATAGACAGTGCGACCAGGGTGCCTAACGCATCGGTCGTGCCGAAGCGGGCCAGGTTAGAGTAGCCCTGCAAAGCCATAACCATGCCAATAAACAGACCTGATACAACGATAATCAGCAGCGACAGCAAGCCTACATTAAACATTTGCCGCAGCAGCAGCGGAAAAGCCTGGCGGGGCCTGGGCACGGCACACAGAATGCGTGCTAAAAAAAGTGTGGCTCGGCCTACGGACTCGAAAAAATCCAGGCCATAGCGGCCGACGGCTTGCAGTCTGTCTAACATCAGGATTGCATCAACTCTTGGGCGTAGTCAGGGGCAGGGTAGTGAAACGGCACCGGGCCATCGGGCAGGCCTCGCATAAACTGGCATACCCGCGGCGACTCGTTGGCCAGCAGATCGTCTGGCGTGCCGTGGGCAACCACATTGCTATCGGCGACTAGATACATATAGTCGGCAATGCTGGTGGCGACCTTGATATCGTGCGATACGATCACGCTGGTAATGTCGAGCGAGTCGTTCAGCAGGCGGATCAGGCGTACTAACACCCCTTTTGAAATAGGATCCTGGCCGGCAAACGGCTCATCGTACATAATAATATTCGGGTCGAACACAATCGCTCGCGCCAGCGCGGCGCGCCGCTGCATGCCGCCCGACAGTTCGTGTGGCATCAAATTGCGTGCGCCGCGCAGTCCAACCGCCTGTAGCTTCATCAGCACAATATCGCGCAGCATATTCTCCGGCAACTGCGTATGCACTCGCAGCGGGAAGGCAACGTTTTCAAACACGGTGAGGTCGGTAAATAAAGCGCCGCTCTGAAACAGCATGCCCATGCGGGTACGTAGTTTGAGCAACTCGGCGCGGCTTAAATCAGCCATGTCATTGCCGTCGACGTGCACACTGCCTTTGTGCGCTTTTACCTGGCCGCCGATGAGACGTAGCAAGGTGGTCTTGCCCGAGCCACTGGGTCCAAAAATAACGGTGACCTTGCCGCGCTTTATATCTATATTCACGGCGTCGTAAATCGTGCGATCGCGATAAGCGAAGTTCACATCGCGTAATTCAACGAAGTTTACGTTGGCGTCGTTCATGGCATTAGTGTCGTTCATTTAAGCGGCAATAAATGTTAATCAGGACAAGGAGCTACCCTGATCAAAACCAGAGCGAAGCCACAGTAGCAAAGCGCGGCATTATGGCCTGCACGAGTCAGTCTAACAAGCCGGTTTAGCCGCCATGTCGCGATATTGAGAAATTCCCGGCATTAATGTTCGGCGCTTGTCACACCAAAGTGAGCACTTTCTCTCACAAAATGTATTTATACCGCACACGTTTTGCACACACTTGATTGTAATCAAATTTGCCCTCTAACAATGCAGTTCGTCCCGCAACTGACAGGGATACTATTGCTGGTAGATCGACTGCTGGTATATGCCTCGGGTGCACCATGCGCACCGATCAATGCGTGCGCGCGGCGCACCCTACGGGTCGAGCAGTGTTTTTGTCCAGTTCTCCTCGTCTTTGCTGTAACGCACCCTATCCTTCAAATGCCGCCATCCAGTGTGCCAAAACTCTATGCGTGTGGGCAGTACTCTGTAGCCGGCCCAATGCTCAGGCATCGGCACGCGCTCGTCATTGAACGTATCCCGCGTTTTCTCCATGCGTGAGGCTAGCGCCGTTTTGCCTGCTGATTGTTGCGACTGGTGCGAGGCCCATGCGGCGAGCTGACTGGCGCGGCCACGTTTTGACCATATCTTATTCGCCTCAGCATCACTTTCTTGTTCAGCTACTCCATCAATAACCACTTGTAAGTGCATAGAAGGCCAGAAGAAACAACAAGCAACGTTTGGGTTGTTCGCCAAATGCACGCCTTTACCGCTGTGCTTGTTCACAAAGAACAGCAAACCGACATCGCTAACGTTGGCCAACAGAATAGTTCTTACCGACGGTTTGCCCGTTTTGTCCACAGTCGCCAGTGACATGGTGTAGGGCTCAAGTACGCCATTTTCCCGTGCTTCCTGCAAGGTGTAACGGAGTTTTTGCAGTGCCTCCGCCAGTAACGCTGCTGCTTGATTATTACTCATGATACTGACTCCCGAATGCCACAGAATTGCATGATAGCGCGTATCCGACCTCTGGTATTGATAGCTATCAAGTGTCTGATCATGTTGCAGCCTGCCATGATCACCGCCGTTTTTAAGGCTTGTATCTCCGGCAAAGAAACCCGATCATACCGCCTCCAGCAACCTATTCTCTGGATCATTCATGCATTATCCCACCGTCAAGCAGCTACGCTATTTTCTGCAGCTGGTTGAACGCGAACACTTTGGCCGTGCGGCTGAAGATTGCCACGTATCGCAATCGGCTTTTAGCAGCGCGATCAAAGAGCTCGAGGAAATACTCGGTGTGAGCCTGGTTGATCGCACCAATAAGTCTGTAACGGTGACTCGCATGGGCACTCAAATTGCCAGGCAAGCGGCATTTTGCGTTAAGAGCATTGAAGAGTTGGTGCTGATGGCGAATGTTGAGAAGCAACCGTTGGCAGGCCATCTGCATATTGGCATTATCCCAACCATTGCACCGTTTGTGCTGCCGCGCCTGTTGCCGTTATTGACGCAACAGCACCCGAAACTGGAGCTTAATGTTACCGAAGACCTGACCGAGAACATATATCAAAAGCTGATGCTCGGTCAGCTCGACGTGTTGCTACTGGCCTTGCCGTACGAGCTAGCCAATACGCAAGCTCTCACATTGTTTGAGGATGATTTTTATCTCGCCTGCAACAACAAGACCCGCTTTGTGGGCGACCCTGCAAAATATTCGCTTAGCAAAATAAAGGACGAGGCGATTGTATTGCTGCAAGATGGCCACTGCCTGACTGAACATGCAATCGACGCCTGCCAATTAAAGCGTAGAGATAAAATTAGCCACATCTCGCCGTCAACGTTGCAAACCCTGGTGCAAATGATTCACAGCGATCTTGGCGTTTCGTTCCTGCCAGCGCTGGCTATCGAAAGTAATATGCTAAAAGACACGGACATTAACGTCTACAAACTGGCAAAGCGCGCCTACCGCGAAATTGGCTTGGCCTGGCGACGAGGCAGCGGTCGTGAAGCAGAGTTCGGTTTGCTAGGTCAGCGTGTATGCGAGGCAATGCAGAAGTAGGATAGCGTTGATGTTGACGATTAAAGGGGGACGATAACGCCAACCCAAATGGGATGGTTTTCACCGCCTTTTAGGTGCGTCATTTTGCCAACCCGTAACACCTGCGTAGCCTAAGTTTTATGAGAATTATATCGCCGTAATATTTATATTAAACAATCCTTTTGGACAACAACATAGCAAAGCACTTAACTTATTTGGCAGTTGCTCAAGCCGCCGCTATGGCGCTGCAAGCCGTCGTCGCAGCCAAGCCTGGCAATCTCGGGATTGTGCTAACAAGGGGGATCAGTCTTGCTGTCGATATTGTACCTTGTTGGCGCCGGTCACTATGATATCCATCGGAATATCATGCGGCTGCGGGTAAATCGTTGGTACTTTGCATAGCGGAGGGCCAACCCCTATGACGGTAGGTTTTGAAGTCATGCCCGCCAGTGTACGATCGTAGTAACCTCCTCCATAGCCCAGCCGATAGCAGCCGCCATCGAATGCTACCAGGGGTATGATTACAACATCGGGCGTGATAGCGGCGCCCTCGGCGGGGATGGGGATATTCCAGATCCCACGTTTCATTCGCGCATCCGGCGTCCACTCGCGAAAAATCATCGGCTGTGCCTTTTCAATCACCACGGGTAAGGTAATTCGCACCTGCTGCCCAATCAACGCCTGCATCCACTCGCGAAAATCGAGTTCGCCCTCCAGCGGCCAATAGACACTAACGATTAGGCCAGGGTGCGGATCGATCAGCTGGCTTATCTCATCCGCAATTTCAGTGGCCAGTCGCGGCAGCTCATCCTTAACACCCATTCGCAGTCCAAGTAGCCGTTTCCGCAGGGTTTTCTGCCACCGACTGACGGCGGCTTTATCGGTTGGGTCTATGCCGAAATAATCGCTATCTTCCACCTCGTGAGCGAAGCAGGGAGACGACGCATAGGGTTTGGGGTCATCGCCATCATTGTTTGTCATATCGTTACCTAGCGCGTTTGATAAACACATTAAATCATATTGTTATGGAATATTTATTAGTAAATGCTTTACCTTGTTCGAAAAATCGCACGCGTCTGTTGCTAATCGCACCAGCTTCTAGCGGGTCCCGGATTGGGTCAGCAGCGCTCGACAATTACGCACCATATTTTCGACATAGAACGCCTGCGGCCACTGGCAGTCTCGCGTCAACACTTCCCAGTTGCGCACCGACAACATTGCCCACATCAAGTCCGTAGCTTCATCAGCAGTCAGTGAGGGGGTAAGCGTTGCGTCGGCGGCAAGCGCTTTTACAGCCGCGGCGCAGCCCTCTTTCATATCCTGCATGCGTTGACACCATACTGCCGCGGCCACGTCGTCAGTCTCCTGCATCGCCAGCAGAGCTTTGGCCAAACCGTAGATCTCGGGAATGTAGTTTGCCCATGCAGCCACAAAGGCGTCGAGCCGCGCGATGCCGCTGGTGGCTTCGCGACTCGGCGCGAGCCTGGATTCTACGTCTTTAATTTCATCGAGATACTGCGTTGCTGCCATTAACAGTTCGGCGCGCGTCGCAAAATGCAAGTACAGCGCCTGCCGTGTTATGCCAACAGCGCCGGCAATATCGGTCATACGCACGCCATTGCCTGCACCTGTCTCAAGAAGATCGAGAGTGGCCTGCAGGATGCGCTTACGGGTTTGTTCTGATTTACTTGACATAGCGTCAAGTTACCGCTAAGTTGCCCGTGAGTCAATTGACACTGTGTCAAGTTTTACTGGCAGCTCTGAAACGTAGAGCAGAATGGAGAGAGTACTTATGATATTTATAGCAAGCAGCCTGTCCGCGTTCGCGTGTGCCATCGTAGCGGGCGTCTTTCTGGCGTTTTCAGACTTTGTTATGCGCTCGCTTGATCGCACCAGTGATAGCGGCGGTATTGAGGCCATGCAAATTATCAATCGCGAAGTGTTTCGTACCATCTTTATGGTGCTGCTAGTCGGCATGGCGGTGATTGCCCCCGTGCTCGCGCTATTCGCTTTTATTACACAATCGGGGCTACCGGCAATTACGATCATGGTCGCTAGCTGCATATACACCGTCGGTGTCTTCGGCGTCACGCTTGGCTTCAATGTTCCGAGAAACAAGCGTCTCGACAGGCTGGCGGCGCGCGGCGCTGAGGCCGAAAGTTATTGGCAGCAGGAGTTCTTGCCGAACTGGACCCTCTGGAACCACGTGCGCACAGTAGCGTCAGCTTTGGCAGCTATTGGCTTCTTTTTCGGTGCAATTTTGACTACGCCATTCATACACCTCACCTAAATGCAGCGATTTGCCGGGAGAAACCTGTGAAAAAACAACTTTTTGTTAATGCAACGCTCTTAATAGCGGGTCTGACCGCTTCGGCTATTGGGGCAGGAATTCTGATCGATCCAGTGGAGTTTCATGCGACTCTTGGCATTGTGGTCGATCAGCAAACCAGCCTTATCAACGAACTGCGCGCCGCCGGCGGCGCCATTTTTGCTGTTGGTGTGTGTGCATTATGCAGTGTGTGGGTGAAACGCATGACGCTCACAGCGCTGTCGATTTCCGCTTTGATTTTCGGCTCCTACGCTGTTGCAAGGTTCTACAGTTTTGCGCTGGATGGCGTTCCGAACAGTAAGTTTGTATGGGTCGCGAGCCTGGAATTGATTATCGCCGCTCTATGCTTTGCGGCAGTTGCCGTCATCTGTAAGCACGCTGACGCGAATAGTTATCTAGGAGGCTGTCCGAGAATAGACTGATCTACTGCGGCCGCGATATTTTGGCCATCTTTCCGCGTCGATTTCGGCAAATAGAACCACTATTCACCTCAATCGACGCAAAAAGCTGACT
>JBBKXJ010000011.1:0-22583 GCA_037969395.1 Pseudomonadales bacterium
GAATGCCCTTACGTGCGCGACCTGGTCGACCACTGCGAGTTCGATACGATTTATCACGAACACCTGTGCTATTTCTCGGTCACAGCGCTGCACAGCCTGTTTCGGCGTCATCATCTGTATATCAACGATATCAAACGATTGACGATTCACGGCGGCTCGTTGCGGCTGTATGTGCAGCGCTTTGAGAATGTGAGCGATGCCGTTAACACCCTACTCAGCGAAGAGCGCGCCGCCGGCGTCGACACGCTGGATTACTATCGTGACTTTGCGGCGGCAGTGCAACGATTGAAAACCGACTTGTTAACGTTGCTGCAAAAGCTCAAGCGGGCCGGAAAATCCATCGCTGCCTATGGCGCAGCGGCCAAAGGCGCCACCCTGCTCAATTACGTCGGCATCGGCACCGAAACCATTGACTTTGTGGTGGACCAAAACGTGCATAAGCACGATAAATATATGCCCGGCCGGCATCTCCCTATTTACCTGCCCGAGCAACTGCTTGCGCGCATGCCGGACTACGTCTTGCTATTGGCCTGGAATTTTCGCGACGAGATTATCAGCCAGCAGCAGTATTTGAAATCGGGTGGCCGCTTTATCTTGCCTGTACCGACACCGAAGATAGTTTAAGCTGGGCTGACGTATTGACGGAGAGATATAGCATGGACGAGATCAAATTTGTGCGTCTCTCTGCGGTAACAGAAATGCAGATTATTGAGCTAATGAATAATGAATTGGTTGGCCGGCAAATGCCGTTACTTGCCCGGGATTTTTCAGCCGCTGACTGCGAGAAGTTCATACAGGCAAAACAAAAGCTGTGGGACGAATACGGTTTTGGCCCGTGGGCTATCCTTATAAAAGGAGAGTTTGCGGGCTGGGGGGGCTTACAACCGGAGCATGGAGACGCTGACTTCGCCCTGGTTTTGCACCCCGGATATTGGGGCTGGGGACGCAAGATTTTCAACAAAGTTAAAGATCACGCATTTAACCAAATGCAGTTTGAGTCGATAACTATCCTATTGCCGCCAAGCCGACCAAATTCACGAGCTATCAGTCGTCTGGGGTTTATTGAAGATGGTCAATTGACCGTTGACGGCGAACGCTTTACGAGATTTCGTCTCCTCAAATCTCCGCATTGATTATCAGATTCGGGATGCAATGGGTAGCATGAGTCAACCCTCATTCGCGCACCAACGCTGCCATATTTGCCGATAGTTCGTTTCCAATTGGCGGGTAAACGTTGCTGAATCCAGCAGCGCTGACTGTCGCATTCGGGCGCGCATACCGGCGCGCCAATCGCACAAGCCCTCAATATCGTTTGCCATGGCGACACAGGTAGCCACATAGTCCGCAGGCGTTCGAGTGATCAGCTCGGTTAAACCCAGGGTAGTGAGAATGCTCAGTCCCATGCGGGCAGCCAGCCCCTCACCCACCAGCGTTGCTACCGGCACGCCCATCCACAGCGCCTCCAGCGTGGTTATGCCGCCGTTATGGGGAAAGGTTTCCAGCCCGATATCGATCCGATGGTAGGTGCGAACATGGGTATCTGCCGGGCGTTCGTCGTCCAGCAGCAGGCGCTCTCTGGCAACGCCCAGGCGGGCCATTTTGTCTATAAAAACCGCTCGCGTTGGCGCGTCGTTCAGGCTGCGTGTATTGGTATTCACCAGCAATCGCGACCCCGGCACGGCGCGCAGTATTTGCGCCCATAGCTGCAGCACTGCGCTGTTAGTTTTACAATACTGATTGAGCGAGCCGAAGGTTACATAGCCATTACGCAGCGCCGGTGGCTCATTAACGGGCGGCGCTGCGTCGGGCGGCCGGTAGCAGTACCAACTGGCCGGCATGCGAATTAGTTTCTCCGTGCTGTAAGCGTCGGCGTCCCCTTTGGGCTCGATGTGGTGATCTGTCACTCTATAGTCGATGGCGGGCTGACCGCGCGTGTTGGGATACCCCAGATAGGCCACCTGTACTGGCGCCGGTTTTCTAGCGAATAGCAATAAGCGGTTGTTGGCCGTATGGCCGGCAAGGTCGATCAATATATCAATGCCATCATCCATCACGCGTTCGGCCAGGTCGGCGTTGTTGAGCTGGTCGCAGTCAGTCCAGTGATCGGCGTGCTGCTGAATACGTTGCGTGGTCGAGTCAGAGCGCGTGTCGGTGAAGTAGCAGAATATTTCAAATTGATCGTGGGCGTGGCGGGCCAGCAGCGGCTCGATAAAATACGAGTTGGCGTGTTGGCGAAAGTCCGGGGCGACATATCCCAGTCGTAATCGACGCGCCGGATCACGCGTATTCGTATACTGTCGCCGCGTCGCCAGTGCAGCCGCATGGCGTTCATTGAAGGCTCGATGGGCAGCGAAAATTTCGGCGCGGTCATAGCCGCTTGCATAGTTGAGGTACAGCAGGCGATTACTGTCGGCAATCACATTCGAAGGATTGATCGCCATCGCCTTGCCGAAATGGACCAGCGACTCTCGCGTTCTGCCCATGTCTTTCAGCGCCAGCCCCAAATCATTGTATGCGGCACCCAACGAGGGCTGCGCCGCGACGGCGCGTCGGTAATGTTCAGCAGCGGCAGCGAACTGGCGCAGGTCGTATAACGCAAGCCCGAGGTTGTAATGAGCCAGCGCATGGTCGGGCTGCGATTCCAGCACCCGCTGACACCAGGCGATTGCCGCCTTTGGTTGTCCTTGCAAGCGCAGCGCATTGCCTAGGTCGATCTGCGCGCGGGCGAAAGTGGGCTGCAGCGCCAGCGCCTGTTGAAACTGCTGCGCCGCGGCGACGAATTGACCCGCAGCGTGCAGCGCCAACCCCAGACTGTGATAATACCTCGGCTGTCGCGAATCCAGCTGCACTGCCTGCCGGCAATGTGTGAGCGCGGCGGCAAGGTCTCCCTGCCCGCGCGCAACATTGCCCGACAGCGCGTGAGCGGCGGCGAAATTTGCGTCCAGCGTCAGCGCATGCCGCAAACACTCTCTCGCCGCGATAAAATTTTCGCCGTCGTAGAAAGCTAAACCGAGGTTATAGTGAGTTCCCGCATGCGTGCCATCGAGCAATAATGCTCGCTGGAAACAGGCAACAGCAGCTTCGAGTTTAGCCTGCACACGCAGCACATTGCCGAGACCGTTGTGGGCCGCCACAAGGTTGGGATTAAGCGCCAGCGCGTGTTGGAAACTTACGGCTGCTGCCGTGAAATTGCTCTGCGTCGCCAGTGCCTCGCCCATGTTTTGATGCGCCTCGGCAAACTCCGGCTGCAGCGTCAGCGCCTGTTGATAGCAGTCTATTGCCGCGTCGAGTTTGCCTTGCTGCCTGAAAATGCTGCCGAGATTGCAGTGGTAGGAAGGCTCGCAGCCGCGCAGTGTGATTGCCTGCTGTAGCAGGTCGATCGCCGCGTCGTAGTTTTCCAGCTGTCTAGCGATAAGTCCTGCAAGATGCAGCGCGTCGCAATTGTCGGGCTCTAGTTGTAAAGCTGTGCGGCAGTGGTGTTTTGCTGACTGCAAATCGCCAGCCTGGCGGTGCTGTGTCGCCAGCTGAATTAACTCGGGGGGAGAGTGCGTGGCGTCGATTAGTTCGACCATGCTTGAGTGAAAGGCTATGAGGGTGCGGCTAATACAACAGAATATTGCACCGCTTGCAACGTAAAAAATGACAACCCGCAGGGTGCGCTGTGCGCACGCCGAGCTTGCTTGCAAACCGGCGACACAGCTTTAGACCTGCGAACCTGCGAACTGCCACGTGCGCACAGCGCACCCTACTCCTGTGGCAACAGATCGCGTAGTTTACGCTCGTCGCGCGATGCTAACAGTGTAGTCGCCGCTCCGCGCTCGCGGCCACCGCGCATTAAGTTGTTCATCAGCAAACGCTGATTATGCGCCAGGCTGGTTTGCAGTTGCGTAAATTCGGCGCGCATATCCTGCGCCGCGTTGGCAGCGGCCAATTCGCGCCGCTGCAGCTGCTGCACGCTCTGCTGTAGCTTTTGCAGTAGCCGCTGGCGCTTGCGTACCATCGCGGCGACGGCGATCGTGATAACGACCAATAGGCTAAGTACAGTAGTCAAAATAAAGATTACAGTCGGCGTCATCGTCATCGTCATCATCGCTATCCTTTTCTATTCTCTCGCTGCGGGTTTGGCAGATTTTTTGTTGGTAAACAGCAGGCCGCCACCCTCAAGCTTTATCGTTTGGAACGGTTGCGCTGTCTGCCCGGTTGCAGACTGTGCAGCACTGTTTGTTGCCGTTGCCACTGGCGCTAACGGGTCGATATGTTTGGCAACCTTGATCAGCACGCGTCGGTTTTGCGCACGACCCTGCTGGGTAGTATTGTCGGCCAGCGGAAAGAATTCGCCGTAGCCGATGGCCGACATACGCTGCGGCTGCACTCCGTTGCTAGCCAGGAAGCGTAGCACGGCCGTCGCGCGGGCGAATGACAGCTCCCAGTTTGAGGCAAACAGTCTGCTGCTAATCGGCACGTTATCGGTAAAGCCCTCAACGCGCAGCGTTGACGCGTTGGCGGCCAGCTCTTCTGCAACTTTCGCGAGAGGCGCTCTGGCCGCGCCGCGTAAGGTCGCGCCGCCGCTTCTAAATAGCAAGTTGGAGTCCAGCTCAATTTCCAGCCACTCTTCGTTGCCGCTAACACGTACGCTGTTGTCTCCCTCAAGTTTCTTGTACAGCGTATCGCCCAGTTTCTGCTGGGCGTTTTCTTTTTGCTGAATGTCCAGCTGCTGCGCGGGGCTGGTTTCACCGGCCGCGCCACCAAGGTCAATCACGGTGTCTGAAGATGGCTTCTCCGTCATCTCGCCCGTGGTAAACGATGAGCTAAGCTGCGCGGTAAGTTCTTTAAAGTCGGCCTCGGGCAGGCGCGCAATGGAATACATCACCACGAAAAATGCCAGCAACAGGGTAAGCAAATCCGCATAGGAAACCAGCCACCGCTCGTGGCTAACCGACTCTTCAGAAAAAATATCCTTAGCCATGGTGAATTATATCTGCACGAAACTTTGCAGTTTTCTTTTGATGGTTTTCGGGTTCTCGCCTTCAGCAATGGCTATCAGCCCCTCAATCGTCAGCTCACGGAAATGTGCCTGAGCACGTGCGCAGCTGCGCATTTTGCTGGCAATGGGTAGAAACAATAAATTGGCCAGGCCAACGCCGTAAATGGTTGCGACAAATGCGACGGCAATACCTGGCCCCAGCATTTCGGGGTTGTCCAAATTGCCCATCACGTGGATTAAGCCCATCACCGCGCCAATAATACCAATGGTCGGCGCGTAGCCGCCCATGCTCTCATAGAAGCGTACGGCGTCGAGATCGCGCTGCGCGCGTATATGCGACTCCAACTCCAGCACGTTACGAATAGTTTCGGGGCCGTTGCCGTCGACCATCATTTGCAATCCTTTACGAGCGAACAAATCCGTTTCTTTCTCGGCACCGTTCTCCAAAGCCAGCAGGCCTTCACGGCGCGCATCGGTAGCCCATTTGACAATTTTTTTAGTGCCGATTTTGCTGAGCTCGTTGGGCGGCAGAATAATCCAGCGCAGCCGCCGCAGAGCCAGACGTAAACTGTCCCCGGGTGTTTGCAGCAGGGCTGCTCCCAGGGTGCCACCGACAACAATCAGCGCAGCCGGCAGGTTCAGCAGCGCGCCCATGCTGCCACCTTCAAGGTAATTGCCACCAATAATCGTGGCGAAGGCAATAACCACACCGATCAGGCTAAGAAAATCCACTAGGTATTACTCCAATCGCTTAACCGCGAGCGCACCCGCAGCATGGCCTGACTATGTATTTGGCTGACCCGTGACTCGCTCACACCTAGCACAGCGCCAATTTCCTTCAGGTTTAATTCTTCGTCATAATATAGCGCCAGCACCATGCGCTCGCGTTCGGGCAGGTTATCAATTTCTTGCGCCACGGCAGCTTTCATGTCGTTGCGCTGTAGTGCCGCCGAGGGTGCCAGTGCGCTCTCATCTACCGGCTCTTCGTAGCTATCTTCGCGGCTGGTCAATTGCTCCAGACTGCACAGGCGGCTACTGTTAGCGTCGTGCAGGTAGCTGTAATACTCCTCCATGTCGACCTCTAACTCAGCGGCGATTTCAGCATCTTGTGCCTCTCTCCCGGTGCGCGCCTCGATTGCCTGTATAGCGCCGCTTACCCGGCGGCTGTTGCGGTGTACCGAGCGTGGTGCCCAGTCGCCCTTGCGTACATCGTCAAGCATGGCGCCGCGAATACGTATACCGGCAAACGTAGCGAAGCTGGCACCCTGACCGCCTTTGTAGTTGCGCGCCGCTTCCAGCAGGCCGATCAAACCGGCCTGAATAAGATCGTCAAGCTGTACGTTGGCGGGAAATCGCAGCATTAAATGCTGCGCAATGCGCTTTACCAGTGGCGCATGCTCCTGCACCAGCGTGTCCAGTTGTTTGCTGCTCGCTTCGCTATACATCTGTGGGTCTCAGCTTTCTAACAAATTGCATCAGGCGGCATTTTTAACGAGTTTTTCAACGAAGAATTCGAGGTGGCCGCGCGGCTCTTTCGGCACGGGCCAGGCATTGACCTTTTGTGCCAGCGCGCGAAACGCCTGGCTGGAGCTAGAGCGTGGCGACATCTCCAGCAGCGGTTTTTGCATTCTAACGGCTTTGCGCAAGTTCTCGTCGAACGGTATTTGGCCGGCGTACTGTATATTGACGTCCAGATATTTATCGGTCGCGTGCAGCAGCTTTTTATACAGAGCGTGCCCCTCAGGCACACTGGAGGTCATGTTTGCCAACATTCTGAAGCGATAAACGCCGTGTTGCTGGTTCATTAACTTTATTAACGCATAGGCATCAGTCAGCGACGATGGTTCGTCGCACACCACCACCACCACTTCCTGGGCCGCCTTGACAAAGCTAACCACAGAATTGGCAATGCCTGCTGCTGTATCGATGACTAACACATCAATCGAGTCGCCTATTTCGCTAAACGCATTGATCAGCGCCGCATGTTGGAACGCATTCAGGTGCACCATCGATTGCGTACCCGAAGAGGCAGGAATAATTTTAATACCGGCTGGCCCGTCCAGCATTACGTCTTGCAATTGACACTCGCCCGTCAACACATCGCTCAAATTGCGTTTTGGCTTCAGTCCCAGCAACACATCAATATTGGCCATGCCGAGATCGGCATCCAACAGCGCTACGCGACGCTGCATTTTGCTCAGCGCCAGACTCAGGTTAATGGCAACGTTAGTTTTGCCGACGCCGCCTTTACCGCCAGTGACGGCAATCACTTGTACTGAATTTTCCTTGTCCATCAGGGGTGTAACTCCAATAAGTGTTGTTTCAGGTTAGTGTTCGCTGCGGGCTAGAAAGCCAGCCGTAGCTGTTGTGCAAAGGTTCTTGGTAGCCGCCCTCGCCTGCTTTTGGTGCTGCTCCGTACGCTGCTCTCCGTACTCGCGAAACTGAGCAGCTTCTCTACCAGGTCGGTACTATCGACCTGGTCTAAATCTTCCGGTATTGCATGACCGGTGGCGATGTACGCCAGCGGCAGGCCCGTGTCCAGCGCCAGACTGACGGCGCTGCCGAGGCTGCTGCACTCGTCAAGCCGGGTAAAAACGCAGCCGGCGTAGGGCTGCACGCGATAGCCCTCATAAGCAGCCTGCATGCTTGCGTATTGAATATTGGCTGGCACCACCAGCACACTTTTGATGCGCTCCCCCTGGCCGCGAATGTCGGCCAGCTGAGCGGCAAGCTCGGCGTCGTCGCCACCCAGCCCGGCGCTGTCGATCAATACGGTGCGTTTGCTAGCAACTACAGCAAGCGTGGCGGCAAGTCCCTCCGACTGCGGCTCAACTACAATGACGTCGACACCCAAAATTTCTCCCAGCTTTAACAGCTGCTCACCGGCGCCAATGCGAAATGCATCGGTGGTGATTAGCGCGATGTTGTGAGCGCCGTGCAGCAGCACATACTCGGCAGCAAGCTTAGCAATGCTGGCAGTCTTACCTGCACCGCTGGGGCCGACAAATACATAAGCGCCGCCATCGGCGATCACATCGATGGTACTCGTGGTAAGCCGCGCCTGCAGCTGCGCCAGCGCCAAATGCCAGGCACGGTCGATATCAGGAATATCACGAAATTGCTGTAACAGGTCTTGTTTTATATGCTCTTCAAGCTGCAGGCAGGCCAGCCTGCGGTTCAGCTCCTCATGTACGGGGTTAACCGGTGGCGGCGTATGCTGATGCCCCTCACCTCCCATATTTTGCCAGTGGTCACCGATGGATCGGAGATCACTCATCAACTTCTTCAGCGCGGGCTCGTTGGCTGCCAACAGCGGCTCGATCGCAGCGGGCTGCGGCTGCGCAGCGGCTGGCCGGGTTTGGTCGGCAGAAGGGCTGCGTGTAGCCGCTTTAACCTGTTCAGGTGCCTTGATCTCGTCAGCTTGTTTGCTAGCAGCCGCGCTCAAACAATCTGCGTCGTCGGTTACGGTCACTTCGAAGTGATCGTCAACTCTTCGACTGCTAACAATAATGGCGTCGTCGCCCATTTCACGTTTTGCCTCTTGCATGGCTTGCTGCATGCTGCTGGCTACTATGGTTCGAATTGTCATGGCATCTTCCCTCTCATTGTGATGATGTTATTTCAGAGTCGCTTCAATGCTGATCTGTTTGGCGGCGGGTATCTCGGCAAACGACAATACCTGCATGCCCGGGTGGGCAAATTTGGCAAACTTAGCCATCAGCGAGCGGATAGGCGCCGATACCAACAGTACCGGCGTCTTGCCAGCGAGTTCCTGTTTCTGCGCAACATTGACTATAGACTCGTGTAATTGCTGTGCTAACTGCGGTTCGATCACTGAATCAAAGCTGCTGTCGCCCGCCTGCTTGGCAGCCTGCAGGCTTTGGCTTAGCAGTTGCTCCAGACTGGGGTCCAGAGTAATGATAGGCAGCAGCGCTTCATCGCCAAATATCTTTTGCACGATAATTCGCGCCAACGCGATGCGCACCGCAGCCGTCAGCTGCTCCGGGTCATTTTTCAGTTCTGCATTGGTCGCTATCGCTTCGGCTATGCTGCGCATATCACGAATAGGCACCTGTTCTTCTAACAGATTTTTCAGTAGCTTTAACAACACTTGCAGGCTAACAGTGTTCGGCACCAGCTCCTCGGCCAGCTTGGGCGAGGTTTTGGCGAGCATATCCAGCAGTTGCTGCACTTCGTCGTGCCCCAACAGCTCGTTCACGTGTTGCTGTAGCAGCTGATTTAAATGGGTCGCAACCACAGTGCTGGCGTCAACGACTGTATAGCCCAGTGTCTGCGCATTTTCTTTCTGGTCTGCGTCCACCCAAACGGCGTCGAGCCCGAACGCGGGGTCTTTGCATGCCATGCCGTCGAGTTCGCCAAACACCTGGCCGGGGTTAATTGCCATGTGGCGTTCAGGATATATTTCGGCCTCGGCGATGCTGACGCCCATCAACGTAATGCGATAACTGTTAGCGCCAAGGTCGAGGTTGTCGCGAATATGTACCGACGGTACGAGGAAGCCGATGTCCTGTGAGAGTTTTTTGCGCACCCCTTTCAGGCGGCCAAGCAAATCGCCGTTCTGAGATTTGTCTACCAGCGGAATAAGCCGATAGCCTACTTCAAGACCAATGATGTCGACCGGAACTACGTCATCCCAACCCAGCTCCGCTGGTTCGGCCGCCGCTAACGCTGGCACTGCTTTGCTCTCCAGCGCAGCCGCCTCGGCTTCTTTTTTCTGCCGTTTGCTGATCAGGTGAGCACCACCGCCGGCCGCACCGGCAAGCGCAAGAAACGACACATGCGGCATGCCGGGAATGATACCCATAAGCCCTAATACGCCAGCGGAGATATACAGGGCGCGCGGCGAAGCAAACATTTGGTGGGTGATTTGCTCACCCATATCTTTAGACGTGTTCACCCGCGTGACCATAATGGCCGCAGCGGTAGACAACAGCAGCGAAGGAATTTGCGCTACCAGTCCATCACCAATGGTCAGCAACGAGTACTTTTGCGCGGCGTCGGCGAACTCCAGTGAGTGCTGCGCAATGCCCACCCCCAGGCCACCAATTATGTTGATCACCAGAATAAGTATGCCGGCCACCGCGTCGCCGCGTACGAACTTGCTGGCGCCATCCATCGAGCCGTAAAAATCTGCCTCGTGGGATACTTCCTCGCGCCGTAATCGGGCTTCTTCCTGATCGATCACACCGGCATTCAAGTCGGCGTCGATCGCCATTTGTTTGCCCGGCATGGCGTCCAGTGTAAAACGGGCGCTCACTTCAGAGATACGCCCTGCACCCTTGGTGACCACCACGAAGTTGATAATCATGAGGATTAAGAACACCACCAGACCAACGGCGTAGTTGCCGCCGATGACCACTTCACCGAAAGCCTCGATCACCTTGCCCGCCGCCGCGCCGCCGTTATGCCCTTCTAACAGAACAACACGGGTGGAAGCGACGTTAAGCGCCAGACGCAACAAGGTAGCGACCAGCAATACGGTTGGAAACACGGCAAAGTCTAACGGCCGCATTGCGTACACGGCGACCAGGAGAACGACGATAGCCAGCGCAATATTGAAAGAAAACAGCATGTCGAGTAAAAACGCCGGCACCGGCAGAATCATCATGCCGAGTATGGTCAGCAGCAACAGCGGCACGCCGATATTGCCCTGCATCAGCATGCGCGCGGTCTGTACCACTGACACCGGTGCGTTGGTTGTTTGCGCTGCTTCCATTGAGTGCTTCTTATACCGTCAAAAAAATGGCTTTCGCCTTCATCTATACGGTTAGTGCAAGAACCTTACCGACTTTTTTTTTGTTCGGGAGAATTTTTAACTGGCGCACAAAGCGCGCGCTAAAGCGAGACCTGTGCACTAAAGGGCACATCTATTAATTGCTTGTGGCCTCTGGCATACAGACGAGTTCAGGATCAAGACATCATTTTGAAGGCATGCTGGTTGCACGTTGAGAAATGATAACGCGGAGCCTGGACTCATCTGTGAGCCCCGAAGGGCGTGGCCTGAAGAAATTAATAGAGGGGCCCTTAGCTAGTCAAACTGCATATCCTCCGGCACTTCAATCTCTTTCAACGGCGGCGGCTTGTCGCCTTGCTTCAACTGGTACACATAAGCCAGTACCTGCGCGACGGCGAGGAAAAGCTTGTCGGGTATTTCATCGCCAATTTCCGAGGTGTGATACAGCGATCTGGCCAATGGCGGCGCTTCTACGATTAGTACGTCGTGCGCTTTGGCAACTTCGCGGATGCGCAGCGCGACATGGTCTAGGCCTTTGGCGAGCACCACCGGCGCGCCGATTTCATCCATCGCGTATTTGAGTGCAACCGAATAGTGACTGGGGTTAACAATAATCACGTCGGCGTCGGGTACGTCACTCATCATGCGGGCGCTGGCAAATTCGCGCTGTAGCTGGCGAATGCGACCTTTGACTTCGGGCCGACCATCGGTTTCTTTCATTTCGTCTTTCACCTGCTGCATGGTCATGCGCATTTTCTTTTTGTGTTGCTGCAACTGGAATGGTACATCGACGCCGGCAATCAGAATCAATGCCGCACACAGGGCAACGCCGCCGATGGCTAGTATCCAGACGGCCGACGCAATGGCGCCGTTGACGGACAGCATATTGAGATGAAAAACCTCATTACTGAAATAGGCCAGCAGCATGCTGGCGACACTGCCTACCAACAGCACTTTGGCGATGGCCTTAAGCAACTCCATCAGAGCCTGCATCGAGAACATGCGCTTCAAGCCCTTGAAGAAACTGATGCGCTCCATTTTCGGTTGCAGCGCCTTGGTGCTAAAGCTCCAGCCGCCCAACAACAATGGCCCAACGATTGCCAGCAACAGACAGACACTAAGAAAAGGCAAAACGGCGAAACTGATCTGCTTGAAGCTGGCGCCCAGAAAGCCGAACATTTGGGTCACATCAAAAATCGCAGACCGAGGGATGGCAAAATTGGCGCGCATAATCGCTGTTAAGCTGTCGCGCATTTGGCCACCGAGTAGTAACAGCATCACAGAACCGCCGAGCAATAGCACCGCCGTGTTCAGCTCTTTTGAACGCGCAACCTGCCCATCATCTTTCGCCTGTTGCTGGCGTTTGGGGGTGGCCTCTTCTGTCTTTTCCTGGGCAACGTCTTCTTCTGCCATGGCCAGTGTTTCCTGCTGTTTATCTGATCAAATGCACGTCACCGTCGCGCCGATTAGCCGACGCTGAGACGATTACTGTCATTTCTTTGGCGAATATTGCAGAGATTTTGCACTTTTCAGCGCAGCCTGCTGCTATTACTTAGTTAGTAGCAAAATGCTTACCAAAGTTTGGGAAGCGACGCAGGGGGTCATACAGATAGGATAATAATAGCTAATTACATGACATTAGCCGTTCAGACCACAGTAGTTGATCAGATCATAATTTCAGCAAGTTCAGTGACGCGTTCTACAATGCACGATGGTGCCGCCGCCGACAGTTCGGCATAATCATTAAAACCCCAGGTTACGCCCACTGATTGCAAGCCAATGTGCCGGGCGGCAACTATGTCGCTGGCGCGGTCGCCGATCATTACGGCGGTGCCGTACAGGTCAAAAACCAGCGTGGTGGTGTCAAACTTCATGGTGTACAAAAATCTACTGTTTCAAGTTAGCGGGATGCGGCGCGTAGAGCGCAGAGAACATCCAAAAGCTATGGTCATGTTACCGCGGTGAGTTCGTGTGGACGGGTGACGGCAAACGTGGCGAATGCGTTGCAGTACTGGCCGATCAGCTTTATTTCACGCTGGCCAGCGAGTTATTTATTCCACCACCCAGCAGCGCAGGCACCGCTTCAGGATATTGCTCCATGACTTTGCGAACAAGCGCGATCTGACCCTTCTTGACGTCGAGCATTATCAGCAGTTTGCCACTGTCTATGTCATGCTCAAACTTGCGCAGTTTTTGATATTCTTCATGCCGGCCAAACAGGGCAATTGACCAGGCACCAAGCAACGCGCAGGCGAATACGAGGATGGCAAAAGGAAAGCGTCCAACCGTCGCCAGCAACGGCACCAGCAGACTGGCACCCAGAGCTGCGGCGATGCCTGCCGCGATTCCGGTAAACAGGCCGCGCTCGCCGGTGGGAACGATGCTCTTTTGGTGTAAGGGGGTGTCGGCGTGGTTTTGGTGCTTGCTCAAGCCAGCACAGTCTTTACTGAGTACATGAAAGTTCCAGTCGGCAATGCCCCAACGATGCACTTCACTGGCAATCTGCTCGGCGCAGTCTGCGTTTTCCGTGAGGTAGTACAGCCGTTTCATGAATTGGAAAGTTCTTAAGTACTTAGTTGAGGTTTTTTGACTTAGTCTAATGTAACCGTTGCAATGCATCGACGCACGCGTTGCGTTAGATTATTTAAGCCTTAAAACGATATGAATATATTTCCTTTTTCTATAGGATTTCGAAATCAGTTACTTATTCGCAATATGTTAAGTGAATTATAGTATGTCATCGCTCAAAAAGCTGTTGCATATTAAAAAACGTCGTATCCTGCAAAGCGCTAAAGTTCGGCAAAAAACCGGCGAGTGTCAACCATAGGAAGACCCCTCCCAGTACCAGCGAGGTGGGAAAGCCCAACGAGAAAATATTTAACTGTGGTGCGGCGCGGGTCATTACACCGAACGCGAGGTTGACGATTAGCAATGCTGTCACTGCAGGCAAAGCCAACAGTAAAGCGCTGGCAAACATCCAGCTGGCGTGATTGGCGACCTGCCACAGACTGCTGTTAAAATCGAACGTGGCGCCTACCGGCACCTGACTGAAGCTGTCGATCATAATCTCAATCATCAGCAAGTGGCCGTTCATGGCCAAAAACAGCAGGGTGGTCAGTATGACGAATAGCTGGCCGACAACTGCCACCGATACGCCGCTGGCAGGGTCGACCATGGATGCAAACCCCAGCCCCATTTGCATAGCGATCATTTGGCCGACAATCACAAACACGTGAAAAAATATTTGCAGCATGAAGCCGAACAATACGCCGATCAGCACCTGCTGAATAACCAGCAGTAACACGCTGGCCGACAGCCCGAAGTGATAGTCGGTGGCAGGCAGCAGCGGCACTACGATCATGGTCACCAGTAAGGTAAACCCCATTCTTACCCGCTGCGGCACCATGCGGGTGCCAATGATGGGGGCTACCATAAAAAAAGCGCCAATACGAAACAGTGGCAGCAGGATGCGCCCCGCTTCCTGCTGTAGTTCAATCAGCGATAGCTCAAACAAAGCAGTACTATCCTATCAACAGCGGAATGTTGAGCAGCAACTGCTGGGTAAAGTCGGTTATCTTATTGAGCAGGAACGGGCCGGCGAACATGATTGACAGAAAGGTCGTCAACAGACGCGGCAGAAAGCTCAGCGTTTGCTCGTTAATCTGCGTGGCAGCTTGAAACACGCTGACGCATAAACCAACCAGCAGGCTGGGCAGCACCATGATGCAGACCATCAATATAATCAAAGCCAGCGCTTCGCGAATTAAATCGACGATAATTTCCGGTGTCATGTGCGTTCCCTTCTAAGTGGCGAAGCTGGCAGCAAGCGTGCCGATAATAAGTGCCCAGCCGTCTACCAGCACGAACAACATAATCTTGAACGGCAACGAAATGATTATCGGTGACAGCATCATCATACCCATGGCCATCAGCACGCTGGCAACGACAAGGTCGATAACGAGGAAAGGTATAAACAGCATAAAGCCGATTTGAAAAGCCGTTTTTAACTCGCTGGTAACAAACGCCGGTGCAAGAATCGAAAACGGTACGTCGTCGGGACTATTGAGTGGTTCATGCTCGGCAATACGTATAAAAAGCTCCAGGTCAGTCTCGCGCGTCTGTGCGAGCATAAATTCCTTAAACGGCTCAAGCGCCAGTTTGGCGGCTTCGACCGAGCTTAGCTGCTCTTCGATATACGGTTGCACGGCGATGCGGTTGACTTCCTTCAGAACCGGCGACATGACAAATAGGGTAATAAACAGCGCCATACCCAGTAAAATCTGGTTCGACGGGGTTTGCTGTAATCCCAGCGCCTGGCGCAGTATTGCGAAGGTGATGATGATGCGCGTAAATGAGGTCATCATCATTAGAATGGCCGGCAGCAGTGTTAACGCCGTCATCAACACCAGTATCTGAATGGTGACACTGTAATCTGCGCTGCCGTCGTCATTGCTGATGACTTTAAACGCTGGAATTGCAGGGATTGCTGTGGCTACCTTCTGCGCGCTGGCCAATGGCGCAGGCGTGGCGGCCTGCTGCGATTGTGCCGCTGCGTTAATGCTCGGTGTGCACAGCGACGCAAACAATGCGACGCTGCAGAGGAATCGGCAGGCTAGCTTAAAACGCATAGTCATTCCGTTATTGTTGGTCGGGTGTGGACACTTTTGCTGTGCCGCGCCCGGTCAGTTGCTTCAGCGTGTTGGCAAAATTGTTTTCGCTGGCTAGCTCCGTGGCGCTAACCACAGGCTGGTCGAATTCGTGCAGCAGCGACACACTGCCGGTTGCAACGCCCAGCAGTAGCTGTTTCTCACCGACGCTTATCAATAGCGCGCGTTCTTTGCTACCAACGGATAATGCCCCCAATACTTTCAAATGCTGACTGCCGGCATGCGTGATAGCGCTTACCCGTTTCACCAGCCAGGCACAAATCAGAATAAGGCAGAGGATAAATACCAGGCTCACAACCAAACTGCTTATTTGTGAGAAGTCGGTGGTCAATGGCGTGGCTTTGGCAGCGGGTTCGGCTGCTAACGCCGCCGTAGACGCAAAACTGAACCCGAAACCAAATGCTGGAATATTGGCTCGCTGTAACAGGGTTTTCATCGCTGGATCCGTTTACTTGAGTTTTTGAATCCGCTCCGACGGGCTCACCACGTCGGTCATGCGAATACCGAATTTTTCGTTAACAACAACGACTTCGCCGTGAGCGATCAACGTGCCGTTCACCAGCACGTCCAGCGGATCACCGGCCAACCTCTCCAGCTCGATAACCGAGCCCTTGTTCAGCTGCAGTAGTTTGCGAATCGGCATATTGGTAGCGCCGACCTCCATCGATATCTTCACTGGAATGTCCAGTATCACGTCGAGCTGAGGTGTTGCATTGTTATCGCTTGCCACCTCTTCGAGCTGGTCCAGCGCGACCTGTTCGGCTGCCTGCGGGTCATTTGCCGCCGCGTTATCTTCTGGTAGCGTTTCTTCCTGGTTCATTGCGAGCCTCCCGGCCTGATCGTTCAATTTCTGTTATTGCTGATACGGTCAACGATTTGCAGCGCGAGTTTGTCACCCGAAACCCCCAGCGTGGCATTCAGTACCGGCGTACCGTTGGCCAGCACGCGCACAATTTCCGGCTTATCGATGGGTATGACGTCGCCCTCTTGCAAATCGATGATGTCGCGCAGCGCAATCTCTTTTTCGACCACGCAGCAGTTAATAGCAACGCTGGCGTACAACAGCTCATCCTTGAGCACTTCCGTCCAGCGTTCATCCTTGTGGGTGGTATCGCTCTGAATACCGGAGTCCAGCGTTTCCTTAATCGGCTCCAGCATGGAAACCGGTAAAGCGATATGAAACTCGCCGCTGCCGCCGTCGAGATCGATCTGAAAGGTACTGACCACGATGGCATCGTCAGGGCTAACGACATTACTCAGGGTGGGGTTGTCTTCACTACCCAACAGCGCAGGCTGCACGTCAACCACCGCCTGCCATGCTTCGCGCAAATTGTCGAAGCACGCATTTATTACTCGCCCGATAACGCGCATTTCGGTGGCGGTAAAGTTGCGGTTTTCTATTTTTACGCTGCCGCCGTTGCCGCCAAAAAAGTTATCTACCAGCGTGAATACCAGGGTCGCGTCCAGCACCAGCAGGCCAGCGCCACGCAAGGGCTTAAGTTCGATCCAGCTCAGGCTGGCGGGCATCGGGATTGATGCAGCATAATCGCTGTATTTTTCTACTTTAATGCCCTGCGGCGTGACTTCGGCGTCGCGTTGCATTAGCGCTAACAAACTGGGACGGAAAAAGCGCGCAAAGCGCTCGTTGACCATTTCCAGCGTCGGCATACGACCACGCACGATTCTGTCTTGCCGGGTGAAGTCAAAGGCAACCGCCTCGCCGTCTACCACCGAACATTCGGTAACGACCTCCCCTTCATCGACACCGCTAAGCAGCGTGTCGATTTCTTCCTGGGAGAGAAGTTCTTCGGCATGCTCGTCTGAGCTTGCATTGGCGCCCGCTTCAGTGCTCTCTGCGCTGCTCCCAGGGCTGCTCTCTCCGCTGCTCTGTTCGCTGTTTGCATTGACCCCATCGGCAGAATTTTCGTCCGCAGAATCGTCCGGTTGCTGTTCGTCAGTCATAGCGGCGGCTGGCGCTATTGTAAAACGAAGTCGGTGAACAACACTTGTTCAACGCCGGACTTGCCAATCTCTGTTTCCATAATGGCTTGAATGGCCGTTAGCGCGCTGCCGCGCAGTGCCGCTTTGCCATCCACCGTCTTCAGTGAGTCGAACTCGACCGCGCTGAACAGCATAATCAGTTCATTTCTTAGCAGCGGCATATGCTGGTCAACGGCGTCAACCACGTCTTGTTCGCGGGTAAGCAACGAGATAGCGACTTTCAGAAAATGACCGCGGCCGTCTACTTTATAGTTCAATACGAATTCAGGGTGCATTTTCGCGTACAGGGCAGCGGCTTTAACCGGCTCTGCGGCTGCGGCCCCCTCTTCCGTCGCGTCGGCGCTGTCGAAAACGCCCATAAAATAAGCTCCGGCTCCGCCGCCGCCAAGCAACAGCACGACGAGGCCAATAATTAATGGCAGCTTACTTTTTTTGGTTTCTGCATCCTCAGCCGTAGCTGCTTCTTTCTCGTCTTTTGCCATGCCGGTTTTCCGTCAGTTGGAGTTCGCGATTAACGTCTACCGAGAGATGGTGCAAAGCGTATGCCAGAAAACTACTTAATTCTATCTTATTGTATTTCTTATATTATTTTATTGAACGGTGGACTCTATGGGCCGACTGCGTCAAAATTCTGTCTTAACCGGTATCTGCCGAAAGGTTAGGCAAGGCTTGTGCCGCATGGTCCGAAGCGGGCAAAATCGCGTACCATCGGTCCTTTAATCATCAAACGCTGGAGTTACAGTGAAAACGTTTGTCATTGGTGGAGCAGGATTTCTGGGTAGCCACATCGTCGACGCACTGCTGCAACATAGCCACGACGTCACCGTTTTGAGCCGCTCACCCGCTAGTGCCGTTAAGCGATTGCCGGGGGCTGTCGAGATTGAAGAAAATTACATCGACCCAAGCGAGTCGCAGGCGCTGCTTGGGTATGGCGGCGACGCGATAGACACTGCCTTTGCGGAAACTGTCAGCTCGGTACCGGAGCCTACGCTGCGCGACGGCTGGGAAAAACTCAAAGCAGCTATAAAGCCGGGACCCGCCGGGTAGCGGATACAACTCTCTCGCGTCCGTCGCCGTCAACAGCACAGCGAATAAATGCAGAAAAAGTAAAAACTGAGGGACTAACAGCGCCCGGCCTGTTGCAAACAATCACCGGTCGTCGTTGGCGGTACAATACTAAATATACGCGTCCACCAATTGCGAGGATACTCTCGGTCCGCGTGCACTGCTGGCAGCCTCTTCAAGCTCATCCGCAAGCATATGCTCGGTCGCTTCAACGTCGGCGTAAGACTGTGGCTGCGAACCCGGCCTGTCTTCGGTTTGCGCAAATACGTTTGCGTCCTGCAGCTGCAGGCCGGCATTTTCCAGTGTCTCACGCAGCCGCGGCAGCTGCTGCTCCAGCGCATCACGCACGGCATTGTTAGGTGCCACAAAAATCACCGATGTTTGTTCATGGCGTGTTGTTACCCTCACCTGCAGGCTGCCAAGCTCCGGCGGGTCAAGTCGAATCTCGGCGCTGTTTTGACCGTTTAGCAACATCAGCTGCAAGCGGTCGTTCAGGCTATTCATTGATTGCCCCTGATTCAGCATGTTAGCGACATTGGCGAAATTTGGGTCAGTCGTTGGTAGCGGTGCTGCTATTGTAGGCGCGGCCCGCAGTGTTGGGCTGAGCGGCACCAGCGACTGCCGTGTCAGGTCGGCCGGCGCGTCAGTGTCGCTCCCGGCTTCATTACCTAGTGCCTGTTCCAGGACAAATTGTTGTGGGTCCTTTGCGACTAACCCAGGAACTTCAGCAGCGGCGAGCGGCGACGCGGGTTGCCCCAGGTTTTGCGTTGCAAATTGTGCGGCGGGTGTAGCAGCCGTGTTGGTCGCCGCGGTTGTGATCGAAGTGTTAGCGGGCGCAGTAATCGACGTGCCGGTATCGGTGGTTGTTCCGAGTAGCGGTTTACCATCGGTCGTCAACGTCGCCATCGCCGCAGTCGCTCCAGCAGGCACTTCCGCTGCGTCTACTACCTGCGTTTGTGCCTGTATTTGTGCCTGCGCTTGTGCCTGTGTAAACAGCGTAGCTGGCTCAACGACACTGCTGCCTGCCTGTTGAGTCGCCGCAGTATTCCCTTCTGCAGTACTCGCCATCGGCTCGCCACCTGGCGGCAGCGGTGTAGACTCAATTGCAACTTGCAGTGCAGAGTTTTGCTCGCCACCGAGATCACTACCGCCATTGACCAATGTTGTTAGCGGAACATCGATAGGCATTGAAGCCTCAGGGCTGGCGATTACTGCCAAGCCAGTTAACGCCGGCTGAGTTGCACTTTGAGCGCCGCCAGTTGCGGCAACTGAAGTTTGCAAGCCAATTGCGTCACTGTCACCAGCGCCGCTGGCCGAGGCAGTTAACGCTGCATCAGGCAACTGCGCAGAAGCCTCGTCAGTAAACGCCGCGGTCAGCTGCTGTGCCGGCAAAACATTGCCGGCGGCATCCAGCAGCGGCAACCCAGCGCCGTCGCTCTGGTCGGTCATCAGCCCGGCCAAACTCTGCGCATCACCGTCTCCACTATTCAGAAGCTTAGCAACAATATTTTTAAAATCAGTGCTTTGTGAGGTATTTGTAGTATCCGGGTTAAATAAAGACGGTTTCCCTGCGGAATCCAGAAAATTATTCAACATACTTAGTAGTGACGCCATAGCTGCTCCATCATCAGACCATTCACATTATTTATATCCTGCGATCAGTAATGCAATTTTGTTGCCAAATTCTGTGTTGCACCCTGGCTATCGTGGCAACTATCTTACCGTCTGGTTTTTTTGCGGACCACGGCACCAATACCTGTAGTGTGGCGACGGAAGTTTTTAACAGTGATCATTCCTGAGTATATTGCGTATTGACTTTGTCCATGTGTTATCCAGCAGTTGGCTGTAGCGTTGCAAAACATGAATTATTATTGCAGTAGAACAGGAATCGATTTTGTCTTTTTGACGATGGCTATCTTTTTCAGCCTGGTTTCCGGAGTCGCATTTTCTATGCCAGAAGAAAGCAATCGTTTTCTTATTCCCGCCGGTTCTGACTGGTACTACCACGCAGGCGTTGTGGCGCCCGCAGCGGATTGGCGCACGCTAAGCTTCGATCATTCTCGCTGGAAACTCGGCAAGGCAGGTTTCGGCTACGGCTATGAAGATAATAAAACGCATTTCACGCACATGCGGGACCACTTTACTGCCGTGCAGATTCGGCGTGAATTTGAGTTGAGCGAACCGGCGTCCACGCACACATTACAGTTGTATATGCGCTTCGATGATGGCTTCGTAGCCTATATCAACGGCCATGAAGTGGCCAGATCCGGTAGCGTCGAGCGCGGAGGCAGGCGCGAGGTCGACGACCATGAAGCCGATGACTTTGAAGTATTTAGCATCGACCTTGCAGGTAAGCTAGTACGCAGCGGCAACAACGTGTTGGCCATTGAGGGTTTTAACCGTTCTCTCGATAGCAGCGATTTTATCCTCCATCCGGTTCTCACCACGGCACCGGTCAACAATCCGCAGCTTCCGTTCACCCTGACTCGTGAACAAATGGTCATCGATCTGAACCAGTTTCTACGGCGCGTAGAAAGTGACTCTTCTTACCTGTTTAAAACGCAATTGGATCTGCGCAAAGCTGCCCAACCGCTGTTGAACAATCCACAGAAAGTTTTTACTACAATCGGGTTTGCACGCGATTTAGCGAAAATCATTGCCAAAATCGGTGACGCCCATGCTGATGTAAATGTCATTCTGGATGCCGATGACGACCGCTATCTGCCCTTCATTATTGCCGACTCTTCCGCCGGTATCGTCGCGGTTACGGCCGACAAGCAAGAACTACTTGATAAAGACCATCCGCTGCTAGCCACCATCGATGGCAAACCCGTTACAGAATGGTTGGCTGTAGCCGCTGCATACGTGCCGCACGCCTCACCACAGTTAGTTCGGCAACAGTCGCTGCGCGAATTGCGCTCTATTGATCGCATGCGAACCGACGCCGGCGTCAAAAAATCCGCCGTTGTGAATGTGACCTTGACCTCGCCGGACGGTAAAAGAAAAGCACAGCGCAGCCTGCAGACCATAGACACACGCTTGCCCAGCGGTAAGGTTGAATTGGGCGAATCACGCTTGCTCGAAGACAATATCGGCTACCTTCGTATACCCTCCATGCGCAGCTCAGGCAATGAGGAGGTACTGAGTCAGATGGCGCGTTTTAAATCAACTAATGGTCTGATCATTGACGTGCGCGGCAACAGCGGTGGGCGCTACCAGATATTGCAGCAATTATATGGTTATTTTACGCCGAACAACGCGGCGCCCTATGTCAGCAATATCGCCGCTTATCGCTTATCACCCCGCTTCGACACGGACCATCTGCATTACCGACCTACGTTTCGGCTGACGAATCCCGACTGGACCAGGCAAGAACGCAGCGCAATCGATAAAGCGTTCGCGCTGTTTGAGCCCGAATGGCAGATTCCAAACGACAAATTTAGCACCTGGCATTTTATGCTGTTAGGCAAATCGGACGACTCTCAGCAATACGAATACCAACAACCGGTTGTGGTACTGTGCAATGCCGCGTCGTTTAGCGCAACCGACGGCTTTCTAAGCGCATTTGCTGATTTACCTAACGTTACTCTGATCGGCAATCCCAGCGCCGGCGGCAGCGGTGCAACCAAACATTTCACCCTGCAGAATTCCGGGATAGAGATCGCGTTGTCGTCGATGGCTTCGTTTCGTCCAAACGGCAAACTGTTCGATGGTAATGGCATTGGCGTAGACATTAACGCGACGCCGACACCTGCTGATTTTCTCGGTCGCACCGACACGGTGTTGCAACTGGGCATTGACTGGATACGGAAATCCCGGGCAAGCAGCGAATAAACACATCTTGAACGCTGCTACCATAGGCGGCTTTAAAATTGTAATGCGTGTAAGTTATAGTGCACCCTTTTAGCCTGCAAGATCACACCTTAGGGCCCGCGTCAAAATTAAATCGCAGATTTGCGTGTCGAGGCGCCCGCATGGCAAGACGCGAAAACGCAGGAATATAAGTATATTTCAAGTTTTCGCACCAAAAGTAGGCCCAGTAGGGGACGCAGCCAGGCGGGATGGATCGGCCGGCAAAATGTGATTTAATTTTGACGCGGGCCCTAAGTCT
>JBBKXJ010000012.1:0-25752 GCA_037969395.1 Pseudomonadales bacterium
CTAGTACCCCTTCCAGGTGATATTGCCTAATGCAGTCATTCCAAAAGCGGTACAGTGCGAGGCGTTTTCCCGAAAGCGTAGTGGGCCTACGTTGAGGGGAGCCAACGAAGCAATGTGCCGCTTTTGGGATGACCCGAAGGGTGCTAAGCAGGCCGCCCTCTACTGCGTTGCACTGGTTCGACGTAGGCCCACTATGCCTTCACCAGTGCGCCTTGCAGAGAACGGCCTGCTTAACGCTGCATTAGGCAATATCACCTCGAAGGGGTACTAACGCTTGCCTTTACGCCGACTATTGCGTTTCTTGCCGCCTTTATTACCCGGTCGCTTACCTCCGCCTGGCTTGCCTTCGGTCCGCTCTTTACCATTATCCTTACCTGCCGGCCTTTTTTCAGCATCATCACCGGCGGGTTCAAGGTCTATCTTTTTATCTTCCAGATTGACCGCGACCAGCTTAACCGTCATCGAATCGCCGAGTTTGTAGATGACGCCAGTGCGCTCGCCCAACAAACGCTGCTTGGCGGCGTCGAAGTGGTAGTAGTCGTTATTCAAGGCAGTGACGTGTACTAACCCTTCCACGAATATATCATTCAACTCAACAAATAAACCGAAGCCGGTCACGGCGTTAACCGTGCCGCTGAACACTTCGCCGATGCGGTCGATCAGGTATTCGCACTTTAACCACGCGGTCACATCGCGGGTGGCCTCTTCGGCACGCCGCTCGGTCATCGAGCACTGTTCGGCGGCGGCTAGCAGGCGCTGCGCGTCGTAGGGGAAGATCTTGTTCTGTGCCAATGGCTTGGCACCGCGCACCCGGGTGACTAGATCGCTGGGCTTGCGCGAGCGGATAATAGAGCGAATGGCTCGGTGCACCAACAAATCAGGATAGCGACGAATCGGCGAAGTGAAATGGGTGTATGCCGGATAGGCCAGACCGAAGTGGCCCTTATTTTCGATATTGTACGCGGCCTGCATCATCGAGCGCAGCATCATAGTCTGAATGATATGCCGGTCGGGGCGGTCGCCGATAGACTCCGATAAAGCCTGATAATCCTTAGGCTTAGGCGTTGCACCGCCGCCAAGAGATAAGCCAAGCTCGGCCAGAAAGGCGCGCAAATTAAGCAGCTTTTCTTCGCCGGGGCTGTCGTGCACGCGGTACATGCCGGGAATGTCCTGCTGCTCAAGAAACCGGGCGGCACACACATTGGCGCACAGCATGCATTCCTCAACCACCTTGTGCGCCTCGTTACGCTGCACCGGCTCAATGCGCTCAATCTTCTTGTCATTGCCGAACACAATGCGTGTTTCTGTCGTATCAAAATCGATGGCGCCACGCTTCTCGCGCGCCTTGCGCAGCGCCTTGTAAACGTTGTGAAGATTGCTAAGCGGTTTGTACAGCTCCTTGCGCGGCAGCATCTGCTCGCCTTCGAGGTGCTGGCCGACTTTGGTATACGTCAGTCGCGCATGCGATTGGAACACGGCTTCAAAAAACACATACTTGCCGGCACGACCGGCAGCACTAATGCTGATCTCGCATACCAGCGCCAGCCGGTCGGTATTTGGATTCAGTGAGCACAGGCCGTTGGACAACGCCTCGGGCAGCATGGGCACCACGCGACCGGGAAAATATACCGAGTTGCCACGCTTGGCTGCTTCCTGGTCGAGTGCGCTGCCAACCGCCACATAGTTGGAAACATCAGCAATCGCCACCCACAGACGCCAACCGCCCGAGCGTTTACGTTCGGCATACACAGCATCATCAAAATCGCGCGCGTCTTCGCCGTCGATGGTAACAAAAGGTAAATGACGCAGATCGACCCGGTGTTTTTTATGCGCCTCGTCGACCAGCTCGTCGTATGCATCAGCCTCCTTCAATACCGCTGCCGGCCAGGCAACCGGAATTTCATGGGTGCGCAAGGCGACATCAATTTCCATACCCGGCCCCATGTGATCGCCTAACACCTCCGCTACGCGACCCACCGCCGGACTGCTCATACTCGGCTGCGCCAGAATTTCTACCGACACGATCTGCCCGGCTTTGGCCTTACCGCGCTCTTTTTTGGGGATGGAGATTTGCTGGCTGATGCGAGCGTTGTCGGGCGTGACATACCATACGCCCTGCTCACCGTTCAAATGGCCAACGATCTGAGTGTGTTTACGCTCTATCACTTCAACAATGGTTGCTTCACCCTGGCCGCGCCGGGTGGTACCCGATTCGCGCGCCAACACCACGTCGCCGTCGAATACCTGGCGCATTTGTTTGGGATTCAGAAACAGATCATCGCCGCCCTGCTCCAGCTGTAAAAAACCGAAGCCGTCTTTATGGCCGATCACGCGGCCACGCAGCAGGTTCATTTTGTCGATCAAACAGTAGGCACCGCGGCGATTGCGCATTAACTGACCGTCGCGAATCATCGCCCCCAGCCGCCGCGACAGCGGGATTTCCTGCTCGGGCAGTAATTCCAGTTTACCTATCAGCGCTGCCTCGGTCATGGGCTTACTGGTTTTCTTTAATATGGCGAGAATAAATTCGCGGCTGGCAATCGGGTCCGAATACTTGTTCGCTTCGCGCTCGGCATGTGGGTCGGTGGACTTCTTTTTGGGTGACATTTAACTATTTCACTAACTGCAAATTGCGCATCATACCGTATTGCGCACCGCATCTAACACACCGCTGTTATTCCACGTTTTATTGCCACATAATCACCGCCACGCCACGTCATTTGGCCAACGGGGAATTCAATGTTAAAGAATACTATGCTGGCGCTAGGCCTGGTTGCACTGTGCTCGGCCTGCCACCAAAAACAGTCGGCCGAATCAGTCAAGGAGGCCGCGCCCGCGCAGGCTGAAAAAGCGACCGACTGGAATGCTTTCGTTGATAATTTTATTGAGGGTTTCTTTGCCGCACACCCCACCTTTGCGGTCACCAATGGCCGCCATGAATACGATGGCCAGTTACCCGATTGGAGCCGCGACGGTATTGCCGCTGAAATCGCCCGCCTGCACCAACAGCGCGACGCGGCGCAGGCATTTGATGCTGCCAACATGGAAGCACAACAACGCTTTCAGCGTGATTACCTCATCGCCCTTATCGATCGTAACTTGTTTTGGCTGGAAACGGCCAACTCGCCGTTTCGCAACCCGGCCTTCTATTTCGATTGGCTGCTGGACTCGCTGGACCCCAGCGCCTATATCTCGCTGACTTATGCGCCAGCTGCAACTCGCTTGCAGTCGCTGACGCGCTTGCTGAACAATATACCGACCGCAACCAAGCAGATTCAGGCCAATCTGCAACACCCTCTGCCGAGCACTTACATTAATTACGGCGTGGACTCCTTCGGCGGTATGGCCGACTACTTTCGCAACGATTTGCCGGCAGCCTTTAAAGGCGTAGGCGATGACGGCGCACAGCAAGCTTTCACGGCAGCGGTCGGCAAAGCGTCAGCCGCTATGCAAACCCTGGCTGACCACCTTAAGTCCGGCGCGGACCGCGCCAGCGACGACTTTGCGCTCGGCGAAGAAATATTCCTGCAAATGATTCGCGACACGGAGGGCGTGGATATTTCCATCGAAAAACTCGAAGCCATTGGCCGGACCGATTTGCAGCGTAATCAGCGGTCGCTGCGCGCGGCCTGCGCCAAATTTGCGGCTGGCAAAACAATCAAGCAGTGCATTGCAAAAATGGCGGCCGATAAGCCGGAGGGGGGTGCCGTTGCCGGCGCAACCGCGCAGTTGGCTGGCCTGAAGGCGTTTTTAATCGAACAGGACCTGGTGTCGATTCCCGGCGATGAAGAGGCGCTGGTGCGCGAATCACCGCCGTATGCGCGTTCCAACTCTGCCTATATCAATATTCCCGGGCCGTACGAGAAAAATCAGCCATCGATCTACTACATTTCCCCGCCCGACCCGAGCTGGTCGGCAGAGGAGCAGGCCGCGTATGTGCCAGGCAAATCCGATTTGCTGTTCACCACAGTGCATGAGGTGTGGCCTGGTCACTTTCTCAATTTTTTGCATGCCAAGCGTTCCAACTGGATTTTTGGCCGCATTTTCGTCGGCTACGCCTACGCCGAAGGCTGGGCACACTACACCGAAGAGATGATGCGCGTAGCGGGCTTGAATGGTGGCAACGCTGAAACCGAAATCGGCCAACTCAGCAACGCGCTGTTGCGTAATGCGCGCTTTCTATCGGCTATTGGCTTGCACGCAGGCGGCATGTCGGTGGAGGAATCCGAGCGTTTGTTTCGCGAACAGGCGTATCAGGATGTCGGCACCGCGCGCCAACAGGCCGCACGCGGCACCTACGATCCGGCTTATCTCAACTACACGCTGGGCAAACTGATGATTCTGCAGCTACGTGAAGACTGGACGCAAAAACGCGGCGGCCGTAAAGCATGGAAAGAATTTCACGACGCGTTTCTATCCTACGGCGGGCCGCAAATTCCGCTGGTGCGCGCGCAGATGTTAGGCGGCGAGCCGGAGGCGGTTTTTCCGGCTCAGTGAACGCAAAGCAGACAGCGTTTAGCGGTTAGAACTGATAACCCACGGTAACGCCCCAGGTTCTGGGGTCACCGTACACCGACGCGCCAATATTATTACGCGTTATTGAATCGATATCGAAGGTATGTAGCTTGTACTCCTCATCAGTCAGGTTTTTGCCAAACAACGAAACGCTTAGATTGCTGGCCGCCTGGTAAGTGATGCGCGCATTTAGTAAAGCGTAAGATTCTATCTCATCCAGCGGCCGATTTTCCGGCGTGATAAACAGTTCGTCTCTACTGGCATAATCAAGGCGCATTTGCAGTTCATCCGCACTGCCTAGCGGTAGCGTGTACTGCGCCGCCAGATACCAGGAGTACTTCGGGCTGCGCGACAACGTTTTGCCCGCGAGTTCGGTTGCGTTGTCGCCGGAGAGGAATTCATCGTATTCGCCGTGCAGATAATCGAAGTTGAATATCAGATCCAGTCGTTCGGTAGGCTTAGCCAGAAACTCCAGTTCAATGCCGTAAGTTTCGGCAGACTCTGCATTGCCGATAAACTGGCTACTGGTATCACGCACCTGATATAGCTGCAGGTCGTGAGATTTGGTATAAAAAACGGCACCATTAACGCGTAGCCTGTTGTCCAGCCACTCGGAGCGAAGACCGAGCTCGACAGTATCGGCAGTCTCCGGGTCAAACGGGATAGTGGCGTCGGCGGCAGTAACCGACGTGCCGTTAAAGCCGCCGCTTTTGTAGCCGTGCGAGGCAGTAAAATACGTCAATGCGTCAGTCGAGAGGTGGTAGGCGAGCGAGATATTGCCGGTTAATTCCTGAAAGGAGTCGTCGGCTTTCACCGCGAATGGCCCATCGGGCAATACGCCGAATAAATTGCTTATACCGCTGGCATTTAACTCAAGCTCTTTGTCGTCGCGGGTAAAACGGCCACCCACAGTCAGCTCCAGTCGCTCGACTATTAAAGGCAACGTCGCTTGACCAAACACTGCGTAGCTGCGGTTATCGGTCTCCTGCGCGTAGACCGCGCGATCCGGCTCGAGGCCGAGGAATAAATCCGCATCGGGATCAGGGCCACTGACCTGCGTGATGTCGTTGCGGCTGGTTTCTTCCGCCAGAAAATAAACGCCCGCAGTCCATTCGATCAGCGTATCGGTAGACGTTAAGCGAATTTCCTGCGTCAGCTGATCGGTGGTCTCGTCCTGACCCAGTATGGGCAGGCCATAGCCACTGACATCTTCGAAAATGTCGAATTCTCCTCGGCGCCAGGCGCTAATCGACGTTAGCGTGCCCAGCGTGGTATCAACATCGAGGCGGGCGCTGACGCCGTAAAATTCGCGATCCGCTTCGCCATTTATAGGTAGTTCGACGGTGCGCTTGCTCTGACTAGGCGTATCCAGCGGAATAAACCCGGCACCCAACACCGGCACACTGGTGATCTCCGGTTCGCGCGCGGCCAGCCCGGTCGAGTCGCCACTAAAATAATCGGCCGATAGTAAAAGTTGCGTGTTGTAAGTCAGGTTGAACTGCAAATGCCCGCGCGCGATCTGATTTTCGTATTCGCGTATATTGTCCGACCCGGTTGTGGTATTGGTAATATAGCCATCGCGCGTGTCGTAGCCCAACGCCAGCCGACCCATGACGCGGTCTTTCACAATAGGCCCGCCGACCGCACCGCGGATATCCTTTCGCTCAAACCGGCCATAAGTTGCTTCAGACCAGCCTTCGGCCACCGAGCGCGGTTTTTTGCTGACCATATTGATAGCGCCGCCTGCGACGTTGCGGCCGTACAGGCTTCCCTGCGGACCGCGCAATACTTCCACGCTTTCAAGATCGAGAAAGTTTATCCACTGTGCACCACCGCGACCGGCGTAGACTTCGTCAACGAACACGCCGACTGACGCATCTTCACCCGCGCCGGTGCCGTTGGAACCGATACCGCGGATAAAGAACTGTGGCTGCGTCACGTTTAATGAGGTCATCGTGAAGCCTGGCACAATCAGTGCAATATCTTCCATGGTCAGCGCGCTGCTGTTTTTCAGGTAGTCGCCGCTGACGGAAGACACGGAAAATGGAATCTCCTGTAGATCTTCTTCGCGTTTTTGCGCGCTTACCACAATGGCATCGGTAACGACCACGGGTTCCACTGTGGCGGCGTTAGCCATGTTGTCGGCGAGTAGCAGGCATGCGCAGCAGGCAGCCAGGGGACGAGTTGTTGAGATCAAAAGGGGCCTCATTTTTTAGCGTTGACTGTTGTAGCTTTTTTAAGCGCGCCGATTTTAACAGGATTTTCGCAGCGAAATGACGAAGTTTCCCGGTTATATTGCAGTATTTTAACTCTTTGAAAACGTGTACGTTGTAGTAAGGTAGTGAAAATCATAATAAGAAGTACGCTAAATTGCTGCTACTTCGCAGGCTCTGGCATTGTTGCTAGTCCGCAGTTCGAGACACAGCTAACGATGCAGGGTTCAACCAATCTGACTTGCCGCGCGCGCGCTGAGCGCCGTGATTTTCTAGACCGGCTTGCCGACAGCTTCGGTGCTCTGGCAGATTTCGCTCACGACCATCGCTGGCCACTGCTGATTGCCGCGTTAATAACCTTCGGGCTCGGTTTATATTGTGCCTCGTTCGCCCGCGTTGACACATCGATAACCGCTTTCTTCGATGCCAACGACCCCAGCTACGCGAATTACGACCGCTATCGCGATGACTTTGGTTCGGACGAAATCGCCTATATTTTGTATCGGGTGCCGGCCGCAAAGCACGGTCCATTTGATTTGCAGGCCATGCGCAAAGTCGCCGCCCTGACTGTCGCCCTGGAAACCGAAGTGCCCTTCGTCAGTCGCGTGACCAGTCTGGCGAATGTCGAGCTACTGCGCGCAGACGATGAGTTGATTCAGATTAAAACCTTGCTCTCGGACATGCCGCGCTCGCAGCACGAGCTACTGCAGGTTCGCGCTTTGGTGATGAACAATCCAGCCCTCCCTGGTGACCTGGTCAACGCGCAGGCTGACCACGCAACAATCATCCTCAAAACCGCACGCACGGCGAACGACGCGGTGGAAAAGTTACGGCTGGACCCTCAGGCGGGTGACGGCATTGATAATTTATATCCGCACGTCAGCAACAGTAAGATAAACGAGATTCTGGCGCGCCCGGAATATGCCGGCATTGAGTTCTATCATTCCGGCGACGTCGCCGTTAACTCGGAATACACCGAAATGGCGCTCGCCGAGCCGCCAATGATGGTAGCGATTACCTTCGCCATTATCATGCTGCTTGGCGCGCTACTGTTGCGGGCAGGTGTTGTCGCTTTGATTGGTCCATTGCTGGTGGTGTCGTCCAGCATCATTTTGACGATTGCCGCCACCGTACTACTGGGCTGGGATCTGGACGTAATGTTTGGGCTAACACCTACCCTGCTCACCGCCATTGGCGTTGCTCAAGCGGTACACGTTATCTCCGGATTTCAACAGGCGCGCAGTCAGGGCTTGCGGCGTCGCGCCGCGCTACGCCAAACAATGGTGCAGGTGGGCAACCCCTGTTTGCTGGCGGCAGTGACGACGGCGGTCGGTTTTTTTGCAATGGTGTTCGCGAGGTTGCCGGGGGTAACGCATTTCGCGGTGTACGGTGCGCTCGGAGTGATGCTAACGTTTTTGCTAAGCATCACTGTATTGTTATGCCTGCTATCGTTTGGCAAAGATGAGGCCGTGCCAACCCGCAAACGCTCAGCACAACGCGGCGCTACCTGGCTTAACGCATTGCTCGGCTGGATCGCAGCGGTGGTGATACGTTACCCGCGTCACATCATTGCAATCGGCGCTGCTACGCTTTTATTCGCTCTAGCCGGTGCGGCGCAGCTAAAAATTGATTTTAACTTTCTCACCGATTTGAAACCGCATGTGCCGTGGCGGGTTAACACAGAGTACGTTGAAGACCATATGGGGGGCACGCTGAGCATCGTTAAGGTATTCGACGCCGGCGAAGACGGCATTAAAAACCCGGCAGTGTTGCAGCACATTGAAGCCTTGCAAGCCTTTGCAGAAAGGGATCCGCTGGTGAAGAAAACGCTGTCGGTGGTCGATACGCTGAAACAGCTTAATCAGGCCTTCCATGGCGACGACCCGGCATGGTACAGATTACCCGAAGATCGTGAGCTGATTGCCCAATACCTGTTACTGTATGAAATCGCAGGCGGTGAACAGTTGCAGCAATACGTTACCCCGGACTTCTCACGCGCCGCCGTGCAACTGCGCATTGAGATGACCAATGCCAGCAATATTCGACGCCTGCTAAAATCGCTTAACAGCTTCGAGCAGCAACACGGCTCCCCTACGTTTAAAGTGGAAACCACCGGCGTTGGGTTCCTGTGGGTGAAAGCCGCCGACTATATTGCCAGCAGTCAGCTTAGCGGCTACTCGGTCGCGTTCACGGTCATCGCCCTGCTCATGTGCATTATCTTCCGTTCGATTAAAGTGGGCCTGTTGTCGATGGTGCCGAATCTAACGCCGGTATTATTGGTATTAGGCTATATGGGCTGGCAGGGTATGTTTGTCGATTATTATCGTCTGTTGCTGGCTACCATTGCGATCGGCATTGCAGTCGACGACACGGTACACCTGGTGGTGCGCATGCGTCGTGAGTATGCCGCGTGCGGCGATTATGCGCTGGCGTTACAGCGCAGTTTGGCAGGCGTGGGGCCGGCGCTGGTGTGCACGTCGATCATTCTGGTGACCTGCTTTCTGGTGCTGTTAGGCTCGCAGGCCCAGGTCATCGCGAGCTTTGGCATTTCACTGGCGGCAATTACGCTGTTTGCACTGGTCGCGGATTTATTTTTGATGCCAGCGCTGTTAATCGTTTTTAAACCCTTCTCCGCAGCGGCGCCAGAAGCCGGCACTACCAACATGGCTGACCTCAATACGGTTGGCCCCAATACGAATAAACTGCTGTCGAACTAAATGACTATGATTATTGTTTTGCAAATTATTTTATGTTGCCTGCTCGCTTTTATTGCCGTCGCGCTTAGCGAAGTACTTTGGCACAAGTATTTGTTCCATAGTGACAGCATCGGCAGACGCTTTTTGTCAGGGCTATGGGGCTATGACCCGGACACTCACGATCACCATCATCAGATATGCAAAATCGCGATGGAAGACAAGGAAGTAGCTGATGATGAATACTGGGTGCAGCAGCCCTCCAACGTTGTTGCGGGCGCTATGGTCGCTGTGCTGTTTGAACTGCCCATACTGTATTTACTACAGTTTGAAACATGGGCTTTATCGCTCAATGTGGCATTAACGTTCGCGATGTTCTGGTGCTGGTATAAGCTTGAAGACCACTTTCACCTGGCCATGCATAAAAACGCCTATTATCAGAGCAATATAGAAGGTACGTGGCAGCAAGGCTGGTTTAAATATCTGAAGCGATTGCACGCGATTCATCACCGCGACCCGGGCAGTAACTTTGGTTTTGTATTCTTTCCAGTGGGGGATTTACTGATCGGTACTTATCGCTCCACTTATAAAAAGTGGCGCAAGTCAGACGTTGCGTAGCCGGACTGCGCACCTTTGAGGGCCGTTAGAGAGGCTAATATTTGTAGCCCACTGTGATTCCCCAGGTTCTGGGATCTGCATACACGGCCGAGCCAATATTATTCCGCAGAATCGTATCAGCATCAAACGTATGCACCATATATTCTTCGTCGGTCAGGTTTTTGCCAAACAACGAGACACTTACATTGCTGTTGGTCTCATAGGTAATACGGGCATTGAGCAGAGCGTAGGAATCGATAGTATCCAGCGGCCGGTTTTCCGGCTGTATATAAAGTTTGTCTCTATAACTGTAATCGGCTCTAAACCGCAGTTCGCCGGCAGCACCCAATGCCATTATGTATTCAGTCGAGAGACTGAAACTATTTTCAGGGCTGCGGGTTAAGTTGTTACCGCTGAGATCCTCACTGCCATCAGCGGATATGAATTCCTTATACTCAGTATCCAGATACGCGTAGGTAAATCCCAGATTTAGACCATCGAAAGGGCTTAAGATGGATTCCACTTCAAATCCTCGTATCTCCGCCGATGCGGCATTGCTGATAATCAGGCTGCCCACATCACGGATTTGAAATACCTGCAGATCCTGGTAGTCGGTGTAAAACACAGCGAGGTTTAGCCGCAACCGATTGTCCAGCCACTCGGAACGCAAACCTATCTCGAAGGTGTCCGCCGTTTCAGGTTCGAATGGTACGATCGCATCGTCAAAAGTGGTCGATACGCCGTTAAACCCACCGCTTTTATAGCCCTGCGAGAAGCTAAGATATGCGAGGTCGTCTTGAGAAAAACGATACGCAGCCGAGAGTTTACCGGTAAATTCGTTGAAGCTTTCATCAGTATCGACCGAAAAAGGCCCTTCCGGCAGCACTCTAAAAAATGTGCTCACACCGCTGGCATCCATTGCAAAGTCTTTTTCGTCCACCGTGTAGCGGGCGCCCAGCGTGATATCAAGGCGGTCAAATACAGGATATGTTGCCTGGCCAAACACCGCATAGCTGCTGGTTTCAGCATGTTGCGAATACTCGGCTCTATCGAGGAACAAGGTCTCGCCCGGCACCGGCCCACTCACTTGAGTGATATCCACGCGGTCAATATCTTCTGCAAGAAAATAGGCACCGGCGGTCCACTCCAGCAGACTGCCTGTCGATGTTAAACGCAGTTCCTGGGTCCACTGATCCGCGCTTTCGTCCTGGCCCAGTATTGGCAAGCCGTAGCTGCTGACATCTTCAAATATATTGTAGTCGCTGGTTCGAAACGCGGTTATGGACGTGAAAGTACCGATGGCGGTCTCGATATCCAGGCGTGCGCTGGCGCCATAGAATTCGCGCTCGTTATCGCCGTCGACCGGTAGTTCGGTGGTGCGAATGCTGGGGCTGGGAGTATTCAGTGGTATGCCTGGAATACCGCCGGCCAGCACGGGCACTGTTGTCACTATCGCCTCCCGCGACGCCGGTCCGACCTCGTTGCCATTGAAGTAGTCGGCGGACAAAAGCAGCTGTGTGTTGTAGCTTAAATCGAACAGCAGGTGGCCGCGAGCTGTCAGGTTGTCGTATTCACGCAGATTATCGGAACCGGTTGTTGCGTTGGTAATGTAGCCATCGCGCGCGTCGTAGCCAACGGCAAGCCGGGCCTGGGTCTTGCCGGCGATTGGTCCACCAATTGCCCCGCGAATCTCGGTGCGATCAAAACGGCCGTAAGTCCCTTCGACGTACCCTTCTGCTTCAGAGCCTGGTTTTTTGCTAATCACATTGATCGCGCCACCCGCTACGTTGCGGCCGTACAAGGTACCCTGCGGCCCGCGCAGCACTTCCACCCGCTCCACATCCAGAAACCTGCCCGACTGAATGCCGGCACGCCCCGCGTACACGTCGTCGACAAACACGCCGACCGACGTATCTTCCCCCGCCGTTGTGCCGGTAGATCCTACGCCACGGATAAAGAATTGTGGCTGCGTCGGGTTGTATGAGGTCATCGAAAAGCCCGGTACCATTGGTGCGATGTCTTCGTAACTGAGCGCACTCATGCTTTTCAAAGTATCGCCGCTAATAGCAGTAACAGAAAGCGGAATATCCTGCAGATTCTCTTCGCGTTTTTGAGCGGTCACCACAATGGCATCGATCACAACTAGCGCGGCATCGTCCTGTTGCGAATTATCTTGCGCGTAAACGTGCATGCTGGCGACCAGCAATCCGGTGGACAGGCAGAAGCTTGAATAAACTGTTGCGGAAATTTTTAACGGCGGTCTTTTGAACGGTATCGATATCATGTATCAGCGTCGACTATGGGCTTATTAATTTTGTGTGAATATTAACAGGAATTTCGACAAAAGCTTAAAATTGAATCAATATTTAACAAATAGCAGAATTAGTACGCTTGTCACAAGTGCGCTGGCAGTTTCTTGCTATGCTTACCGGCGAATAACGTTTACTACTGGAGCAAGCAAGGCATGATGAAGCATACGATTCTGGCCGTGGGTTTATTAGCAGGGACCGCAGCATCGGCGCAGGCCGACACCATTCTCGGCATTTATGCCGGTGCCGGTGTGTGGCGCTCCGATATCAGCGGCGAGGTGCAGGACGGCACAACTAAAATTGACACCGAAGATGATATTGGCCTGGAAGACGACACCAACAATTATTTCTACGCTGCGCTGGAGCACCCGCTTCCACTGGTACCCAATATAAAAATACAGCATACCAAGTTAAGCGTCGAAGGCGACAACGACCTCAATCGCAGCATCGATTTTAACGGCAGCCAATTTTCATTCAACGACAATGTCAGTGCCGAAGCCGATCTCACCCACACCGACGCCACTTTTTATTACGAAATTCTGGACAATTGGGTGTCGCTGGATTTGGGCATTACCGTGCGCCTGTTCGACGGCTTCGTCGAAATTCAATCGAGTACCGAATCGACCCGGCAAGACCTGGACGCCCCCATTCCGTTACTTTACGGCAAGGCAAGATTTGATCTACCGCTAACTGGTTTGTCGCTTGACGCCGAGGCCCATGGGATTGGCTACAGCGGCAATAACCTGATCGATGCCAGCATGCGCATAGCCTATGAGTCGGCCATTGGGCTCGGGCTGGAGGCAGGCTATAGAAGCTTGCAGCTTGAAATTGATGAAGATATTGAAGGTGATATCGACCTCACCGGCGTCTTCGCCGGAATTAACTTCCACTTTTGACGGCACAGTAAAAACAGAGAGTAAAAACACAGCGCTAAGCCAGACAGCTAGGACAGGAAAGCCCGCACATCTTCTTCCTGTGCCATGCCGTCACGATAGCCGCAATCGATAAGCTCACGGCAGAACTCGGCTTCAAACAGCAGGTAGCTTGCCATACTTGAACCGCCTGCTCTGCCGGTAGCACCGGTGATGCGCATTAGTTTGCGCATTGAGTGCGGCATGTCGCCGATATGCTTTGCGGCGATGGCGTCGAATTCAATTGAGGGATTAATGCGCAATAGATCGATAGTGCGCAGCGCGCCGGTATCAGCATACGGGTTTTCCAACTGCACCATGCCGACCAGGTCGTTAATGCGCACCAGGTGGTCAAGATCGGTTTCCAGGCTGTCAATAAAAGCGCTCTTAAAGATATGGCCAACGATTTGCGCCAACGACGGTGAGTGATATTCAACATGGCGCTGCAGTGGATGGGTTGGATTACCGCTAACGCCGATAACCAGCAAGCGATCGGCACCAAGCTGTAAAACCGGGCTGATAGGCGCCAGTTGACGCATGGCGCCATCGCCAAAGTACTCCAGGCTGATTTTCTCAGCCGGCAGTATGGTGGGAATGGCCGAAGAGGCCAGCAAGTGGTTTACCGACAGTTTAGCGGGCACCCCGACGCGGCGCAGGTGCCGCCATTTTTTTAAGTCGGCGTGGCCTTGAAAGAAACTGACTGACTCACCAGAGGTGTAGCCGGTAGCGGTAACAGCCACGGCTTCGAGAAAACCGCTGTCAATTCGCCGTTGAATATTTTTGAAGTGAATAGTGTGCGTCAGCAATTCGCGCAACGGGTCGTTGTTCAGCAACGCAACCGGGCGTCGTCTGCCCACACCTTCGTTGAACAATGAACCCACCAGCCGTCCAATACTGACGGCGATATCGCGATGCCTGGCGCGGTAAACCATATCAACATGCAGGTTCTTCCAGATGTACTCAACCTTCTTGACCGCAAGCCGAAAATTATTTGCCGAGGCCGCCAGCGCCACGGCGTTAATAGCCCCTGCCGACGTACCGCTAATAATCGAAAACGGGTTGTGGGCCTGCTTTGGCTGCATGTCGGCAATGGCTTTAAGCACGCCTACCTGATAGGCACCGCGCGCGCCGCCGCCGGAGAGCACGAGCCCGGTTTTCATGCGCGAAGCTTCTCGATACTCACGTTTATTTTCATTGTTCGCAGGTATTGTTCTATTTCGCCATTCTTGCACTTATGGTAACAGTTCCGGCGACATTTGTTGAAAAATGACCTCAAACTCAGTGCGGATTTGGCAGAGTATCCGGGTTTCACTCTTCTGAAGAACAAAAGCGACACATGTGGTAGAAGATTGCAGCTGCTGAATACCAAAGCGAGAGGGTCGCACGGATGGTAAAATGTTTGTGCCTGAATTCAACGCAGCATTCCAAGAGCATTTAACGTGACCTCGCCACAAAGCAAAGATCTTTCCACTCTATTAGCGTTGGTTCAGTTTGTGCTGCCGTATAAAAAGCAGCTCGCCGGCGCGATGGCGGCGCTGGTGTTTACCGCGGGCATTACCTTATCGATTGGTCAAGGCGTGAGAATGTTGATCGACCGAGGTTTTATCGAGCAATCCGGCGCGCAGCTGAATCAGGCGATTGTGTTTCTCGTGCTGCTCAGCGTGTTAATGGCCGCCGGCAGTTTTGTACGTTTTTATCTGGTGTCGTGGCTGGGTGAACGCGTCAGCGCGGATATTCGCAAAGCGGTTTTCGAACACATTATTTGCCTGCATCCCAGCTATTTCGAAACCAATCTCAGCGGCGAAATAATGTCACGGTTGACGACTGACACGACGCTGTTGCAAACGATTATCGGCAGTTCATTCTCCATGGCACTGCGCAGCTCGCTGATGCTAATCGGCGCTTTCGTACTGCTGCTGATCAGCAACATTAAGCTGACCCTGATTGTGGTCGGCGCCATACCTTTGCTGTTAGTGCCGCTGCTGCTGTACGGTCGCCGCGTGCGCGCGCTGTCACGCAAAAGTCAGGCTTCCATTGCCGACGTCGGCAGTTATGCCGGTGAGGCCATTCAGCAAATCAAAACAGTGCAAAGCTACGCGCAGGAAAATACCGAAATAGCCGCCTTTGGTAACGAGGTTGAAAAAGCGTTTGCCATTGCACGCCAGCGAGTCAAACAACGTGCGGTGTTAATTGCCGCCGTTATTGTACTGGTATTCGGCGCGCTGGCCGGCATGCTGTGGGTAGGTGGCAACGATGTGCTAACGGGTGTAATGAGCGGCGGCGAGTTGGGCGCGTTTATCTTTTACGCCGTGATGCTCGCAAGCTCTATTGCCACACTGTCTGAAGTGTACGGTGAGTTACAGCGCGCTGCTGGCGCCACCGACCGTTTGCTTGAGCTGATGCGCGTACCGAACGCAATTACAGCGCCGGCAACCAACCCGCAGGCCAGCGCCCGGCTTGCTGCCAGCGCCAGTTTGGACAAAGTCACTTTTAGCTATCCATCACGGCCTTCGCAACCGGCACTACGGGATTTTTCACTGCAGATCGAACAAGGCAAAAGCCTGGCACTGGTTGGCCCGTCGGGCGCGGGCAAGTCAACTGTGTTCGAGCTGCTGCTGCGTTTTTATGACCCGCAGAGCGGCAGCGTGGCGCTGGGCAATACTGATGTGCGCCAGCTTGATCCGCAGGACCTGCGCGCCCAGATGGCGCTGGTCGCGCAACAACCAGCCTTGTTCTCTGCCGATGTTGCTCACAATATTCGTTACGGTAAACCCGACGCCAGCGACGACGAGGTCATTGCCGCCGCCAAAGCGGCGAACGCACACGAATTTATCATGCAATTACCCGACGGTTATGCCAGTTTTCTAGGCGAGCGAGGCGTGCGTTTGTCCGGCGGGCAGCGCCAGCGAATTGCCATTGCCAGAGCCGTATTAAACAATCCGCGTATTTTATTATTAGACGAAGCCACCAGCGCGCTGGATGCGGAGAGTGAAAAGCAGGTGCAGTTAGCGTTGCAGGAACTGATGCGAGAACGAACCACCGTGATTATCGCGCACCGGTTGGCTACCGTGTTGCATGCCGATCAAATTGCAGTGTTGGACCAGGGAGAATTGGTGGCGCAGGGAACGCATTCGCAGTTACTAGTCAGCTCTCCGCTGTACAAGAGGTTAGCGAGCCTGCAGTTTAGAGATGAATCTGACGCCGCTTAGGAGCCTGTCGGACTTAGGGGGAATGGCACTACCATTATCGCCTGTTCCCCGGTGCGCGCGGCGCACCCTACGCCTGGGCGACTGACTTTGGCGGCTCAGCTTCGCGACTTTTAAAACGCTCTTCGGCTACATGCTCGGCGATATTCTCAGGCGTGTCTCCCTGTGCCGCCGCACGTTTGAATATTTCGCTGAGCGTGTCACCGATGACGCTAACATGCGCACGAATATCCTCTATCCGCATACCAAGTCGCAGGTAGTGCACGTCAATGATGCCACCGGCGTTGATCACATAATCCGGCGCGTACAAAATACCACGCTGCTGTAACTCCAGTGCATGGCGCGGCTCGGCCAACTGGTTATTGGCCGCACCGGCGACGATAGTTGCCTGCAGTTCAGCAATGCTTTGGTCGTTGATGCTCGCGCCCATGGCGCACGGCGCGAATACATCTACCGATGCAGAGGCAATATCGCTGCTGGCAACGGCTGTGGCCTGCAAATTTTGCACTGCCATATCAACTTTTCTGGCATTGCTATCAGCGACCCACAGCTCGGCGCCAGCCTCTGCTAACAATTCTGCCAAGCGGTAACCGACATTACCAAGACCCTGTATGGCAACCTTGATACCGGCCACCTGTTCGCGCTTAAGATGCTGACGTACTGCCGCCTGGATACCAAGAAATACACCATAGGCAGTGGAAGGTGACGGGTCAGCGTTTATCTTCTGACCCTCTGCGTTCACCATTTCAGTGACCGCAATGTGGTCGCAGTGGCGCGCCATAATTTTCAGATCGTCAGCGGTAATGCCGGAATCCTGAGCAACGATGTATCTGCCGTTCAAACTATGCACCATACGGCCCATGGCCGCGAACAATGCCTCGGTTTTGTGCTGCGCCGGATCACCTATGATCACCGCCTTACCACCACCGAGCGGCAAGCCGGCAAGCGCCGATTTATACGTCATGCCGCGCGCCAACCGCAGCGCGTCTTCCAGCGCGTCTTGCTCCGACGCGTAGGGATACATACGACAACCGCCGAGCGCCGGTCCCAGATTAGTATTATGAATCGCAATGATGGCGCATAAACCCGACAGGGGGTCCTGGCCAAACACAACTTGTTCATGTTGGTCAAATGCCGATGCTGAAAATACTGACATTAATTCTATCCTTGTGTTTTAGGCAGCTAACTCAACAATGCGGACGACTTTATCGCTGCGACCGTAAAAATGGTCCAGTAATACGTCACGCTGGCGTTTTACCTTTTCCATATTCGCCACTTTGACGTGGCCGTAGCCGCGAATATATTCCGGTAACGCCGCTATTTCAACGGCAAATTCGTAGTTGTCTGCTTTCAAATCGACTAACAGCTTGTCTATGGTTTGCTCATAATCGGTAATTAAACGGCGCTCCTGCTGGCGTTCAGCGCTGTAGCCAAACACGTCCCAGCGCGTGCCGCGTAACCCTTTCAGCTTTGCCAGAAATTCAAAAGCTTTGAGCGTGGCCTGCGGAAGTTTCCGCTTTAATAAATGGCCGCTGGTTTTATCGCGTTTGGCGAGCAGGGGCGGTGCCATACTGAACTGCAGGCTAAAATCACCTTCAAACTGTTGGTTCAAGCGGCGCGTAAAATCGCCGTTGCTATAAAGGCGCGCCACTTCGTATTCGTCCTTGTAAGCCAGCAGTTTGAAGTAGTAGCGCGCTACGGCGTGCGTCAACTTTAGCTCTGCGCTGCTGTTAATTTGCATAATTGATTGTTCGGCTGCGCGTACCCTGGCGACAAAATCCAGATAGCGCTGAGCGTAGTCAGCATCCTGGTATTTAGTGAGAAAGATTTTCCGCCAGCTGATAATATCGTCCAGATCAGTCAGCTTTTTTGGTTTAGCCTCGTCGGTTTTCGCCAATCGCTGCACGGCAGCAAGATCATGCGCCGCACGCCGCCCCCACAGAAACGCCTGTCGGTTAAAATCTACTGCCACATTGTTCAACTCTATCGCTTGCTCGATCGCTTCATTACTGACAGGAATCAAACCTTTTTGATAGGCATAGCCCAGCAGAAAAAGATTGCTCGCAATCGAATCGCCTAATAAGGCCGTAGCAATTTGGGTAGCGTTAACAAACTCGGCTTTGGCTGTGCCCACTTCGCTAGCTAACGCCTGGCGCATGTCTGCGCCAGGAAACTCGGCATCCGGGTTACGAATAAACTCGGCCGTCGCCGACTCGTAGCTGTTTACCACCACATGCGAACGGTCGCGGTGCAGCTTCGCTAATGAATCGTCGCTGGCCGCAACCACCAGATCGCAGCCGAGCATCAGATCGGCGTCACCGGCCGGTATCCGCACCGCATGAATATCTTCCTGCTGTTTACCGACGCGCACGTGACTTACCACCGCGCCAAATTTTTGGGCCAGTCCGGTTTGATTCAGGGTTGAACAGCCTTTGCCTTCAATATGCGCCGCCATCGCCACAATCGAACTTATGGTGAGCACGCCGGTGCCACCGATGCCGGTAACGAGAATGTTCCAGGGCGTGTCGATGGCAGGCATTTCAGGGTTCGGCAAATCCGGCATGTTGCTCGCATTTTTTGCAGCCTTGCTTTTACGCAGGGCGCCGCCGCTCACTAATACAAAGCTGGGGCAGAAGCCATTGACACAGCTGTAGTCTTTGTTACACGCGCTTTGATCGATCTCGCGCTTGCGGCCCAGCTCGGTTTCTTTCGGCAGTACCGACAGGCAGTTCGATTTAACACTGCAATCGCCGCAGCCCTCGCATACGTCTTCGTTGATAAACACGCGCAGCGATGGATCTTCCAACTCACCTTTCTTACGCCGCCGGCGTTTTTCAGCAGCGCAGGTTTGATCATAAATAATGACTGTGGCGCCGGTCGTCTCACGCAGCTCCAACTGAATATCGTTTAGGCGATCCCTATGGTCGATAGTTAAGCCGGCAAAGCGAGGGAAATCAGAGGGGTATTTGTTCGGTTCATCGCTAACTACCGCAATGCGCTTGATGCCCTCGCCGCGCAGCTGATAAACCAGGCGCGTGACGGATAAGGTGCCGTCTAGCGGTTGCCCGCCAGTCATTGCCACCGCGTCGTTGTATAGAATTTTATAGGTGATATTCACCCCGGCGGCAACCGCCGCACGAATAGCCAGAATACCGCTATGAAAATATGTGCCGTCACCCAGGTTTTGAAAAATATGTTTGGTTTCGGTGAACGGAGCCTGGCCGATCCAGGTCACCCCCTCGCCGCCCATTTGGGTGAAGGTTTCGGTGCGACGGTCCATCCAGGTGACCATATAGTGGCAGCCGATTCCGGCCGATGCCCGGCTGCCTTCAGGCACCACAGTGGAAGTGTTATGCGGGCAGCCCGAGCAGTAATGCGGTTTACGGTCAATAACCTTGCGCGGTTGCGCCAGGGTTTGTTCCTTGGCCGCCAAAAACTCCAGCCGCTTGTTAATCGCCTCGCTTTTGTAGAAGCGCGTAATGCGCGCAGCGATGGCGCGAGCTATCATCGCCGGCGTTAACTCACCGAGGTTGGGCAGCAGGTCGGCGCCGGTTTCATCGTATTCACCAAACACGCGCGGCCGCTGCTCTACCGGCCAGTTATACAGCTGACCGGTGAGCTGGTCTTCTATGATGGAGCGTTTCTCTTCGACCACCAATATCTCTTCCAGACCATTGGCAAACTCGTGGGTGGTGGCCGGTTCCAGCGGCCAGCTCATGCCCACCTTGAATACACGCAGGCCAATTTTCGCGGCTAGATCGGCGTCAATATGCAGGTCGTCTAACGCTTGCAGTACGTCCAGATATGATTTGCCGCTGGTGATAATGCCCAGTCTTGGCTGCGGGCCATCGATGGTAATTTTGTTCAAACGATTGACGCGCGCGAATTCGCGTGCCGCATAGATGCGGTATTTATTCAGAATACGTTCCTGCTCCAGCGGCGTGCTGGGCCAGCGACCGTGAACCCCCTCGGCAGGCATCTTGAAATCTTCAGGAATAATAATTTGCACGCGCTGCGGATCTATCTCAGCCGAGATGGCGGAGTCCATATTCTCGGTGATGGCTTTTAACGCCACCCAGCAACCGCTGAACCGAGAAAGCTCCCAGCCAAAAATACCGAGGTCTAGCACTTCCTGCACATTGGCCGGGTTTAACACCGGAATTGACGCACCGATAAACATATGTTCGCTTTGGTGAGGCAAGGTAGATGACTTACAGGCATGGTCGTCACCGGCAACCGCCAGTACGCCGCCGTGTTTTGAAACGCCGAAGGCGTTGCCGTGCTTGATCACATCCATACTACGGTCGACGCCCGGCCCCTTGCCGTACCACATCGAAAACACGCCGTCGTATTTTGCGCCCTGAAATAAATTGACTTGCTGGCTACCCCACACTGCCGTTGCTGCCAGATCTTCGTTGATGCCTGGCTGGAAATGAATATTGTGCTTGTCGAGATGCGATTTCGCCTGCCACAGCGCCTGGTCGACGGTGCCCAGCGGCGAACCGCGGTAACCGGAAATAAAGCCTGCGGTGTTTAGACCCGCCTGCAGGTCGCGCTGATGCTGCAGCATCGGCAGCCGCACCAGCGCTTCAATGCCCGTCATGTACGCGCGCGCGGTGTCTAGAGCGTATTTATCGTCCAGTGAAATTCTTGCCAGAGCCATGTTTCACCTCGGTTTATTCCAAAAAAACAACAGCAGCATATATTAGGCGAATATTAGTTAACTTTCAGGGCAAATTCGCTTCTATTTTGCGTCTGAAACGCGTAATAATGATTATTTTAGACTTATAAAACATATTATAAGGTATTTCTATGTCGCTGGAATTGACCAAGGCAGATATCAAACTACTCAAGTTGTTGCAGCATGATGCCAGCCTTAGCACGGCTGAACTGGCCGAACGTATCGGCATGTCCCAATCGCCATGCTGGCGGCGCATTAATCGCATCGAGCAGGAAGGCATTATTCAACGTAAGGTCGCGCTGCTCGATCAACATAAGCTGGGTATGGAAGTCGTAGTGTTTACCACCGTCAACTTAACCACGCACGGCCGCAGCGCCCTGCAGGAATTTGAACACGAAATCGTCAAATTCCCGGAAGTCGTTGAATGCTACACAATGACCGGCAGCATGGACTATATGCTGAAGATAGTGACCCGCGATATTCGCCACTATGAGATTTTTATTCGCACCCATTTGGCCCAGCTGCCAGGGATTCGCGAGATGCACTCCAACGTGTCGGTGACCCGAATCAAAGATACCACCGAGCTGCCGCTGGATACGCAAATGCGTTAGCTATGCTCCAGTATTCGATTACTGGAGTATAAAAATCCATCTCCCCGATATTGGATCAAGCCGCGCAAGATACCTTACCTCAACGCAGTGGCTAAGCCATTGCGCAATCTGGACTGCCTGATACTGGCTCATCCTGCCTGCATGGCGTGCGCATTCAGCGTCGCAACCAACTCGGCGCGACTGCCAGTGCCCAGCTTGGCGTGGATATTCTTCAAATGTGCTTTCACGGTATTGACGCTAATAAAGAGTTGCCTGGCAATCGCCTTGCGGGCCAGGCCGGAACGGATAAACAGCGCGACTTCAATTTCTTTGGCGGTCAGATGACATGCTTGCATGCGCGCTATGGCGGCAACCAAACCCGGATCAACGGGGATAAACTTTAACAATTCAAGATCAACGTGTTGCAGATAGATAGGGATCTGCTCTACGCGATATGTTGTGGCACCCGCGGCATGATGCCTTCGCTTGTTAAATTGCGCGATTTCAATAGTTAAGGAGTGATTGATCGCACCGCGACTTGACAAGCCAGCAGCGATTTCCGCGGTCAATGGCTGGCCTTCAGCCAGGCCAAGCAGTTGCCGCGCACTGGCGTTGGAAAACTGAACTCGCCGGTTTGCGTTAACCACGCAAATGGGTTCAGGCACGCTGGTCAGTGCCCCAACCAGGGCTTCGGTGCTGCTGAGCGCTTCCTGTATGGCGAGGCTTTTTAGCGCAGCCACCAGCGATGGTTGCAGCAGCGAGGCCAGGTGCACATCGCGCGGTATAAACGTACCGGTGTCAGGGTTGGTGCGGCAAAAGGCGGACGCAAGCGTAAAGTCAGGAGGGTTGGCGATAACAATTTGCGAATGTACCTGACTGAACCTGGTGTGCTTTTCGATCGGAAAGTCCGGGTTATCAGCGACAAATCGCGCCCGGTTGAGTACAAAATCATCGGCAGGCAGGTCAACCCCGGTCGCTAATACCGGCAATGGATTGGTAGCTAACAGGTGATGAATTGTTCTATGGTAGCTGCTTAACGCCTCGAAAGCTTTGTGCTCTCGCTCATCGACATTGACTGCTAGAAAGGTCTTGTCGATTTTGACATTCTCGGTAGGAATATCAAAATCCATCCAGCTACAACCGAAGCAATCGACATTCAACAAGGGAATAAGGAGTTCGCCAATTGCCGCTTCCAACGCGGTGCGCGTAGCGCATTCCTGCAGCACCTGGATCACGTCAATAGCGGCGTACAGGTCTTGCTGGTTAACTTCCGGTAGTGGCTTCACGGTTCCCTCCGTAACACCTTGCAGACAGACTGACTGGCTGTCTTACCTCGCATCATACTACCCGTTCGGGCGATATGAAACTTGTTGGGCGTCGCTATACTCGGCAGCTTAGGGTTCCTCCATGGATACGGCAATGCCATGTGATGAGCCCGTACATCACAATAAACACTTCACACGGAGTACAGGTTATGAACAAAATGAAAAACATTGTGGCTATTGGCTGTACATTTTTAATGCTCCTCTTCGTGCCGGCGCAGGCCGTGCATGCAGATGGAGTATTTCATTGCGACACCGAGCGGGTACAAACCTTTTGGGAGAATGCAATCACCGGTAACGAACTCTCCGGTCGTGGCAAGCTATGTGTCACACCGTCGGCAATGTTTTCGAGGATGAAGGTGCGCGGTTTAACGCCGGGCAATGCCTATACAGTATGGTGGACGTATGTAGACGATCCGGCTTCCTGCCAGAACTTCTTTCTGACCACAGATATCGCACCTATTCCGGCTGATGAACCGGTTGGCTACGCGGGACCTTGCGGCATCGTGGATTTTACCGGCACCGACCCCCTCGGTGTATTCGGTCGCATGGACAGCGTCGTGCCGCAACGCGAAGGCACGGTTTACTTTAACGGCAGCTTGCGTAATTTCATACCGACTTCCGGATCGCAAGTGTGGATGTGGATATTCGGCCATGGCCCTGCTGACGACGGTGATAACAAGCACCGCGCCAGACAACTGCTAACACCGGAGGATCCTACAGCGGGCTCCCCTCATCTCGGCATTGAAGGAAGTCCGTTCGGCTACCCGGCGGGCGTAGTTGTTTTCGATATTCCCTGAGTGTATGGCAAGCAGCCAGCGAGTGTGCGAAACCACGCTTTCTCGCTGGCAATCATTTGCAGAACGAGCAGCGGCTGGCTAAATCGCGCCGCGGCGAATCTGGTCCAATTCGATAGACTCAAACAAAGCCTGAAAATTACCTTCGCCGAAACCCTCATTACCCTTGCGCTGAATAAACTCGAAGAATATAGGACCGATGACCGTCGTTGAAAAGATCTGTAGCAAGGTGCCCTGCCCTTCGGTGGGCGCACCATCTATCAGTATGCGACGAGCACGCAACGCGTTCACATCTTCGCCGTGGCCGGGCAGACGCTCATCGATCAAGTCGAAGTAAGAATCGGGCGTGTCTTGCAATTCGATGCCGCTGGCTTTGAGGCGGTCGACGGTAGCAAAAATATCATTGCTACCCAGCGCTATATGCTGAATGCCCTCACCTTTATATTCGTTCAGGTATTCGACAATTTGTGACTTGTCGTCGCTGGACTCATTAATCGGAATACGAATTTTACCGCAGGGGCTGGTCATGGCGCGGCTGACCAGGCCGGTTTGCTGTCCTTCGATATCAAAATAACGAATTTGGCGAAAGTTAAATATGCGCTCATAAAACCCCGCCCAAACATCCATATTGCCGCGATGTACATTATGCGTTAGATGATCGATATAGGTCAGCCCGGTGTCTGGCGGTACATTCTGCTCCTCTTCACTGAGGGGTTCAAAGTCAATATCGTAAATTGTCTTGTCGCCATAACGGTCGACCAAATACAATCTGCTACCGCCTATGCCTTCGATAGCGGGAATATTCAATTCCATCGGACCCGGATTGCCTGGCACCGGCGTCGCCCCTGCATCGATGGCGCGCTGATAGGCTTTTGACGCGTCTTTAACACGAAACGCCATTGCGCAGACAGAGGGGCCATGCAGCCTCGCGAACTCTTGCGCGAAACTATCGGGCTCGGCATTGATGATGAAATTGCAATCGCCTTGCTTATGCAACGTAACATTCTTGGAGCGATGTTTAGCGACTGCCGGAAAACCCAGCTTATGAAAAAGCTGACGCAGTTGCTCAGGATCGCGCGCCGTATATTCTACAAACTCAAAGCCGTCGGTTCCGACAGGGTTGTCAAACAGGTCGTTCATTCTGGTAACTCCTCTGAATGTAAAGGCGTATTACTTCAAGGCAACGTGAGCCCACACGTTATCTATTAAATTATATGTCCTTATTTCAGGATTATTTCTCTTTTTTTCGGCTATAAAGTGATACATTTCGGTGTATTCTTTCGACATTCTATTTCATTGGGGCCATTTCTTGCGGTGAACATTGATAAAGCGGAAGCATCAATACTGCGCGCGCTGCAGCGTAACGGTCGCATGTCCAATGTTGAGCTGGCGCAGCAAGTTGGTTTGTCGGAGTCACCTTGCTTTCGGCGGGTAAAACAGCTGGAAGAAAGCGGCGTGATCAGCGGTTACTTCGCCGCACTTGACCAGCGCCTGCTAGGCCTGGAAGTCACCGCCTTCGTACAGGTCAACCTCGACCAACGCTCAACAGCGGAGACCGACAAATTTCTTGAAGCCGTACGTAACGAGGAGCATATCACCGAGTGTTACGCCACCAGCGGCGAACATGATTATCTGTTAAAAGTGGTCGCCCGAAATATTGATCATTTTGGCGAACTCAGCCTGCAGCGTATTTTAAAACTACCGGGCGTGATAAATATCGTGTCCAGTTTTAGTTTGCAGGAGGTGAAGAATAGTCGGGCGTTGCCGATTTAGCCGCGGACACTACAGCAGGAGCCTGTCGGACTTAGGATGATTCTACTGCGGCGGCGGTAAATCGGCCCATTTTTCCGCGATTTCTCGTTACATAGTCACCACTATGCGCCTCAAAATCGCGAAAAACTGTGCTCGATTTCCCACT
>JBBKXJ010000013.1:0-2659 GCA_037969395.1 Pseudomonadales bacterium
GGCTGTTAAAACTGTCGGTTTTCACCGGCCCTGAAACCGAACCTGGCCTGGTAATGATTCAAGTCGACGGGCTGGCTTATGGCGAATTACAGCAAGCCCTGCAGCGCGGCGAAATGCCATTTCTGCGCCGTCTGATTGACCAGGAACATTACCAGTTGCAGCGCATGTATGCGGGCATACCGTCGACCACGCCGGCGGTACAGGGCGAACTTTTTTATGGCGTTAAGGCGGTGGTGCCGGGCTTTAATTTTATGCCCAGCGACTCGGGCCAGCTGGTGCGCATGTATGAGCCAACGGCTGCGGTCGAAGTCGAGGAACAACTCGCGCGTGAGGGTGGCGCGCCTTTGCTGGAGGGCGGTAGCTGCTACGCCGACAATTTTACCGGTGGTGCCGCCGAGCAACATTTCTGCCCAGCGTCGGCTGGCTGGGGTTCGGCGCTGCGCGATACGCGGCTTTATGCGTTGCTGTTGCTGATCATCGCCAATGCCTACAGCTTCGTGCGCACCGTTGTGCTGATGCTGCTGGAATTGCTGCTGGCGCTGTTCGACTTTGTACGCGGCATTGTCGCCGGCCGTGATTTCTGGGCCGAGCTGAAATTTATTCCAACCCGTGTTGTGATTGCGATTTTACTGCGCGAGCTGATTACGATCGGCGTCAAGATTGATATCGCCAGGGGCTTGCCCATCATCCATCTCAATTTTCTCGGCTACGATGAGCAGGCGCACCGGCGCGGCCCAAGCTCGCTGTTTGCCCTGTACCTCCTGTAAATACAATCGTGCCGTATTTCTGGTCAACCTTATACCATCGCCATCATGCTGCAATTCTCCCATAACGATGATGCAGACCACCGACACGGGGAAACGCAACAATATTACCCAACTCAGGCGGTTCAACATCTCGGGTTTCAGGCGGATCCTTATTCAATGACAAATGTGTCCGGCAGGTATGATAGTAATCGAAGTACTCGTGAAGGATTCTACGCAGGTGCCGCTCATTGAGAACAATGACATGATCCAGACAATCTCGACGGATGGACCCGATAATGCGTTCGACATAAGGATTTTTCCAAGGCGAGCGAGATGCCGTGACAACTTCCTCGATACCCAGGCTCTTGATCCGCCGTCGGACAGCCTCACCATAGATGCTATCGCGATCCCGCAATAAATAATTTGGTGCCGTATCCCAGGGAAATGCTTCCACCAGCTGTTGGGCTGTCCATTGTGCAGTGGGATGTTCGGTCACGATGAAGTGCACAACGTGACGACGGTCATGGCTGAGCACGATGAACACGTAGAGAATGCGAAATGTGGCAGTCGGGACGGTGAAGAAATCAATCCCAGCCATACAGTCGGCATGGTTTTCGAGAAATGTTCTCCAGGTCTGCGAAGGCGGTTCTTGCTGACGAACCATATACTTTGAGACTGTCGCTTGAGAGATATCGATACCAAGCTTGAGCAGCTCCCCATGGATTCGAGGAGCACCCCAACCGAGATTCGCCGACTGCATCTGTCGGATGAGCTTGCGTATTTCTTTATCGATAGACGGTCGGCCCGCGTGCTGGCGACGACTTTTCCAGGTCCAGTAGCGTCGAAAACCTTCGTGGTGCCAGCGTACAACGGTATCGGGGTGCAACGCGTGCAACATCGCCCGCCATCCGTCGACATATTTCGAGAACAGGACCCAAAACAGGCGGTCGGCAGGCGACACCCGCGGGCGCTTCACCGATGGTTTGAGCATTGCGAGTTGCTGGTGGAGCGCCAGATTCTCCAACGTCAATTTACGGCGAGACTTGAATAATGAGCAAACCGCTGTAAGCACTGCAAACAATCGACTGAGCATGCTTGCCATGCTTCAGCAACTGCCTGGGAAAGTCAATGACTTCAAGCCGATCTGATTTTCAGGAGGCACAACCAATTTTTAAAAATTTCAGGGCCCTTCAAATCTGACGCCGGCCACTCTGCAAGATGAGCGCTATGTTGCATGCAGTAACAATGTTGAACCAGAACCTTTAATGCATAAAGGCGTACCGCTGGACTTCAGATCCCTTCCGCCGCATACCCGCATTCCGCACATTCGTTGGAAAATAACTTAAACGCGGGGACGCGCTCTTTTAGTGGTGTTTCACACAAAACCCCTACCCTAGTGGTACTCCTCTTCCCGATTGGAGCGATTTTTGATCAAACTCTATAAACTGTTGCCATACCAATAGGGTATACCCCTATGATAGGCACGCAATGACGATATTTTGCTATCAAATAAAACGAAAAATGATTTAATACAGCTTACTATCTCAACTCTTAGTTGTATTTGATACTAAATTAACTGTTCTGGTGGGCCGGATGTCTTCCTACGTCAACCATTACCACAATCCCACCAACGGCCGGCAGTACCACTTGGAGCTGACACAGGATCTCTTGGGCGACTGGGTGGTGTGTAAGTATTTTGGCCATCAACGGCGCGTGCATGCAAAGGTCCATTATCAGGAAGCCTACGACTATTTTATGCGTGAGCATCGGCGTCGACTTTCCAGACACTACCGCCAGGTGTTCTTTTTACGATATGTCAGATAATGACGAGCACTGGAACATCGAATCGGAGATGAAGGGCCTCAATCTGGCTGCATAATTGTGGATATATTGACCGATTAGTGTGAAAAAAG
>JBBKXJ010000014.1:0-4447 GCA_037969395.1 Pseudomonadales bacterium
TCCGTTACCCGCCACTACGCCACGGTTCACGCTTCGGCCAGCGACACGAGGACGGGATTTTGTACGCGTCCTTGCAAACGCCGACTTGTCTGGCCGAAGTCGCGTTCTACCGCTTACGCTGGTGGCACGATATGGAAACCCCACCACCACACGTTATGCAAAGTGGCCACACCCTTTTTGCTTTCCAGTATCATAGTAACGTCGGATTGGATCTCACAAGCGAGCCATTTCAACCCTACCAGGAAGTCATCCGCCATCCAGCGGTTTATGCCGAGACCCAAGCGCTAGGTAGTAGACTCAGACAACAGGGGATCGAAGCCGCGATCTACCTATCTGCGCGATGCCTGCAACACGGTCGCAATGTCGCTCTGTTTTCGCCGCGGGCAGTCCATTCGCAACGCCCGGAAAATATGTGTCAGGTGTTGTGCGAGACTCGAGGGAACATCGTCTTTTTTCTCGCAGGTGACAATCGCCACGAGTTTGAATTGAAGCATTTCCTGTTCCACGATGTGTTGCCGTTTCCAGCGCAGTAGTCGTTTCTCTTCGCCGACATATTTTCCAAAAAGTTGTTTTGAGGTCACGTTACTTGCAGAAGCGTCAAGAGGGTCGGCGGATTACGGCTAGTGTAGTCGCTCAGACTTCATGCGACACTATCACGCAAATGAGTGTGAATTAATGTGACAATCGGCTATCCCATAGCGGCGGACAGTCGATGCCGCCGCAGAATGTTCTGCAATCAGGCAAGTTACGGCCATGAGCCGCCATTGCCATGGTTAGAGCATTAATGCCTTCGCCACCGAGCTCTCGATGAAATCAACGCGTTCATCGAGGCTGCCAATAGGCACTTCTACCATCTTGTATCTACAGCGGGCATACCAAGATTTCACCGTTTCGAACACGCGGACAGATTCCGCAAACGTCTGATCTCTTTCGCGATCCACCTGGTAAATCTCTTCCCAAGGTGGAAATAGAAACACAAGTTTATTGCAGTGTGTTTGATATGGCTGTGGTAGAGTTCGTTGTGCACGACCATAGGAGATGTCATGACGAGTTGGCTTAAGAGTCCATTGAAGTCGTTGACGGATGTGGAACGGTTTGAGGAGGAGATGCCACTCCTGCAGCGCTTATCGGGCGACAGCGTCTACGACGTGTTAGTCGGGGCAGCGGAAGCTCATGGAGATCGGACCGCACTGCGGATGCTTATGACGGGAGCTGAGGATGAACAGGCCCGCTGCGCGAATTTCGCAGAGCTGTTGGGCCTTGTTCGCCAGACTGCAAATCTTTTCTCCAGTCTGGGGGGCGTACGACCCGGCGTCGCCTACATGCTTCCTACTCTGATAGAGACGCACGCCGTTCTCTGGGGTGCTGAAACCGCCGGCTATGCAGTGCCAATCAATTTCCTGCTGCAACCGGATCACATCCGAGGGCTGATCGAAGCGTCAGGGACAAAACTGCTCGTCACTCTGGGACCGCATCCCCAGCTCGATATCTGGGAAAAATCGCTCGAACTGAAACGACTGCTTCCGCATCTGATTCTGATACGGGTGGCACCGCCGGGGAGTGCACAGGTCGATGGCGTCATCGACTTCATCGGCGACCTTGGCAAGCAGCCCACCGACCGCCTGGTCTTTGATCAACACGGTCGAGGCGAAGACGTTGCCGCCTATTTTCACACTGGCGGAACGACTGGAGTGCCGAAATTGGCAGCCCACACCCACATCGGCCAACTCACCTCGGCTTTTGGTTGCGCCGCCATGATGAACCTCGGACCCGACGATGTGATTACCGGAACCCTGCCTATGTTTCATGTCGGGGGAACTATTGTGATGGGAATAAGCACCTTCCTCGCTGGTACGGAACTGTTGCTCATGTCGCCTTCGGGGTTGCGAAACCCCACCATGATCGCCCGATTCTGGCGGATCTGCGAGCGCTACAGAGTGACGATTGCAGGCGGGGTGCCTACGTCCATCGGTGCGGTCGCCGCGGTGCCTGTTGACGGCGCCGACCTTAGCTCGATCAGATCCGGCTTGACTGGTGCATCGTTGCTTCCTGTCAGCGTGCGAGAAAAGTTCAACGCTGTGATTGGGAAGCCATTGAATGAGATCTACGGCATGACTGAAGCATCTGGGGTCATTTCCTGTAATCCGTTTTCTGGCGAAGGGGGTGCCGGCTCGGTCGGTTTCCGTTTGCCTTACACGCAGATAACGATCAGGCGACCCGGCACAGACGGGAACCTCGGTGAGCCGTGCGACGTGGGTGAAGTCGGCGTACTAATCGTAAGGGGACCGACTGTATCGCCAGGCTATCGCAACTCCGATCATGATGCAGAAACATTTGTTGACGGAGGATTGATCAGTGGTGATCTTGCATACGTAGACGCGCAAGGCAGGATCTATATCGTCGGCCGATCAAAGGATCTCATCATTAGGAGCGGCCACAACATCGACCCGTTGATGATCGAGAACGCAATGCACAGCCACCCTGCGGTGGCGGTTGCTGCGGCGGTAGGTATGCCGGATTCCTACGCTGGTGAGGTCCCAGTGTGCTACGTGCAGCTCGTACCCGCTGCAACGGCTACAGATGAAGAGCTTCGCGCCCACGCTGAAGCCACTATCGGAGAACGGCCGGCCTGGCCCAAACACGTTCACATCATTAGTGCCATCCCCATGACTGCGGTTGGGAAGATCTTCAAGCCGGAGCTGCGCAAAGACGCCGTCGAGCGCACGGTCCGTGCGATCCTGCGCGAGCGGAACGTGGAAAGTGCCGACGTGGTAGTACAGGAAGGTGGGCTCAGTGGCATGAGCGTGGACGTCAAACTTGCGGACCGCTCCGGCAACGACGCCCGCCAACTCCAGGAAGTCTTGGATGGCTACCTGTTTCAAGCGAAGGTTACGCGCCGTTGACCAACAGCGATTGGTGCGATGGTCATTCTTCACTGTGTGTTTAGACGTTGCAAATGCTCTTGCTTTTAGTTTGTTTGCTTGCGAGTTTGAGGAAATCTGAGCACAAGGATGTGGTTACATCGATTGTCGTCCTTTCTTTCTTAACTATTTGAATCGCGTGGTAGCACGACATGGGGATGACGGGGTCGAGTCGGTCATTGCCCGCTAATCCAAATTTGTTTGCAGGGGGGGTGGGTATTTTTTGCTCGGTCGATGCTGCGAGCATTGGGTGTCAGCTTACTCTGGGCATGGCGGTCATTCAAAGTCGATCTAATTATCTGTTGCCACGAGCAAGAACGGCCACAACCGCTCGGTTGAGCAAATCCCCATAGGCTTTGTATAACCTGCTCAGCAGACGGTGACAATCCTAGTGTGGGAGTTTATAAACAGAGATCACCGCTCCGTCGTAGCTAATTTTAAGGCCAGGCCAACAAACACTGTACCGGCGACTCGATTCATGATGGTTTGTGCTTTCGTTGAACGCTTCAACCATTCACCGAGGAAACCCGCGCCCCAGGCCACCGACGCGAACACGAGGATCGTTGCTAGAATGAAGATGCCTCCGAAAAGAACTATTTGCGCAGCTACAGAGCCGCGCATCGGGTCCGCGAATTGCGGTAGAAAAGCCAAAAAGAATACGGCCACCTTTGGGTTCGTCACGTTCATTATTATGCCGCGACCGTAAAGGCGTCGCAGGCTAGTTTGCCGATCTCCTTCATCGGACAATTCCGACGTACCCGCCCGAAATGCCTGCCACGCGAGATAGAGCAAATACGCGGCGCCGGCAACCTTCAAAAGCATAAACGCTAGCGCCGACGCCTGAAACACCGCAGCAACACCAACCGCTACTGCTGTTGTATGAACCAACAGGCCGGTACAGAGACCAAGGGTGACAACCAGTCCCGCTAGTCGCCCGTACAAGGCAGACTGAGTAAGCACGAATATATTGTCTGGCCCAGGAACGAGTCCAAGCACCACCGACGCTCCAAAAAAAACTGCACAAATATCTAAAGGAATCACTTTGCTCTGAGGCTTCTCTATTAAAGATTCAAATACTAACAATATTCTGGATCGGCTGCTGGATTATAAGGGCCACTAGTTGGTCGAAAACGAGTGTCCGCTATATGTATTTTCACTTGCACGCAGACATGATGGCCACCGTCTCAAATGGGTCGACATGCGAAGATCACGGCATGGTTGTTGGCGTCTCCACTGGCGTGAAACTGAGTGACCAGGATGTGCAGGAGTTATCCCACGAGCAGCAGACAAGCCGCAGAGCGCAGCGACGTACGCGGGTTAGGAGTTCCGTTGTTCATGACCATGCTCTTCGTCTCAATCGACAGACCACGACTGTTAAATCCGTGACCGCGGAAGTCGCGGCCGTGCACAATCACTCAATTGACTTCAACTGCCCGCGGAGGGCGGCTAAGCCAGCCGTAGTATGGCGGCTGGAGTGAATTGTCAGGTCGCAGCCGCATGCACTTGCGATCGCATCAAGAGCCATG
>JBBKXJ010000015.1:0-6805 GCA_037969395.1 Pseudomonadales bacterium
TGATACGCCGCATCGCGGAACTGAATATTTTCCTGATCAGCCAGCTCAAATACGTTCTGACAGGCCGTATTCATTTTGGCGCGCAATTGTTCTCTAATGCTGTCAAGCGTCCAGCTAACGTGCTGCAGATTTTGTACCCACTCAAAATAACTTACGGTGACACCGCCGGCATTGGCCAGAATATCCGGAATGATCTTTACGCCACGCTGCTCAAGGACATCGCTGGCCATCCAGGAAACCGGAGCATTGGCGCCCTCGACCACAACTTTGCTGCTGACGGAGGCCGCATTGTCGGCGTTGATCGCATTGCCCAGCGCGGCTGGAATCAGATAGTCACAAGGCAACGCCAGTAGCGCGTTGCTGTCCAGGATATCCGCTGCATCGGTGCCCACCACGGTGCCTATCGAGTCCTTATGGCGAATCACGGCGTTGATGTCCAGCCCATCCTGATTGAAGATTGCGCCCTGACTGTCACTGATGGCGATGATCTTTGCACCGAGCGATTGCAGGTGAAATGCCGCATAGCGACCAACATTTCCAAAGCCCTGGACGACGACGGTGCTGTTTTCCAGTGCCTGCTTGTAGTACTTACTGTATGCCTCGATTGTCATGCAAACGCCGAAGCCAGTCGCCTCCTTGCGACCGTGAGAGCCACCGGTAACAATAGGTTTGCCCGTCACAACAGCGGGATTGTAGCCGTAAACTTTCGAGTACTCGTCCTGTATCCACGCCATGATCTGTGCGTTAGTGCCGACGTCAGGAGCGGGAATATCCTCGGTAGGACCGATATTGCGATGAATTTTCTCAACAAACTTGCGCGTCAGCTGTTCGAGTTCACGTTCGCTTAAAGACGCAGGATTACAGTCGATACCCCCTTTGGCACCTCCCAGGGGTAGCTCCAACAGTGCCGTCTTAAGCGACATCAAGCAGGCAAGGCCGCGCACATCTTCGATATCCACCGTGGCGTGGTAGCGCAGCCCACCTTTGTACGGCCCGCGCGCATTTTGGTGCTGTACGCGGTAGGCATTAAAAATCACGAAACTGCCGTCATCCTTGCGTACCGGCAGTTGCAAGCGTATTTCCCTGCTCGCGGTCAGGAGTAACTGGTACACCATGGCGTCGTAGCCGAGCCGTTCGCAGGCACGGAGTAGAAATCTATCGTGGGTGTTTTTCGTGCTTATACTATGTATGTCCGTGGGCATTAGGGTAATCCTTTAGCGCTGTTCAAAATCTTCTAGCGATGTCGCTGACGCTAGTGAAGATCTCATATCTCGCAGCAATGACATTCAATAATTTAGCACCGGCTTTGGCTCATTTTATTGACTGGAATCAAGAAAACGCAATGGCAATGACAGAGATAAGCCAGCAAATGTGAACGGAATTTGATTTGGATCATGCTGCATACACCCATTCTGTGAAAATATCGTGTGATAGACGAGGAGACTGGCAGGTATGTTAGAACCACCACGCATCAGAAACGCGTTTTCGCCGTTTGCTATCACCGTTGATTTGGCGGCGCCTCTGGCGCAAGCTCGGAGTTTGTTGAACGAACACCACGTGCGCCAACTGCCTGTTCAGGCAGCAGGGTTGCTGGTGGGTAGCATTAGCGTCGCCGATATCCATCTTATACTGGGTCCGGACCTGGGCTACGCAGACATAGACGAACTGCGCGTACAGGATGCGTACACTGCCAATCCTTACATCGTTGATCTTGATGACCCGCTGGAACAGGTACTGCTCACCATGGCGAAAGACCGCCACGAATGCGCATTGGTCACGCACAGCGGCGAGCTGATGGGTATTTTCACCTACGTTGACGCCTGCCGTAGCTGCGGTGAATTTTTACGGAAATTTCGCGAACAGACACTGGCGATCATTTAACACGCCGGAATTTTTCTATTTCAATATAGCGTTACTGCAATGGGAAACTCATACTGATAAGACTGAGTGCCAGCCCGCATGCACGTGTATTCGCACAAGCACGGCAGCTTATTTGTAAGCCGTTGCCACGAGGGTCTCCTCCACTGTACGACGAGCGCTGGGCTCAACTTTAGGTCCGTAACCCAGGCGTAGTAATAGCTGTGGAGTGCCTGTCACCGCCGCCCTGCGCTGCAGGCTGTTTCGCAGTGAGCTAACCTCGATCGGCTGATTCAAGTAGGAAGCGCTTAAACCCGCTGCCGTCAGACTAAGCATCATGTTAGACAAAAATTGCCCGGTGCGTAGCCAGTCATATGGTTCATCGTGCGCGGTCGCCAGAACTGCGAGCGTGGGTGATCCGGCCGCAATTCTTTTGTCCTTTGCCGCCACGCCCCAGCCGAGATCGAACGTGCGAATGATTGACGCCCCTATGGACGACATCGAATCGGGCATGCCAAATCCGTCGCCTGACATGCCGTCGTGGCCGCTGTCGCGTTTTGAGCGAATCCATGAACTGAGTTCCCGGCGGAACGCCGCATCAGCAAATTGAATACGATCGGCTTCACTGATTAACAGGGCAATCTTTTCACGCACTCGAGCGTCGACTATCAATCGCAGATCCACGTCCTCAACAGCGGCGCTGGCTTCCAGGTCCTTGACAACATCCTCGGGTAAGCGCGCAGGCTCAAACGGGTGGCGGTTAGTACGTCGTTTTTGAATCGCCTGAAACAAGCGCTCATCGCGCAACGTCGGCTCGGCAGGTTCACCAAAGCCTACCCGGGCGAGTAGATCGGGATCGTCCGCTGCAGGCAACATGTCTATTTTCGGCTTATAACCGAAGTGACGCATAGCGACTTGTAGATGACCCAGCGCCGCGCCGCAGGATATCGTCAATTCACGATCGCGAGGATCAACCACTGGCAGCGAGCGCGTGCGGTCAGCCCTGATCGCGATAGCATCATCGTCAACTTCGAACAGCCATGGCTGAGTATTATGGCTTGAGGGGGCCAGTACAGCGTAGTTTACGAGGAACAGCAATCGTTCCGAAACAACGGATGCGTCGGGGAAATCGTACTCCTGTGTGCTCCACGGATCGTGCATGAGGGGGGTATCCTATTTGTCGACGCCTGGCATCTTCACTTTGACCAACACGTCGTCGTCCTTATCAATGACATCAACGGAAGGCATTTTCCCCGTCAGACTGGATTCATCGTTCCGGAGACCCATGTTGCTCCGCAATGGATGGCGCCAGCCACGCCGCAACCGTGAATCAAATTCTCTGCCCCGTTGTTCAAAAGGCCCCCACATTCTGCATTCCCAGCTGTAGGGGCTCTTATCCTGCTCAACCTTTACGGCTGCTTTACTCTCGCTCATCGTTGTTTCGCCACCTGAAAATCTCGGTTAACTACAGGGCCAGTATATTCACAGAGCCGCTCGCGGTATTGATTTGAATCAATTATCACGATGATATGCGGGGTATTGATGTCTTTCGTTATGCTAAAGAACCCCCGGTTGTTACGGCTTCACCGGCGACACGAACCCGTCGGGTTTGAGCACCAGGATATCGCAAGGCAGCCGGTCAAGAACTTTTTCGGCGGTAGTTCCGATCGCCAGGCGCTCGAGAAAACTGCGCGTAATCGCGCCCATGATGACTATGCTGGAGGGCAGACTCGAGACGAGTTCAGTCAATGCCTTTTCATTCTCGCCAGGCCGCAAGTAGACCTGATCAGCAGGAACATCATAGTCAGCCAAAAGCTTGTCGAGTTTTTCCTGGTGCGCCAGTTTGTACGCGTCGGGAATGGCGTCTTCGCTGGCGCGCAGGTAAGGCGACTCGTACCAGTGCAGCACATTGAGCCTGGCCCCCAGCTTGTCACGCAGCAGGGTCCCGCATTGCATGATTTTATGGTCGAATTGCACCGGCACTTCATACTCTTCCATTGGATCAACCGCCACAATCAGTTGCGGTTTGTCTGGCATTTCATCCAGCTTAATGAGCAGAATCGGCGCGGGACATTCCCGAATCATATGCCAGTCGCTGCCGCTAAAGAACGTGCGGCGTAATTTGCTGTGGTGCACGGTTGTCTTAACGACAAGGTCGACCTGGCTGCTTAAACATTTTCGAATGACCTCGTCGTAGAAGCGCTTGCCCCACACGGCTTCGGTATGGACCTTGAGGCCGTGTGCGCGCAACGGTTTGGCAAGTTCTTCCAGTTCGCGCAGTTTATGCCGCAGAAAGACTTCTCGCCCCTCGCGCAGACTGGCTTCACTCGTAAACGGGCTATCAAAGGGGCTGTCGCCGACTTCCTTGATACTATCGCATAGGAACAGTATCAACTCGGCGTCCAGCCGCCGCGCCAGGTCAGCGGCGCGGCTCAGCGCTTGCTGATTTGCAGTTGTTGGGTCAATCACTAGCAGAATTTTCCGAATTTCCAGCATATACGACCTCCTCGATGCGACCTGTCTGGAGCAAAGCAAACCCTAAGCGGGCACTTGCAGAGCAAACAGGGCAGCCCGTGCTTGCAAAAAATTTTTGCAGACCATGATTACTTACGCTATGTTCGCTAGAGTGTCGTAGTTTGCAGTTGCTGTGTTGATTTGGATCAATTTGTTCAGCAGTTTGGCTAGCTACACTCGTAGTTTTTTGAACAGGCGGGGTGTGATGCCAAATTGCAGAGCTGAAAGGGTGTTACCACTATCGCCAATCACAGTTTCACTACTGTGCGCGATGCTGGCCAGCATGCCAGTGCTGACCGCGCACGCCAGTACGGCCGGCGCTGCAGAGGAAATTGCCGTAGTGAATATGAGCGTGCAATTGCTAGGCGGCCTGGCATTGTTTCTGTTTGGCATGGAACAGATGGCCGATGCGCTCAAGGCCATTGCCGGCGAACGCCTGCGAATCGTGCTGGCAAAGTTGACCACCAACCGTTTTGTGGGTGCCGTTACCGGCGCCTTTGTTACCGCCATCATTCAGTCTTCATCGGTGACGACTGTACTGGTAGTGGGATTCATTACCGCCGGTCTGATGTCGATGCCGCAATCCATCGGCATCATTATGGGCGCCAATATCGGCACCACGATTACTGCGCAGATCGTTGCTTTTAACGTGACCAATGCGGCATTGCCCATGATCGCTGCCGGTTTCGGCATGCTGTTTATTTCCGAACGGGAAAAAATCAGGCAGTACGGCGCCATCCTGCTGGGATTGGGAATGATTTTTCTGGGGATGGGAATAATGAGCGACGCGATGTTGCCGTTACGTGACTACCCCCCATTCCTCGACCTGATGGCGCGTATGGAAAACCCGTTGATCGGCATCCTTGTCGCGGCGGCATTTACCGGCCTGGTGCAGTCCTCGTCTGCCACCACGGGAATTGTCATCGTGATGGCGTCGCAGGGCTTTATCACGTTGCCTGCCGGCATCGCTCTTGCCTTTGGCGCAAATATTGGTACCTGCATCACCTCCATCCTGGCCTCCCTCGGCAAGCCCGTGGAGGCGAAGCGCGCGGCCATGGTGCACGTGTTGTTTAATGTCTTCGGTGTGGCGCTGTGGTTCGGCTTTATTCCCTACCTCGCCGAATTCGTCGTCTGGTTTTCACCGGCGCACCCGGATCTTGAGGGTGTAGACCGGCTGGCAGCCGAAGCGCCGCGCCAGATCGCCAATGCGCACTCTGTCTTCAATATTGCCAATACGTTTATATTCATCGGTTTCGCCGGCCAGTTAGCGCGTCTGGTGGAAAAGCTGGTGCCTGATCAAACTGTCGAAGCAGTGGCTATCACCCAACCCAGGTACCTCAGTGAGGAGCTGATTGACACCCCATCCCTCGCACTGCAGCAGGTACGCCTTGAACTTGGGCACATGGGTGAACATGTTCAAGCGATGTTGCAGCACATTCTGCCGGCGATCCTGACCGGTGACCGCTTAACGCTGCGGTCCATCAGCGCAATTGATGAAAAGGTCGACATATTGCACGGCCATATCGTTACTTATCTCGGCCAGATCAGCGGCAGGCCGCTGACAGAAAAAGAGGCCGGCACTCTGGGCAAGCTGATGGCAGCAGCGAACGAGCTGGAGAACATCGGTGACATCGTCGAAACCGACCTGGCCGCGCTGGGCTACAAACGCATTCAGGAACGGGTAGCTATCAGCAAGGCCACCCAGGGCGTGCTCAAGAATTTGCATGAGGTGATTACGACCGCAATGAATCAGGCGTTGCTCGCATTAATGCTCAATGATGAGCAAGCGGCACGCGCTGTTGTTAGCAGGAAGCTAGAGATCAATCGCTTGCTGGATTCCGCCGCCATGCATGAGAGCCGCAGGCTGGTAGCGGTAGAACCGAATCGGCTGGCGGCCTATACAATTGAAATGGATATCATCGATAAAATGCAGCGTATCTACTATCTTTCCAAACGCATTGCGAAAACGGTGCAGAGCGAAGCAGCAGGCGAGGAAGCCGTTGCGTAGCCCTGTGTCTATACAAGTCGATTCAGCAAGACGATCCTTAAGCGTTGCACGAAGCGCTTAAGGAATGGGAACGAAATAACTTGAAGGTTATTGCGCCGCTTTTTTCGTCTTAAAGGGTCGTTCGTTTTCGAGGCGTGGTAACAGGCGCATAGTCGAACTATGTAACTGTTACCGCACCAAAAGTAGGCCCTCGAGGGGACGAAGAAGACGGGCGAAAAGACAAGCAAAAAGACAAGTTATTTCGTGACCGTTCCTAAGGGCTCGCGCCAAAATAAGTTCGCAATTTTGGGTGTCGAGGCGCCCGCACGGCAAGACGCGAAAACGCTGGAATATAAGTATATTTCGAGTTTTCGCAACGTAGCCATGCGGGATGGATCGGCGGCCAAAATGTGAAGTTATTTTGGCGCGAGCCCTAAGCAGCTTCTG
>JBBKXJ010000016.1:0-6605 GCA_037969395.1 Pseudomonadales bacterium
CAGCGGCGAGCCGGCAGACACAGTCGACTTATTGGTGCAATCCGCAGGCGCGAACGTAGGCTTGAAGTTTTATGATGAGCAAAATTTTAACCTGTCGACTGCACTCTGGTATCTGCAGCTCGACTCCGAGCTGCTGTTTGTCGGCGATGCAGGCAATACCGAGGCGAGTCGCGCCTCAAAACGCTACGGGCTCGAAATTGCGGGCCATTACTGGCTTAACGACGTGTGGAGTTTTGACCTGGAACTGGCCTGGTCGCGGTCGGAGTTCACCGAAGACGCAGCGGGCGAAGGCGAGGATATTGAAGGCTCGGTGCCTTTCGTGGCCAGCGCTGGCATCAGTTATGCAGCCGACAATGATGGCTGGCATGGCGCGCTGCGCTACCGGCATTTTGGGGCAAGAACGCTGGACAGTTTTGATAGCATTGAAGCTGACCCAACCAGCATAGTCAATTTCGGCTTGGACTATCGGGTACGCAAGTTTAACGTTGGTATCGACATCCTCAACCTGTTGGACAGTGATGATCGCGATATTGATTACTTTTACGGATCAAGATTATCTGGCGAACCTGCTGAGGGTTTGGAAGATACTCACTTTCATCCGGTAGAGCCGCTGACTGCGCGCGTCACGGTCGACTGTTCCTACTAACGGACTTGCTTAACAGGGACGTTTCTGCGCGAACGTTTGCCAAATCAATGTAGCTGCCAGCCCACAGCGCAAACCGGGAGCTGGCGAATAACATTAGCGTTGCACAGCGGCCAGATAGAGCTCGGTAAACTTGGGTGCTTCATGCACTGCGATCGCGATTTTCAGTTTTCTCGCAATCTCGCTTGCCGATACCAGGCCTCTGATTTGGTGATTCACTCTATCCACGACAAGACAGTGCTGATAACCATACTTTTTTAAGGCCGTAATTACCTGGCTAACCTGGGCATGTTTTAACTCCTCATAGTCGATCACCTTTAAATCTTGCTTGGGCCGCATCATGTCGGTCACACGCAGGTCTTCTCGCCGGTAGCCTTTAACCACCTTTTTCATAATTTCCTGCTTGTCTAAATCGTCCATCGACACAACGCCCATGAACACGTCGTTCTTGTCCACCACAAGCTTTAAACGCACGTGCGCTTCGCGCATATGCTGCTCCGCATCCGAAGCTCTGACAGCGGAGTCAATTACCAGCGGCTGATGAGTCCTAAAATCGGTAAAGATAACCAGCGCAGAAGAATCTTCCGTGACTTGTTGATAGCTGTCGGGCCAAACTAACTCGTCAACCTGTTCGGCATCGTAAAACTGCAAGTTTTTCATAACACACCTCTCGTCTTTCGTTTTGCTTTGATTGCCACTTAAAAAACCGCAAACAAGCGGTTTCAAACCGCATGTGAACAGCGTGGCAATCATTCGAGCGCAGCAACCTTATCCTGTTAAAGCGCTTTACATATCAATCTATTCGGTGAAGTCACCAAATAAGTAGTTTTTCAAAATTACTTGAGTGTGTACGGAGGCGCTCTGATAGGAGGGGTATCACTAGATTGAGCCGTCGTGCAATATACACTGCTAAAAGCAACGCTAGAAGCGGCAAAGTACGCTACTGAAGATGCAGGGGTATATAAGGAAAACTTATCGTCGTCATCAGGAGAATCAAATTTCTCGACTGTACTGCCGTCAATATCCACAGCGGCAGGCACGGCATAAGCCGGCGACCCTGCAAGCACCGCCGCATGACTGAGGCAGCTCGCAAAGAGTACAAATGCGTAAATTATTGAGCGACTTGTGTTCATTCTAGTGCACCAAACCGCAGTGCCGTTCCTCTACTTGTCGATTACCTAACTTTTAAGTGACCATATCGCCGACAATTGCCAGTCGATCACTATCATTAAGCGCTTCTTTGGGAGCGTCGGCAAGCGTTTTTTCTGCCAAATAATGTTGCAACAACAGCGCTTTATTTGGCTGCTGTACCAGCCCCCAAAGCGTACTCCCTACAGCACAAAAAAGTGCTCCCGATAATAAGCCAGCTCAGCAATCGAGTCACGAATATCATCCATTGCCAGGTGCGAACCTTTTTTGCTGAAGCCCGCTAAAATATTCGGTTTCCAGCGCACGGCCAGCTCCTTAATCGAGCTGACATCCAGATTGCGATAGTGAAAGAAAGCTTCCAGCTCGGGCATATAGTTGGCCAGAAAGCGGCGGTCCTGACAGATGCTGTTGCCGCACATAGGTGACTCGTTGGCTACAATATATTGGCTAAGAAACTGTAGCGTTTGCTGCTCAGCTTCACGGCTAGTGATGGCACTTTGCAGCACACGTTGCGTCAAACCCGAACCGCCGTGCTGACGCGTGTTCCATTCATCCATGCCGGCCATGACGGCTTCGCTTTGCTGTACTGCCAGCATCGGCCCCTCGGCAATAACATTTAAGTGTGCATCGGTGATGATGGTCGCAATTTCAATGATGACGTCGCTGGCCGGTTTCAGGCCGGTCATCTCCAGATCGATCCAGATCAGTTTACCCTGGTTGTTCATTCTTTCTTTTCCACTATTCGCATGTTCTGCAAGATTGTAGCAAAATAAGCGCCCCTTCAACGTAGCGCGCTCTATGGCACAACGAAAACTCAGCAAGCAGCAGCGCTCGCGCGTCGAAAATCAACAGCGTGCGGCGCAAGATTCAGAAGACCAGCAGCGCGGCCTGGTAATCGCCAACTTCGGCAGACAGGCTGCCGTCGAGCGAACCGATAATCAACAAACCATACGCTGCAACGTGCGCCCAAATATTGACAGCCTGGTGGCAGGTGATCAGGTTAGCTGGCAGGAAAAAGCCGGCGGCGGGCTGATAACATCGCTATTACCGCGTGTTAACCAGCTGGCACGACCCGACGGCCGCGGTCAGCTGAAGCCGGTGGCGGCCAATATCGATCATGCGGTACTGGTCATCGCCACGCAGCCACAACCGTTCAGCAATTTGATCGACCGCTATCTTGCCGCCATTGAGCTGTCCAACATCCGCCCGCTGCTGATATTAAACAAAGTAGACTTGCTGGATGTAACCGCTAACCCGGCGATCATCGCGATGCTCGCCAACTATGAGCGTATTGGTTATCAGGTATTGCGGGTTGCAGCTGCCAGCGAACAGGGGATTGATAGCCTGCGGCAACAACTGAGCGACGGCAACAGCGTGTTTGTCGGCCAGTCGGGGGTCGGTAAATCATCGTTGATCAATTGTCTCTGTCCTGCGGCGAAAACTCAGGTTGGCGAATTATCTGCTGGTGCGGTGAAAGGCCGGCACACCACCACCACGGCACGGTTGTTCCACATGCCCGGCGGCGGCAGCATCATCGACTCGCCGGGCATTCGCGAGTTTCATCTGTGGCACGTTGCCGAGCAGGAGCTAATCGACGGCTTTGTCGACATTCGCTCTTTCGCCGCAGATTGTCAATTTCGCAATTGCGCCCATCAAGCGGAAAAAAATTGTGCGGTGCGCCAGGCTCACCAGCGCGGCGCGATCAGCGAATCACGCTGGCAGAATTATTGGCACATTCGCGAAACCTTGCAGAAGCCTTGAATCAAAGCAATAAAGCGGTAAAACCGCGAATGTTCAGTAGCGAATAGCGGGACTTTTGTCTTGCACGAAAACTGCTATGATTGCCGCCCGAGCCTCGTATAACGCATCATAAAGGCAAATACTCCATGTCCACCACACCACGAGAACACTTCGGCTCGCGCATTGGGTTTATTCTGGCAGCGGCTGGTTCAGCAGTAGGAATTGGCAACCTAGTTGGCTTTCCAGTGGCGGCGGCAAAAAATGGCGGTGCGGCCTTTCTGCTTATTTATGCGTTGTTCGTATTTCTCATTTGCTTGCCGGTGATGATGGCCGAGCTGTCGATGGGCCGACGCGCTCAGCTAGACCCCCTCGGTGCGTATCGCGAGCTGTCGAACGATTCGCCGCTTTGGTCGATCGCCGGGTGGCTGGTGTTAATTACTCCTTATATGATCGCCGTGTTCTATATGGTGATGACTGTCTGGCTGTTCGGTTATCTCTTCGAAGCGGCCACCGGCAATCTCGCTCAGCTGGCAGACCCGGGAAACTTCGGTCAGTTTATCAATGGCAACAGTGTGTTTGCCTATTTTGCTGTGGTGGTGCTGCTGGTCAATCTGATTTTGATTGGCGGCGTTAAGGACGGCATAGAGCGCGCCGCCAAAATAATGATGCCGATGCTGTTTGTGATGCTGCTGGCGCTGGTGATTTTCGTGCTGACGCTGGACAACGCGTTGCTAGGCGTAAAGTATTATCTGATACCCGACTTCAGTAAAATCGACGCCGGCGTTATTAACAGCGCGCTATCGCAGGCGTTTTTCTCATTGTCGCTGGGCATGGGCATTTTGATCACCTATGGCTCCTATATCGGCCGCGACGAAAAAATCGCAGGTTCCGCAAAAATTGTAGCTTTAACCGATACCAGCGTGGCATTTGCCGCGGGTCTGATGATTTTGCCAGCTATTTTTTCGTTTAATCCCGCTATCGACACAGCCACGCTTAGTGATTCTTCAGTCAGCCTGATTTTTACTTTTTTGCCGAAGATTTTTCTCGCCCTGCAAACCTCTGTTGGCTATGTGGCAGCCAGCATCGCGGCATCGTTCTTCTTTCTGCTGGTGTTTTTTGCCGCCATTACCTCGCTGGTGTCGATTACCGAGGTGCCCACGTCCAGCCTGGTTCGGAAAGGCTACAGCCGCAAGCAAGCGCTCATTTTGTTGACCCTGACCATGGGGCTATTGACCGTTGCGTGTATTCTTTCCTTCGGCCGAATCGAATCATTGACGGCCTTTGTGAACTACGCAGGTCAGTCGAAATCTTTATTCGATGTCATCATCGATGTTTCTTACGACACAATCTTGCCGCTAAACGGCCTGTTGGTTTGCTTGTTCGTTATCTTTCGTTGGAAAAAACAAAACCTCAACGCTGAACTGGAACTTGGCGACCCGGAATACAAGGACTCATTGATGGAGCGCTATGTAAACCTGTCGTTAAGCAGCTTTATTCCACTGGTATTGCTGCTGATATTCATCAACACCGTGGCACTGAAATATTTTGGTGTTACCCTAGTCGGCTAGATTGCCTGACGGCACTGCTCGACACTTAACAGCGGATATTACCGATGACAACCAGGCTACCCATGTTGATTGAAGCGCCGGCACTGGCAGATTGTATTGCAGATACAGATCTGCTTATCGTACACGTCGCCAGCGCCGAATCGTACGCCAATGCGCATATACCTGGCGCAGTACACCTCTCACCGGCCGCGCTGGTCAGCGGCATAAAACCCGCCACCGGCTCGCTACCCAGCGCAGCACAATTGAGCGAGCTGTTCTCAGCGCTTGGTTTAAGCGCGGAGCGCCATGTTGTCGCTTATGACGATGAGGGCGGCGGTTGGGCTGGCCGCCTACTGTGGACGCTGGACGTGCTCGGCCGCAACAATTACTCCTACCTCAACGGCGGCATCCACGCCTGGCATGCTGCCAATTTACCGCTGCAAACGGAACCACAGCAACCGCGCCCGACTCGCTATGAGGCTAACATTCATACTGAGCCGCGTGCACAACTTGATTTTATCATGCAGAACTTGAACTCAGCCGATTTTGCCGTGTGGGATGCGCGCTCGAAAGAGGAATACGACGGCAGCAAGCTGTTTGCCCGGCGCGGCGGTCACATTCCCGGCGCGGTGTGGTACGAGTGGACCGACTTGATGGACCGCCAGGCTAATCTGCGCTTACTTGATCTGGAAGACATTCGCACTACGCTGACTGAGCGTGGCTTAACGCCGGATAAGACCATTGTCACCCATTGCCAATCGCACCATCGCTCGGGTTTGACCTACCTGGTGGCACGCCTGTTGAACTACCCCTCAATTAAGGCCTACGACGGCTCCTGGTCGGAATGGGGCAACCATGCCGACACGCCGGTTGAAACCTGAGACCATCATCTCATCGCCGGGAGCGTTGCAATAGACACCTTATTTATCTGGCTGCAATACCTGCTGCCGCAACACCTGCTGTCGCGGCTAACAGGCAAATTTGCCAGTAGCGAGACGCACTGGCTAAAAAATCTTCTAATTCGACGTTTTATTAAAACCTATAACGTCAATATGGATGAAGCTGCCGCTACGGAAGATAGCTATCCTTCCTTCAATAAATTTTTTACACGCGCACTGAAGCAAGATGCACGCCCTGTCGCCGACGCGACTAAATTTATTGTTTGCCCCGCCGATGGCGCTGTCAGTCAACTCGGCCGCATTGAGTCAGGCCGTATCTTTCAAGCCAAGGGGCAGGACTATTCAGTGCGCGAGTTACTCGCAGGCGACGCTGTGTTAGCAGACAAGTATCGCGACGGCATGTTTATTACAGTGTACTTGTCGCCGCGTGATTATCACCGCGTACATATGCCGGTGAGCGGCACGCTAGAGTCTACCGCTTACGTACCAGGCGATTTGTTTTCGGTAAACCAAACCACAGTCGCCCACGTGCCACGCCTGTTCGCCCGTAACGAGCGACTTGTCTGTGTGTTTGATACCGAGCTTGGTCAAGTCGCCAGCGTGATGGTGGGTGCAATGATTGTCGCC
>JBBKXJ010000017.1:0-21170 GCA_037969395.1 Pseudomonadales bacterium
TTGCAGAGCAAAAATCGTGAGCTTATATATTAACGCTTTATTCGTTACACCACACTAGTTAATCCCAACCCGAGCAGTAAGGCTCCGGTTGCAGGTCATCCGGCATGCCTTTGCGATCAGGGCACGGATATTTCGTTTTGAAGTTGAAGGCCTGCGCGTTCGGCCCCTTGCTTTTCAATAGTTCCAGGCGCGCCAATCCTTCTTCAACCGTTGGTATATGCCCAGCGGGAATCCACCACAATACCTGATACGCTCCGTCGGGCCTGGCAAACCACTGCCTGCGTTCAGTCATCACCGGCCGGTGCGCGGTTTTGTAAACGAATTCGAAGAGCGCGTCGACAGAGTCCCACACCGACATATTGACCACAAACAAAGGCGGTCCGCCGGCATCGATATCGGTCGCATTGCCACTTTCGCTTTGCAGCCGCCAAACAAAGCCCGGACTCTGATCGGCCAGCGCGTTGATATCATCCAGCCGGTTCATAAACCCGCTCATGCGCTCATCTTCGGTAGGGTAAAGCGTTGTGCCGACGTTGATTTGGGCGATATACCAATTATTACTCAATGTGTGACTCCTCGTATGTCGAAGGCGGCAGACCTTAACACTATCCTGGGTCTGCCAGACTGGTGCGTTAGCGAATACTGGATTCCGGTCGTCCCTGCCAGTAGAAGGGGTTCAGCTTGCGCTTACCGGTCACGGTTTCGTTCATTCCGGGGACGTCGTAAAGGCGACCATTTAGCATGACCTGCGTTATCTTGTCAGAGACGCGAATATCGCTGGTCACATCGCCATCAATTACTACCAGATCAGCGAGCTTGCCGGGTGTTATCGAACCGAGGTCCTTATCCAGGCCCAGATACTGCGCCGGTCGAATGGTGGCGGCCTGCAGCGCCTCCAGCGGGCTGAAGCCACCCTGCACGAACATCCACAACTCCCAGTGAGTGCCCAGCCCCTCACGCTGGCCGTGGGCGCCGGTATTGACGATCACCCCGGCAGCGGCGAGTTGTTTGCCAATCGCCGCATTCTTCGCCTGTAAGTAGTCCTCCTCCGGCGCTTTCTGGCGCCGCACAGAGCGCGCCTGCAATTCTGCCGGCGGCACAAACTGCGAGAGGATAGGATGCTTCCACACATCGTCGTGCTGGTACCAGTAATCTTCACCCCAGATCGTTCCATAGCCGACCACAAGCGTGGGCGTGTAGCCTACGTTGGTTTGCGACCAGAACTGCACCACGTCGTCGTAAATCGCCAGCTGTGGCAGCGAGTGTTCGAGGCCGGTATTACCATCGGCCACCAGATTGAGGTCCATGTGGTATAGCGAGCCGCCTTCGGCAACCACCATTAACTGTTCCTGCCGCGCCGCCTCAACCACCTGCTGGCGTTGACTGCGGCGCGGTTGGTTGTAGTTTTTTGCCGAGATTGCCCCCTGCGCTTTCAAGCGACGGATATGCGTAAGGGCGTCGTCGAGGCTATCTATGGGCGCATATACCGATGCTTTGGCACCGTAGACTATTTCGCCGGTGGAATACGTGCGCGGGCTTACAATCAGTCCGGCCCGCTGCTATTCACTGGCAGGGAAAACCAGCGATGCGCTGCTGGAGGGGTCGTGTACCGTGGTTACGCCAAACGCCAGATGGCCTAACGCCGACCAGTTCTGTTGTGGAATGACCAGGTCCTGGCCGTAGGGGCCATGCGCGTGAATGTCGATAAAACCTGGAATCAGCGTTTTACCGGCAAGATCGACTTGCCTTGCATCTTCCGGTATGGCGATATTCTTACCGACCGCTTCAATGCGATTGTTACGCACCACTACTGTGCCGTTAGGAATAACGCCGCCGTCATCCATAGTCGCTATGCGAGCATTGGTAAAAGCAACTACCCCGGCGGGCTTGTCTGCTTTGCTATCGACGCTAAGCGACACGCCGTTTTCAGCAGTTTTATAGTCGTCGCCATACACAGTGGATAGACTGGCTGATTTGAACTGCGGACCGATCGACCAGTGAACGCTATTGGCATCGGACCAGGTGGCGTATTCACCGCCTATGTTGCTGACCTGCTTGACTGGCACGCCTTCGGCTTTCGGTCCCAGTTCCAGCATCTGGCCGGTGCGCGGCAGAGGGGCGACGAACAGCTGGTAGTTTTCGATAAACAGCACGTGCATATCGTCCGGCGACACGCGCATCTCGGTGGCGAACTGTGCTTTAGCGAGGTCCTGCGGGTCTTTGCCGTCCAGCGCGATTGATGTCAGTTTGCGCCACGGCTGTTTGTCTTCGCTGTGCTCGCGAACGACGTATAAACGATCTGCGTTCGCACCAAAGTGCGGCTGCTCGCCGTCTTTGGTGACCAGCGTCAGATCGCCACCCTTAGCCGGCAGAGTGTAAATGCCGGGCTGGGTTGAATACAGCGGTGATAACAGCCATCCGCCTGCACCTAATCGCACCACCAAGGTTTCACCGTCGGGGCTAACGGCAATGTCACGATAGTGACCGGGTGTTTTGGTTAACGCCTGCGAGCGGCCGCCGCTTGCCGCTACGCGTCGAATCGTGCCTAAATCATTATCAGTCCAGCTAACGAAATAGACCCAGCGGCCGTCGGGGCTGAGCGTGGGATACATCTCGACCTGCGTGCCATCATCATTAGTCAGGCGTTGCGGCGCAGCAGCATCGCCATCTACATTTTCGGATTGTGTATAAAGCCGCCCCAGCGATTCAAAAACCACGCGCTGTTTTGCGCTGTCGGCGCTGTCGGCGCTGTCAGCGTTGCCAGCGTTGCCAGAGTTGTCGGCGTTGTTTGAATTATTTGAATCGCTGTCTTTATGAGTTTGCGCCCAGCGCGGCATGCGTGTCTTAAACGTATCAGGTGCTACCTCAATACGCTGCCGCGGTGCGGGATAAACAACGCGCTTGTCCTGTACCTTAAACGGAATTTCCTTGACGTCGCCGGAGTCGACCGCAACGCGGTTAATGCGACCGTCGCGCCAGAAAATGATGGCGCTGGAATCAGGCGTCCAGTCCATATTGGGGTACACGCCGTGAACCGCCCAGGTTTCCTGCATATCCTGGTCCAGCGAATCTACCAGCATACGCTCCTCACCGCTGGCAAGGTCTTTTACAAACAAGCGCGACTTCGCTCGCACCCGTTTAACAAAGGCAAGCCAGCGACCATCGGGCGACGGCGTAGGCCGCACTGCCCCACCCGGGCCGCCGGCAACGTCTTCTGTCTCGCCCGTGTCGAGAATCACTTTGCGGATGCGAAACAGCTCCGTATTCGAATCCTGCGCATAAATAAAAGTATCGCCGGGCGTGATGTTCTGGCTGTAATAGATCGCCTCGCCATCCGGCGTAAACATCGGCTCGCCGAGTTCTTTCTGAAACGCCTCGTTGGGACGTTTAACAACCAGTACGCCTTTGCCGCCGCGGATGTCATACAGCCATATCTCGCCGGTGCCCAGCGACCGCTGCGTGGTGAAGTGTTTGCGTGCAGCGATATAGCGGCCGTCAGGACTCCACGTTGGATTATTAAGCAGGCGGAAATCTTCCTTGCTGATTTGCCGCGGGTTGTTGCCATCGGCATCCATGATCCAGATGTTATCGCCGCCATCGCGGTCCGATGTGAAGGCGATATGGCGGCCGTCCGGACTGAAGCGTGGCTGCATGTCCCAATGGAAACCGGCGGATATGTTTTTCGCCGCACCGCCGCTCATTGGCAGTATATAAATATCGCCAAGTAAATCGAACGCGATTGTGTTGTCGTCGGGACTAACATCCAGACTCATCCAGGTGCCGCGCTCAGTATCGATAGCAATTGTTTTTGCCGCGACTGAAAACGCCGGTTCTGATACGTTCCACTTATCCTTCTCAGCCGCTTTATCTTCAGCGTCGGCGGCTGAATCTGCAGTCGCATGCGCTAACCAGAACAGTGAAAACGCTATCGCGATTGGCGAAAATTTCATAGGGATAGCCCGCCACAAAGTAGTGAGTAATAATACTAACACGACATATTATGTCGCTGCGGCCAGCCGTGACCAATGTCCCGGCAAAGCAGGCGAGTATGCCTGCACATATCCTGACGGAGTTAACGTGTTAGATATTCAATGGATAGTAGTGTTTCTATTACTGGGTTCATTTGTTGGCTTCGCGGCAGGACTGCTCGGTGTCGGCGGAGGAGGAATCATGGTGCCGGTTTTAACCACCATATTCGTTCAGCAAGGGCTGCCAATCGATCAAGTCGTACACCTGGCCCTGGGCACATCCATGGCCTCGATAATTTTCACATCGCTTTCGAGTTTGCGCGCGCATCACGCCCAGGGTGGCGTTGTCTGGAAAGTTGTCAGAGGCATGGTCATTGGCATTCTGGTTGGCACTTTCCTGGCAACCTTTGTCGCGGTGGCGGTAAGCTCTCTGTACCTCGCCATCTTCTTTTCTGTGTTTATGGCGTTCGTAGCTGTGCAAATGTTTATCAACAAAAAGCCGAAGCCCGATAAAGCGATATCCGGACCTGGCGAGTTATTGATCGCCGGCGCGGGTATAGGGGCCATATCGGCGTTGGTGTCTATTGGCGGTGGGTCGTTAACCGTGCCCTACCTCGTCTGGCGCAATATAGAAATACGCAAAGCAATCGGCACATCGGCGGCTATCGGCTTGCCCATTGCAGTGGCAGGCACTATTGGCTATTTGGTGAACGGCTGGGGCAATACGTCTTTGGAAAGCTATACATTGGGGTTTGTTTATCTCCCGGCCGTCATTCTGATATCAATCACCAGCGTTATCACGGCACCTTATGGCGCGAAAACGGCGCATCGCTTACCGGTGCCGGTATTGAAAAAGGTGTTTGCCGTACTGCTGGTTGTTTTGAGTATTAAAATGTTGATGTCAATTATGTAGCATTGCGGCTGGTAGTTGCGACCAGCCGCAAATATTAGTGAAACAGGTGTTGCAGTTTTTCCAACGTATCGGCGCATGCTTTCGCCGCCTCGGCACCTTTGACAACAAAGTGCTCGCCAAAAAAATGTGTGTGTTCTTCACCATTGTTGAAGTTGTGTGGCGTTAACACTGCGGAAAAGACCGGTACGCGAGTTTCAAGCTGCACCTGCATCAAGCCGGTGATCACCGCTTGTGCCACGAAGTCATGCCGGTAAATGCCGCCGTCTACTACCAACCCTGCCGCTACAATCGCAGAATAATTATTACTCGCCGCAAGTAATTGTGCATGCAACGGGATTTCGAATGCGCCAGCTACCTCGAACAGGTCAACGCTATTGTCGCTGAGCATGGCAAATTCGTTTAAGAACGAATCGCGACAGCGATCAACTATATTACGATGCCAGCAGGATTGCACAAAAGCGATGCGGTTTGGACTGGCCGCTTCGGCGTCGGCGGTCGGTGTAATCGAGCTAACTTTATTAGAAGCCATTTCAGCGCCCTGTAATTAATAACGTTAGGGCGCAAAGGCGATGATGACACGCCTTCAAAAAGTTCAAGCCTGACTCGAACCCGGCTGCGCACAGCGACCTTATTCTCATAACCGGACTGTAACCGTCGGCCCCGGAATCACACCGGGTCTGCTGTCCTTGTCGACTATGCAATGTTAAACATGCGACAAGCGCCCGCGGGCTACACGTTTGGCCTGCATTAAAAGCCGGACGCGATTACCGCCGGTGGGGACTTTCACCCCGCCCTGAGAACCTCGAACTAGTAAAAAGTTCGAGGACCGCAATATTAGCAACGCGCGTTGTTTTTGTACAGAAACAGCGTAGGAAGTTAATATCGTCACACTGCAATGCTTGCTCGCGACGCAGCAAACTTTACCTGTAGAGGATGTTCACCTGCAGAAAATCACCACATTAAATCATCCGGTATTTTGAACTCAGCATAAGGATCGTCATCCGTGTCTTCCTGTTGCGGCTGACTCTGCTCCTTACTGATCTGCGCGATAACATAACTGTCGTCGCGCGACGCGATTTTATCGGCTACGCCAGCGGGCACTAACTCATAGCGCTCCTGCAACTTCACAATCGCCAACCGACCTCGGCTTAGCTGCCGCTGGATATCTGCAGATACATATATCTTTTTTATTTTTGTGCCATCGGTGAAGTTATAGGCAATATCACCCTCGGCGCCGGCTGCTACTTTTGCCTGCCGATTCATTGCAATTAGCTGCGCGATTTGTGCTGTTAGCGCTTTCTTTCCAGCGGCGGCATCACGTTCGGCATTTAGCTCTCTGTCGCGACGCACTTTTTCGGCTCTGGCTTGCTCTGCGCTGACCCGGGCTTCATCGACCACCTGTTGTTTTGAGTGGCGTTGCACCTTCTCCGTCTTGCGCTTTTCCTTTTGCGCTTGCTTTGCTTTTTTGGCGTCAATCAAGCCAGCTTTTTGCAATTGGTCCTGTAACGTGCTCACTATTAGTTCTCCTTTATTACTCAGCGTTAGTGCAACTTAACTTTCTGCGCATCGCAATTGGCGCAGCGATACACTGTTACCAGCCTGCCCTCTCGCACGTCAAACTGCTTATCTTTCCAAATCTGCCATTTATGATGGCCGTGCTGACACAGGCCCTGACCGCTGACTTTTTTACGTGTCGGTTTTTTGAAAGGAAGAATGTCGCCCATTGGCGAATATTACTTCAATCACGCGATACAACGCTACGCAAGGTACAATTGCCTTTCTAACACACAACCGTTGCAGGAGCACGTTCATGAGCAAACCGCCGTACGACATTGTGGTGTTTGGCGCCACCAGCTTTGTTGGTCAAATTCTAAGCCGCTATATGACCGAGCAATTCAATACCGGACACGACTGTGCGGGCAAGTTGACCTGGGCAATGGCCGGGCGCTCGCAGACCAAGCTGGAAAAATTACGCGACTCGCTTGGCGCGGCAGGCAACGACATGGCGCTGATTGTTGCCAACGCGACCAATGAAGCTGAACTGCGTAAAATGTGTGCGCAAACCCGCGTGGTCATTTCTACCGTTGGCCCGTATGCGCTGTATGGTGAGGCGTTGGTAGAAGTCTGTGCTGACACCGGTACGGACTATTGCGATTTAACCGGCGAGACGCAGTGGATCAAACGCATGCTCGAGCGCTACGAAATCAGCGCAATTCAGTCAGGTGCGCGCATTGTACATTGCTGCGGCTTCGACTCTATTCCCTCGGATCTGGGTGTTTTTTTCCTGCAGCAACAATCGCTGCTGCGCTTCAAGCAAACCTGCCCACAGGTAAAAATGCGCGTTAAGAAAATGAGCGGTGGCGCTTCCGGTGGCACCATCGCCAGTATGCTGAACTTGACCAAAGAGGCGGCAGCCGATCCTGCACTGCGCAAGCAACTCGCCAATCCGTATTCTATTTGCCCTCCCGACCATGGCTTCACCGCACGCCAGCGTAACGTCAAAGCCGCCGAATACGATACCGATTTCCATGCCTGGACGGGGCCGTTCGTGATGGCGGCGATCAACACGCGCGTGGTGCACCGTTCGAACGCGTTGAGCGACTCAAGCTACGGCAAAGCGTTTCACTACGACGAGGCGCTGCTGACCGGGTCAGGTTTAAAAGGACGCTTGTCAGCGCTCGGTATTGCCGGCGGCATGGGAGGATTTATGACAGCGGCCGCCATTCCGCCAACGCGTTGGGCGCTGGAGAAATTCGTATTACCAAAAGCTGGCGAGGGCCCCAGCGAAGAGGCGCAGATACTCGGCGGCTACGACCTGCGCTTTATTGGCGAGACGGCGGACGGTAATTCTCTGCGCGTGAAGGTCACCGGCGACCGCGACCCGGGTTACGGCTCCACAGCTAAAATGTTAGGTCAGGCAGCCGCTTGCCTGGCGCTGGACATTGCAAAGACCGATAAGCCCGGCGGCTTCTGGACACCGGCAACAATTTTTGAAGACTGTCTTATCGAGCGCCTGCGCGCGCATGCCGGCTTGACATTCGAGGTCGATGAGGACTAATGGCGACCGCGCGTAGTTGCAAAAACGAGTGATAAAACCGCGACAGCGTTGCGGAATGTTAATTCAAGGCGCGGCGTTTGCCCATCACGGGACCAGGTCGGGACCAAGTCGGGACCAACCAAAACGTTTATAATTAGCAGAGAGAAAATCGTTCCTGTTTGGAAAATGGCAACAGGGCAAAGGCAGCAGACTATTCACTTGATCCGGCAACCTACCCACGCGGCTGGTTTATTGTGGCAGAAACCAGAGAATTGGACGCCGGCCAATTGAAGGTGCGGTTTTTTGGGCAGGACCATGCGTTGTCTCGTGGCGAAAGCGGGCGCGTTGTAATGCTCGACGCGTACTGTAAACATATGGGAACTCACCTCACAGCCAGCACCAGTTCGGCAATCGTAAAAGCCGGTGAGCAAATTGCAGGTGACTCGATTCGTTGCCCCTATCACGGCTGGCGCTACGCCGCCGACGGCACTTGTGATGACATACCCTATCATGACGGCCCCTGCCCAAAATCGGCGAATCTTGAATCTTATGCTGTGAAGGATGTCATGGGCTGCGTCATGATGTGGTTCGACCCGGAAGGCGGCGAACCGGACTATGAAGCGCCGTTTTTACCGGAGTGGGATGCGCAGCAACCATATTTATTTAAAACCCTATAAAGCCACCGGATTGATGTTCCCATAGCTGAGCGTACAGCTGCTTGCCAGCGATCAACTCGGCGTGACTGCCTTGCTCGACGATACGGCCGTGATCAAACACAATAAGCCGGTCCATGGCCGCAATAGTAGACAGTCGATGCGCGATGGCGATTACGGTTTTGCCGTGCATCAAATCGTACAGGCTTTGCTGAATGGTCGCCTCTACTTCCGAGTCCAGTGCCGAGGTGGCTTCATCCAGCACCAGTATGGGCGCATCCTTTAACAGCACACGTGCGATGGCGATACGCTGGCGCTGTCCACCCGACAGAGTCACGCCGCGCTCGCCTACGTGAGCGTCGTAGCCGGTTCTGCCTTTATTGTCGGTGAGGTCGGCAATGAAGCCATGCGCCTGGGCTTGGCGTGCGGCGTCTAACATTTGCGCTTCGCTGGCATTTGGCTTGCCAAACATAATGTTGTCGCGCACCGAGCGATGCAGCAGCGACGTATCCTGGCTGACCACTGCGATATTGCCACGCAGACTTTGCTGACTAACCTGCGCAATATTCTGCTCATCGATCTCTATGCTGCCACCCTGCAGGTCGTAGAAACGCAGCAACAGATTAACCAGCGTTGATTTACCGGCGCCCGAGCGGCCAACAATGCCCACTCTTTCGCCCGCCGCTATCTGCAGGTCGAGCGCATCGAAAACAGACGTCGTGTCGTTATATGCAAACGTCGCTCGCTTAAAAGCGATAGCGCCGCGAGCTACCTTTAGTTCGCTTACGGTTTCCGCGTCGGTCACTGTTTGCGGAATTGACAAGGTGTTAATGCCGTCCTGCACCGTGCCGATGTTTTCGAACAGATTGCTGACCTCCCACATAATCCAGTGCGACATACCGGTCAGGCGAATGGCCAGACTCATGGCAATAGCGATAGCACCGGCAGTGATCGCGTCATTCATCCACAGATAAATGCCCAATACGCCGACGGCAAAAATCAACGACATATTCAGCGACCAAACGCAGATATTCAGCCAGGTCACCAGGCGCATTTGTGGATGCACAGTTGCCATAAACTCGCGCATGCCCTCCTGCACATATTGCGATTCGCGCTCAGCATGCGAGAACAACTTGAGGGTAAGAATATTGGTGTAGCTATCGACAATGCGACCGGTCATAAGCGAGCGCGCGTCGGCCTGCAGCGTAGACACGCTTTTCAAGCGCGGCACAAAAATTCGCAATATACCGATGTAAAACGCTAGCCATACTATTAAGGGGGCGCACAGGCGCATATCGGCGCTGGCGACCAGTAGCAAGGTGGTGATGAGATACACGGTGACGAACAGCATCACGTCGAGCATCTTCATTACCGCCTCGCGTACGGCTAATGCAGTCTGCATCACTTTGGTCGCAATGCGGCCACTAAACTCGTTCTGGAAGAAGGCGTAGCTCTGGTTAAGCAAATAGCGGTGCGATACCCAGCGCACCACCATCGGGAAATTACCCATCAGCGTTTGATGAATGACCAGTGAATGCAGTACCACCAACACCGGCATTGCGACCAGAATAAACAGCGTCATACCGAGCAGGGTTTGCCACTCGTTCTGTAAAAAATTGCCGGCGTCTTTTTCTGCCAGCCAGTCGACTAACTGCCCGAGTATGCCGTACAGCATGGCCTCCCCTACAGCCAGCAGCGCGGTCAATACCGCCATCAATATTAGATACGGTTCGATACCCTTGGTGTAGTGGCGGCAGAATTCGTATAAGCCCGCCGGCGGTTGGCCGGGGTGCTCTAAAGGATACGGGTCAACCAGGCGTTCGAAGAAATTAAACATCACGAAACTATATGCGAAAAAGTTTCACGATAACAGCTACAGGCACGCAAGCTCGCGTAAAATGCCGCCGCTCCCCATTTGTAAAGAGTCAGCATGGACCCAATTACACAGGGCGCTGTCGGCGCCACTGCCGCGCAATGCGGTAGCCCGGCAAAAAACGCGGCGCTTGCCGGCACGCTTGGTTTTATTGCCGGCATGGCGGCCGATTTAGATGTGTTAATTCGCTCCACTAATGACCCGTTGTTGTTTCTTGAATATCATCGCCAGTTTACCCACTCGCTGATTTTCATTCCGGTAGGCGGCTTGCTGTGCGGCGTGCTGCTGTATTTTCTATTCGCCAAACGCCGGCAGTTTAGTCTGCGCCAAACCGTTATTGCCTGTACGTTAGGCTACGCCACGCACGCCCTGTTAGATGCCTGCACCACCTACGGTACCATGTTGTTTTGGCCGCTTAGCGATATGCGCGTGGCGTGGAATGTGATCTCTATTGTCGACCCGCTGTACACGCCAGCGATTTTGACTCTGGTAGTGTTGGCCGCAGTGAAGAAGAATTCCAACTACGCGCGCGCGGCGCTGGTGTGGATACTGATCTACCCGCTACTCGGCCTGGTGCAGCGAGAAAGGGCCGAGGCCGCAGGCTGGGAGCTGGCGCAGTCGCGCGGTCATGCACCGGTTACACTGGAGGCCAAGCCCAGCTTTGCCAATATCGTGGTGTGGAAAATCGTTTACCAAGCTGGTCAGCAATACTACATCGACGCCGTCAGGGTTGGCGCCGCGACGACAGTCTACCCTGGTGAGCATATTGCCAAACTCGACGTGGCTAGAGACTTCCCGTGGCTTGACCGCGACTCACAGCAGGCGAAAGACATTGAACGCTTTCGCTGGTTTTCTAACGGTTATGTTGCCGTCGACCCGCTAAATTCCAGCCGCATTATTGACGTGCGCTATTCGATGCTACCCAACGAGGTGGCTTCGCTGTGGAGCATTGAAATCGCCGCCGATGCCAAACCCGACCAGCATGCCCGCTACCAGACCCACCGTGACGGCGGCCGGGAAAACACGCGCCTGCTGCTGGAAATGATCCTGCAGTAACCCTTATTGGAGATGTACTTCCAGTAACGGCCGTATGCTTACCCGGGCTTGCAGACGAGTTGCCAACATAAACAGGCCGCCGAGCTTGCGGTGCAGGTACATGGCCTGTGGCGGGGGTGCCTGCCAATGGTGGCGCTGATCGTGCATGGCCATGCCGGCTTCATTGAGGCGCGCGGCGAGGTCCGAGCCACCGAAATCGTAAGCCCCCTGGTAACACAGCGGCTCGGTCGCCATCTGAAACAGTTGATAGACTAACTCGCGGTAGGCCTCGCTCTCACCTAATGCATAGCCAATGGCTTCAGCGGCTTGCTGAATTTGTTCTCTGTCCTCGACCAGTGCCGCAGCGAGTAAGGTTCGGTACCCCTCGGCGAATTCTTCGCCGAATTCCTGCGTGGCACCAAAATCCAGCAATATCAGTTGGCGAGTGCTGGTGTCATAAGCGTAGTTGGCGAAGTTGGGGTCGGTTTGCACCAGCCGAAACTCAAACAACTCACGAAAGAACAATTCCAGCAGCAACGTCATAACGCGGTCGCGCTCTTCCTGACTTTCCTGCACCAGTGATTCAATTGGTACGCCGGCCACATAAGTCATGGCCAGTACTTCCGCCGTGGTTAACTGCTGGTCTACTTGCGGCAGTAGAAACCGGTCGTCGTCTGCCAACAACCCGCCATAGCGTTTAAGGTAATCAGCTTCCTTCAGGTAATCTGCTTCATCGCGTAACTGCTCTTTAGCGATTTCCAGTAGCGGTCGAATATCGATGCCGTCAGGCAATAAGCCGGAAAGTCGCAACAAGGTGGCGACGTTGTCGATATCGCTATCGATACTCTCTCTCACTCCCGGGTACTGAATTTTCAATACGATGTGTTCGCCTTTTTGCGACACGGCCTTATGTACCTGACCAATCGATGCGGCCGCCAACGGGGTGTATTCAAACGAATACAGCGCGTCGTGCCAGTCTTCGCCGTAAGCGTCGATTAACACCTGCTCCAGCTGTGCCGCCGGCATGGCCTGCGCGTCAGACCGCAGCCGCGCGAGAATATCGGTCAACTCTTTGGGTAACAAGTCGCCGGTATCCATCGACAACATTTGCCCGACTTTCATTGCCGCGCCGCGCAGGTTGGCGAGCTGGTCGGTTACACGCCTGGCGTTGCCCGGCGTCAGTAACATATCTCTGGCTTTCGGGCGCTTACCTTGCGAAAGTTGGCGACCACCTTCGGCCAACATACCGCCGGCAACGCCGGTAGCTAACTGCACCATGCGCGACAAGCGCGCAACACGACGCCGAGGGACTGGTTTATTTTTTCCGGAATTATCTTTCAAGGAACTACACTACCACTATTAGTTTGCTGCGATAGCTGCAGTATACGGTAAATCCTTATGGCCACCATACGCCTGCCGGGTTAACTTATGCTCCTGCTGGCTAGCGACAGCCACCGTTCTAACGGAGACACATCACGTGATTACACGCCGACGAATTCTGGTATTTTTACTCTGCGCATTCCTGCTCAGCTGCGCATCCTCACCGACGCAGACACCCTCGACGGGCGCCGCCGCGATCGCAATGCCCGACAAGTTTAGCGCGGACGTTGCCCAGGCGGTGCTGGAAACAGGTGGTAATGCTGTCGACGCGGCGGTTGCGGCGGCGTTCGCTCTCGCCGTTACCTACCCGGAAGCAGGCAATATCGGCGGCGGCGGCTTTATGCTGATCAAAACACAGACAGCCGCCGAGCTGCTTGATTACCGTGAGGTAGCGCCGGCGGCAGCGAGCCGGGATATGTATCTGGATGCGCACGGCGAGGTGATTGAAAATTCCAGCCTGGTCGGCGCCAGGGCCGCCGGCGTGCCGGGCACGGTCGCCGGACTATGGGCAGCGCATCAACGCTATGGCACCCGGCCATGGACGGAGCTGTTAGCGCCGGCAATCGCACTGGCCAGGGACGGTTTTGCAATGCCTGCGCACCTCGCCGAGCGCATTGACGAGGCAGCGCCCAGTTTCCAGGGCGCGACCAACTTCGCCCGCTATTTTTCCAAAGCGCGTGCCGGCCAGCGTTTCACGCAACCAGAACTGGCAGCCACGCTGCAGCGAATTGCCGATCACGCTGCCCAAGGCTTTTATCGCGGCGAGACTGCCAGCATGTTGGCGGCGTATATGTTGCAACACAACGGCCTGATCGACGCCGCCGACCTCGCCGCTTATCAGCCGGTTTGGCGCAAGCCGCTGCGCGCGCAGTGGCGCGACTATGAAATTCTAAGCGCGCCGGTGCCGAGTTCAGGCGGCTTTGCGGTGATTCAACTATTAGAAATGAAAGACTTTCTGCATGACGAGTTTGTAGGCGTCGCCCACAACTCGCCACAATATATTCACCTTGTCGCTGAGATGGAGAAACGTGTGTTTGCCGACCGTGCTGAATACCTTGGCGATCCCGCGTTTGTGAAAGTGCCAATGAAGAAACTCATTGACCAGGACTATATCCGTTCGCGCGCCGAAGAGGTCAACCCTAAAGAAATTTCTACACTGAACAGCGTGCGGCCTGGCCTGGCCGAAGGACATAGCACCACCCATTTCTCCATCGTTGATAAGGAAGGCAACGCCGTCTCTAACACCTACACGCTAAACACCTGGTTTGGTAGCGGCAGCGTAGTGGAGGGTGCAGGTTTTCTGCTCAATAATGAGATGGATGACTTCAGCGTCAAGCCGGGTGTTGCCAACTTCTTTGGCGTAGTCGGCCGCACCGCTAACGAAATTGCTCCGGGCAAGCGTATGCTGTCATCCATGTCGCCCACTATTTTATTACGCGATGGCAAAGTCGATGTGGTGGTGGGCTCGCCGGGCGGCTCAACGATCTTTACGTCGGTTTTTCAAAGCATCATTAATGTCGCAGACTTCGACATGTCGGCGCAGCAAGCGGTTGCGGCGAGTCGCTTCCACCATCAATTGTTACCGCCCGATCTCGTGACGTTCAGTGTGACTCGGCCGTTACCGAGCGCGACGGTGGAGGCACTTGCAAAACGCGGCTATAAAGCGATGCCCCACCCGTGGGAATTCGGTGATGTGCAATTGATCTGGCGCAAGGGTGTGGGTTTTGATACCGGCGCAGATCCGCGTGGCAGAGGTGTAGCCAGGCAGTGGCAATAACGTCGCTGTGTACCAGCGTGCCAGGCTATATAACATTAGTTTTTCACCAATAAATGGTGGTAGAGTGCGAAGCACGCATTAACGGCCAGGGGCATATACGCCAACAGTATATTCAGATCTAACCAATTAAAAAACTGACTAAGAGGCTAGACGCATGAACCAACACGCGCATTTTGTTGCTAAACACAACCGCCGGACCCGGCTAACATTTCTACTCCCCGCTTTGTGGCTAACCCCTTCGCTGCTATTCTCCAGTCAAGGCAACGCGCAGCAAGCGGATGAGCAACTGACGTTGGAAGAAGTCGTTATTCTTGGCTCCCGGGTCGCCGGGCGCAGTGCAGCCGACCTGCCGGTTCCGGTAGACACGCTGGATGCAGAAACGCTAAAAAATACCGGTCAAACCGAAGTCGGCCGCATGTTGCAGCAGGCGGCGCCCTCATTCAACTTTTCCAGCTCATCGATCAGCGACGGCACCGATGCCCTGCGGCCGGCGACTTTGCGTGGCCTTGGGCCCGACCAGACGCTGGTATTGATTAACGGTAAGCGGCGACATCAGGCGTCGCTGATTCATATTAACACCTCAGTCGGGCGCGGCACCGCCGGTACCGATATGAATGCCATTCCAGCGGCAGCAATCCAGCGTATTGAAGTGTTGCGCGATGGAGCGGCGGCGCAGTACGGTTCCGACGCAATCGCCGGTGTGATTAACATTGTGCTGAAAGACGACCCGGAAGGCGGCCTGATCAGCCCCAGCTACGGCGAGTATTCAGAGGGTGATGGCGAAACATTTAACCTGGATGTCGGTAAGGGATTTGCACTGGGAGACTCCGGTTTTTTAAATGTAACACTTAACTACCGCGATCGTGGTTATACCAACCGTGCCGGATTGCACGGCTCTTGCCAGTTTCCAGGTTGCACCGACCTCGGCGACGATGTCTTCATTGCCGGCGACCCGCGTGAACTAACCGCGCCGCGCGACACCTTCCGTATTGGCGATGCCGAATCGGAACAAATTGCCGCCGTGGTTAACGCTGGCTTCAATATAGGCATCGGTGAGCTGTACGGTTTTGTCACGTATTCAAGCAATGAAAGCGAGTCTGCCGCGTTCTTCCGCCACAATGCCAACGCGGGAGGCAACGCTCAGTTACAGGATGGCGACGCAACCATACCAGCGGGTTTTTTGCCTAAAATCAATTCGCAAATCGATGACTTGTCGGTCAACTTTGGCTATCGCATGGAGCTGCAAAACGATGCCTCGCTGGACCTCTCTTATACTTGGGGTGAGAACACGATTGAATACGAAACTGCCGACTCTATTAACTCCTCATTCGCCAATCAACTTCGCTATGAGAGTGGCCTATCGGCTCAGGAGATTCGTGCCAGCATCCCCAGGCAAGCCGACGCCTACGACCTGGCGCTGGGTTTGCAAACAATTAATGCTGACTACACCCAAACGTTTGGCGACCTGTCGCTGGCCGTGGGTGCCGAGCTGCGCAGGGACGACTACGAGGTCAACGCCGGCGAGCAGTATGCGTGGTTTGACTACGACACAATTGACGGCGTCAGCATTTTTGCCGGGCAAAGTGGCGGTATTGGCAGTGAAGACGCCGACGGCGCCATCCAGGGCTTTAATGGCATTGCGCCCGACTCGACGGTGGATGAGTCGCGCGATGTGATGTCTTTATACGTTGATACGGAGTATCAGGTGTTCGATGGTTTGCTGGTAAGTGCAGCGGCTCGCTTCGATGATTACGATGGCTTCGGCAGCACCACTAACTTCAAGCTGGCGGGCAATTGGTCCATCGTCGACGCCTTCCGCCTGCGCGGCGCGGTCAGCACCGGTTTTCGCGCCCCCTCCATGCAGCAGCTGTATTTCAACAACGTGAGCACCCAGTTCAGGGTGGATGGCGCAACCGGCAATCTGGAACCGTTTCAGGTGGGAACGTTTAGAAACGACAGTACGCTGGCGCAGGCGATTGGCATTCCCGAGCTGAAGGAAGAGGAGTCAACCAATTTTAGCATCGGCTTTGTGGTCGATCCTACCGATGCACTGAGTATCACGGTCGATTTTTATGCGATTGATATTGATGATCGCATCGTTATCAGCAATACCCTTGAGGAGGGGCTCGCGCCGCAACTGGACGCCGCTCTGGCGGCCGCCGGTGCCGGTGCCGGGCAGTTCTTTCTAAACGGCGCCGACACCGAAACCCGCGGGGTTGATATTGTCGCGCTGTATTCCGGTATTCAGCTTGGTGAAGGCAATCTGGACCTGACCTTGGCGGCCAACTTTACACAAACAGAAGTGGTCGATTTGTTCACCCCCTCAGGCAGCGGTCTTGAAACACTTTCGACTGACCAGGTATTTAGCTCGCAGGACGTATCGATTATTGAAGACTGGCAGCCGGAAGATCGCATCAGCTTAACTGCGCTGTATCAGCTCGGCGGCTTGTCGGTTAATCTCGCGTTTAACCGCTACGGCGAGTACACCGTACTTGATGGCGACGAACAAACCTACGGCGCCGAGATTCTTACCGACCTCAGATTCAAGTATGCGCTGGAAAATGGCTTCAGTTTTAATATTGGCGGCAACAATATCTTTGACGTAACACCCGATAAAAACGAAGTCGGCAACTCACGCGCCGGCACTATTCTCGATGACAGTGGTAATGTGGTTGTCTCCAGCCCCGGCGTGTTCCAGTACTCTCGCCGCTCGGCTCCTTTCGGTTTTAATGGCGCGTATTACTACGCAGGAGTGAGCTACGAGTTTTAACTTTTCACGTGACCGAAGGGGAAAGCCGATCGACCTGGTAAGTACCCATAGTTGAAAATGGGCGCATAACGCGCCCATCAATTATTTCAATCTACCTAAGCGACTCTACGCTAGATCTCGTAACGCAAGCGCAGATACCAGAAGCGACCACCAAACCCTAACGGCGAATATTGACCGTATTTATTACCCACGTTTTCAGCAGCGCCGGGGTTTTCATCCGGGAACTCATCGAACAGGTTCTGCGCGCCGGCCGTGACCGAATATTTTTCGGCAAAGGTGTACGCCACTTCCGCATCGACGACATACTCATCACCGTAGATCAGGTTTGCATACAGCGCGGGATCCTGCTGAAAATCCTCCGAATCAAAATATTCGTCGTAATAACCCACCCTGGCGAGGAAGCGCCATGCCCCGCTCAGGTGATTAGCGGTCAGATTCCAGCGTGTCTCCGGCAAACCTTTCTGCAGCTCTCTGATTCTAAGCGCGTCTATACAACAATCCGAGAATTTATCGACTTCTGTTTCGGTCCAGTTGTAAGCGAAACTTAACTCGGTATTACCGCCGAATAGCTCGATTGGATAAGTCAGCACGAGATCAACGCCCTGCGTGGTTGTATCGAAGTCATTGGTAAAGAAGCGGAAATTCTTCAGGTTTCCGGCGCTGGTCACGCCCGAGGCCAGCAGGTCAGCTACTTGACCTTCGCTGAGTTCCTTGTCAGTAGACACGGTGATTCGATCCGTGAGTTCGATGCTGAAATAGTCAAGCGTGATATCCACCGGTCCCAGATTGAGGATAGCACCGACGCTGTAGGACACTGATTCCTCAGGTTCCAACGGTTCTCCCCCGGCTGTCACCGCGACCGGGTTAGTGGGTGGAATGGTGCCGTTGTTCTGCAATTCACCGTTTACGAACTCGGTCGTGACATTGGTTGCATTCGACTGGCCCGGGGTTGGCGCACGGAAACCCGTACTCACGGTGGTGCGCAATGCGAATGCATCCACGACTTGCCAGCGAGCTGAGAACTTATAGTTAGTTGTCGTACCAAAGTCGTCAAAGTTCTCGAGACGAGCCGCCAGACCAAGCAGCAAGTTCTCAAGCACGTCAGCTTCCAGGTCAATATAGGCTGCCATGTTGGCGCGATCCCACTGGCCGGCGGCCTGCGCGCTGAACCCCGGGAAGCCGTTGGATGCGGCGCTGAAGCCCTGCTCGGCCAGGGGGCCGATTTCGAATGACGCCGCGTCACCGGTGGTAATTTCGAATTGTTCCTCTCGATATTCCAACCCGCCGGCTATATTTAAATCGGAGTAGAGTCCCGAAACTTCCAATGGGTAGGCCACATCGAAGTTAAGGTTTTTCTCCAACTGTGTGTAAGCGCCTGGATTAAATTCCGTAGGCGTAGCAGGCCCAAGCGACGCGTTTACCGTGTTGCTAATAAAGAAGTCCACTTCGTTGCGGCCAAGGCTGGCACTGAGGTCCCATAGCAAGCCATTCGCAAGCTCTCCTTTGACGCCGGTAACAAGCGACGCGTCGTTAGTTTTGCCGCCGAAGCTCGGCGTAAATCCACCGGGGAACAATTCGTTAAATACAAAACAGTTCGGATTGGCCTGCACTGACTGCAGGGCGGCAGCATCACCTACCGGCACTACCGGACAATTGCCGCTGCCATCCTCGGTGACATCTCCAACTAAACGGGTAACGCCACCATCCGCGCTAAATACCCCACTGCGGGTATCGGGATTACGGAAGAAGAAGCCGCCAGTGACTTCCTTCTCTGCATAGTTACCAAAGGCGTAAAACTGTTTGCCGCCACCCAGCTCCAATCCCAGGTTCCCGAACAGCTTTACATCGCCAGAGATTTCCGGTTGGCCCCACACCTGCGCGGGGTTGGCTACGGCGGTGTTACCCCCGGCAATCAGGTCACGCGCATCGTTGCGCTGCACACTGCGGTCGGTTGGATCTGAAGAGCCGACCTCAAAACTAAAATTAGCAAAGCCATTGTCGGTAAACGGCAAACCAAAGTTGCCAGCAAGCGATGTCGTTTCGCCGTCGCCTGCATCGAACTCGCCGTAACGCGCCTCGAAAGCTGCCCCCTCGGCATCGTCTTTCAATATAAAGTTCATCACGCCAGCAATGGCATCCGAGCCATATTGCGCAGCCGCGCCATCGCGCAGCACTTCGACTTGTTTCAACGCAATAGCAGGGATGACGGAAATATCAGGGCCTTGCGCGCCATCGGCCACGCCATTACCCAACCAGACAATAACCGCAGCACGGTGACGGCGTTTGCCGTTGACGAGCACCAGGGTGTGATCGGGTGCCAGCCCGCGCAAGTTCGCTGGCCGTACAATCGTTGCGGCATCGGCGATGGGTTGCGTATTGACGTTATACGAGGGCACGACATTGCGTAGCAAGGTTCCCAAATCGGTAGCACCCTGGTTAACAAAGTCGTCACCGCTGACAACGTCAATTGGCACCGGCGAATCGGCGACGGATCGCGCAGAGCGTCGCGTTCCGGTGATGACGACCTCTTCCAGTTCAGTTTGCTCTTGTTGCGCGAGCACCTGACTACTTCCAGCGGCGAGCGTTATTTGTGCAGAGATTGCCAGAGCAAGCGGGGTTGGGATAAAGGTTTTCATATTCGTCCTCATAGCACTAGTCATATAGTTATTGGGCGCTGCGGGTAACGTGCAATACTTCTAATCCGCCGTGATTTTATCCAAGTCGGGCGATTTCATTTGCAACACTTACGCCACAAAGTTAAAGTAAAGTACCAAGAGTCAGGTGCAACGGTCAATTAATTGTTGAAGAAAGGCATGGAAAAGCACTATTTTTGATCGATTAGGTTAATAATTGCTCTTATTGGTCGCTGTTCAACCGCTTATTTCACTACGATGACTTGTCGGCTTGAACACTTTCTTCCTAACCGAGTGTTACCGCGATGGGTTTTTTCGCGCCGAGACCGGCCTGTTCACGCACCAGTTTTGGAACGAGGTAACCGGGTAACTGCCGGCTCATTGCCGCAACCAGCTCGCTGGCCGCTGTGGAATCGCTAGCGAAATGCGCTGCGCCCTGTACCGGATCAAGCAGGTGCTCGGCGTAATCGAACTCACGCCGAAAACAGTAGCGACAATGCACCGCGCACTCACTGGCCGCTATCAACAGAGCGCGACCATGATATTTATGCACAATTCCCTTGGCCGGCGATTGCTGCTGCTCTTGCAACGGGTCAGAGATAAATCCCGCATGCTGTTGCAGCTCTTCTGCTTGTGGTAATACCTGGCGCAACAGCGGGTCGTCGGGGTTGCCTTTTTCCATACATGCCGCGAAACCCTGCGGTACTCGTAATTGCCAGATGTTAGCAGCGGCACAGGATTGCTTGATAGTTTCGCTATCTAGCTCAAGAAACTCACATAACTCTGATACCGAGCGAAACGCTTGTTGTAACTGCTGTTGCCAGCTGGCAGTCTGCAAGCTCGGCGTGGAACGCTGTATGACTGCGCCTTTGTTCATGCTGCTACTTATGGAGGAAATATACTGTGTTGGCGGCACTGCCCGCTTTTTATTATGACGTGTGTTTAGGGTCGAAAGATGCGTAGTGTGCACGCCTGGTACGGCGTGCGCACTACGCACCTTACTGTGTTGGAGCTGGCGAGAGGAGTCGAACCCCAGACCGGCTGATTACAAATCAATAAGTCACGCTATTTCCCTTCGTTGAACCATGTTGATATAATCAATATAAATCAATATTTTAAATTAATATAAAA
>JBBKXJ010000018.1:0-145664 GCA_037969395.1 Pseudomonadales bacterium
CAGAAGCTGCTTAGGGCTCGCGCCAAAATAACTTCACATTTTGGCCGCCGATCCATCCCGCATGGCTACGTTGCGAAAACTCGAAATATACTTATATTCCAGCGTTTTCGCGTCTTGCCATGCGGGCGCCTCGACACCCAAAATTGCGAACTTATTTTGGCGCGAGCCCTAAGGAACGGTCACGAAACAACTTGACGTTCTTGCTTGTCTTTTCGCCCGTCTTCTTCGTTGCGGTAACAGTGACATAGTTCGACTATGCGCCTGTTACCACGCCTCGAATACGAACCAAAATCCGGCGCAATAACGTTCAAGTTATTTCGTTCCCATTCCTTAGCCGTTTTCGATTAAATCCTTAACTGCCGCAGTTTCAAAATACTGTGAATTGAATGGCAGCATTGCGCAACACTCACTGCGGTAAGATTCCACTCCCTGCGTTTCATCATCCAAAAACCGCGCGATGGCGTCGCTAAATTCCGCATGCGCAATCCAGTGGCTGGACCAGGTTTTAACTGGTACAAACCCACGTTGAATTTTGTGCTCGCCTTGCGCGCCGGGGTCAAAGCGCTGCAGACCATGCGCGATACAATAATCTATACCCTGGTAGTAACAGGCTTCAAAATGCAGGCAATCGTATTCCTCGCGACAGCCCCAGTAGCGGCCAAACAAGGTAGTCTGGTTTTTGAAACACAACGCACTGCCAACCGGTTTGCCGTGTAGTGAGGCCATCACCATAACCAGATTTTCCGGCATACTGGCGGCGATGCGCAAAAAGAAATCCTCGTTCAAGTAGCCTTGCTGACCGCGCTTTAAGTAGGTGAACTGGTAAAATTCGTAGAACGATTGCCACAGCGCCCCGGTAATTTCGACGCCGGTATAACTGGTTAATTTTATTTCCTGTTCCTGCACGCGCCGCCGCTCACGTTTCAGGCGCTTGCGTTTGCGCGCGGCGAAACTTTGCAAGAAGTCATCGAAGCTGGTGAAGCCGGCGTTAAACCAGTGGAATTGGCAGCCGAGCCGCGACATTAAGCCGCTGTCCTGCCACTGCTGACATTCCCGATCTTCAGGGAACAGAATATGCCACGAAGATGCGCCAATTTTTTCCGCCAGCGTCTTTACCGCGGTAAAAACCGCGGCACTGACCGCTTGCCTGTCGCTGTTTGCGTCGAGCAGCAGACGCGATCCGGTCGCCGGAGTGAACGGTACGCTGCTCATCAGTTTGGGGTAGTAGTCCAGCCCATTGCGTGAATAAGCGTGTGCCCAGCTCCAGTCGAACACGTATTCACCGTAGGAATTATCTTTGATATACAGCGGCATGACGGCAACCAGGTGCATATCAGCGGAGCGCACGGTCACGTGACACGGCTGCCAGCCGGTTTTGGCGCTAACGCTACCGCTTGCTTCCAGCGCGTGCAAAAATTGGTAGCGCAAAAAAGGCTCGCTGCCGGCGGCCAGGCGATTCCAATCAGCGGCACCCACCGCTTCCATGCCGTCAACGAATTCGACCCGCAGCGGCATCACGCGACCAGGTACGCCAGAACGGTGGCAAAAAACCAGGTGCAGCCGACCCAGTTGTTATTCAAAAACGCTTTAAAGCAGGCGTCGCGTTGCCGCTGTGCAATTAAACGCTGCTGGTAGATAAACATAAGCGCGCTCATAAACAGACCGACATGAAAAACCCAGTGCAGATGCAACGTGCGTGCCGCCAGCAACAGCAGCAACAGACAAATGATTTGCAGCAGCGTGGTTAATGCTCGGTCCCAGCGGCCAAATAGAATAGCGGTAGACTTCAGGCCGATGCGCACATCGTCGTCTCTGTCCACCATCGCGTAAAACGTATCGTAAACCACAGTCCATAGTAGATTGACGGCCACTAACAGCCATGCCACCGCCGGCACATGATGGGTTTCGGCGGCAAACGCCATCGGTATACCAAATGAAAACGCCAGACCCAGCACCAGCTGCGGCAGATAAGTGACGCGTTTCATGAACGGATATAATATAGCTATCGCGAGACCGACGAACGACAACAAGATAGTCAGCCTGTTAGTCAGCAATACCAGCCCGAACGACAACGCGCATAGCAGACCACACAAAAGTAATGCCTCGGCCGGCGCCACCGCTCCGGTGGCTAGCGGTCGGGCGCGAGTGCGCTCAATGTGGCCGTCGAAATTGCGGTCGGCATAATCATTAATAACGCAACCCGCGGCGCGCATCAGAAACGTGCCAACAACAAAGATAACCAGATTCTTTAGCGATGGCTGACCCGCCGCGGCAATCCATAACGCCATCAACGTTGGCCACAGTAGCAGCAATACGCCGATGGGTTTTTCAATTCGCATTAGCTGCGAGTAAGCGCCGAGATTAGCTTTTCTTAACATATGTCAGGCATCGAAGCCTGGCAGACAAATGTCGCTGACCAACAACGGTTGATGCTTCAATACAAAGCGCGAGCGCCGGCCCCAGAGCGTGGCATCGCCGGCGTAAACTGCGGCGGGAACATGCAACAGCGGCACCGCAGCATAGACCAATTCAAAGTCACTGCGGCGTAGATGAGGATAGGCGTACAGCAAGCTGCCGAGTGAGCGGTTGCCGAAGCGACGCTGGTTCTGCCAGTTTGGTTCTTTGGGCTGGTACTGCTGGGGCATAAAAGCGTAAAATCGTCGGTTTTTGGGCGTGTGCAACGCCATTGCTTGCGAAAACGCCGTGGCTTATGAAAGAGTAGCGGCGCAATCATAAACCATAGCAGCCGCTTGCCCCAAACTGGTTAACAACAGAAAGTATTAAAGGTTAGAGAACAATGAAACAGTGGGAATGTATCGTTTGCGGCTGGATCTACGACGAATCCAAGGGCTGGCCTGAAGACGGCATTGCACCGGGCACCAAATGGGAAGATGTGCCGGAAGACTGGATATGCCCCGACTGTGGCGTCGGCAAGGAAGACTTTGAGATGATCGAAGTCGAGGCTACTGCAGATGCGCCCCATCATGCAGAACAAGAACTCGCCGACAGCGCCCACCCGGTAGTTATTATCGGTACCGGTCTGGCCGGCTACAATGTGGCCAAGGAATTTCGTAAGCACGACCAGGACACGCAGCTGATCATCATCACAGCGGATGATGGCCGCTCCTACTCCAAGCCAATGCTGTCTACCGGCTATACAAAAAATACCACGGCCGACGATTTGGCCACCGCCGACGCAGGCAAAATGGCGCAGCAACTAAAAGCCAGCGTGTGGACGTTTAAGCACGTGACCGCCATCGACACGGCGAAGCAGGAAATTCACGTTGGCGCAGCCACTACGGTGGCCTACAGCAAGTTGGTGCTTGCCTGGGGGGCCGCGGTGATTAAACCACCGCTGGAGGGCGATGGTCAGGAGCTGGTGTATTCGATCAATGACCTGCTTGACTATCAGGATTTCAGAACGGCGGTTGAGAAAAACAACGTAAAAAAACTGCTAATCATCGGCAGTGGACTGATCGGCAGTGAGTTTACCAACGACTTGAGCAACGGCGGCTTTGAAATCGAGGCGGTTGACCCGTTGGCCTACAGCTTGCCAACATTGCTGCCCGAGGTGGCAGGTCAGGCCGTACAGCAAGCGCTGCAGGGCATGGGCGCCAAATTCCATTTTGGCCGGCTGGTAACGGCGGTCAATAAGGACCCTGCAGGCGGCGGCGTAGTCGCGACCCTGGATGACGGTTCAAGCATCGCGGCTGATCTGGTGGTTTGTGCGGTTGGCGTGCGGCCGCGCATTCAATTGGCGCAGGAAAGTGGTATTCAATGTCAGCGTGGTATCGTCACCAACAGGCGGCTGGAGACCAGCGCAAAAAATGTTTACGCCCTTGGCGACTGCGCCGAGGTCGAAGGCCATGTGCTGTATTATGTCGCTCCACTGATGGCCGCAGCGCGAGCGTTGGGCAAAACGCTCGCCGGCGAGGACACCGACGTGGTCTACCCCGCCATGCCGGTGACGATAAAAACACCGATTTGCCCGGTAGTCGTCGCCCCACCACCACGCGATGCCGCCGGCGAGTGGCATATTGATGTTAACGGATCTAATGTTGTGGCAGAGTTTAAAGACCCGGCTGGCAATTTGCTGGGCTTTGCGCTTACCGGCGAAACCGGAACTAAGGAAAAGATGCGCCTGCAGAAATTGCTGCCGCCGCTGATTGGCTAGGGGAAGTTGATGTCGGTATTCCTGCGTTGCCACGGCTGCATTGACGCAGGAGACATGGCCCCGACACAAGCCGCAGCAGACGATGCCGGGATCAATCGTCGAGCAAGCCACGAGCTGCAACGACACACTGCATCCCCTGCGCGCGAGAATTACGGTCTGTCTCCTGTTGCGAGGGTCTCCTGCGCAGGAGTGACGTCTATTGAATAAATCAGAGTTTCTCCCGGTTCTGAATCTAATTTTCGAGGTTCGCCTGCTATGAGCTTAACCGCCAGAATTCTAATTGCCATGCTGGCCGGTTTTGTCATCGGTGTGGCCTACCACTACCTGGCAAAGGCGTCGCTGCTACCGCAAGGTGTGCAGGGGTTTTTAGACGTTTACCTCATTCAGGGCCTGTTCGATATTGTCGGCAAGGTGTTTATCGCCTCGTTGAAGGTGCTGGTTGTGCCATTGGTGTTCGTGTCGCTGGTCTGCGGTAGCAGCGGTCTCGGTGGTGATAACTCGCGCATGGGCTCAATTGCCGGCAAATCGATGTTGTTGTACCTGTTGACCACCGCGTTGGCGATCAGCATCGCGTTGACGGTCGCGATTGTGGTGCAACCGGGCGGTGGCATCGAGCTGCCAACTACCAGCGACTATAGCGCCGCCGAACCACCGGCGTTGAAAGAAGTGCTGATCAACATCTTCCCCGACAACCCCGTCAAGGCGATGGCCGAAGGCAACATGCTGCAAATCATTGTATTTGCGCTGTTATTCGGTTTGGCGATTAGCAAGGCAGGCGAGCACGGCGCCAGAGTGAAGCAGTTTTTCGACGACATCAATGAAGTGATCATGCAGATGGTGCACATCCTGATGGACCTGGCACCTTACGGGGTGTTTTGTCTACTTGCGGCGCTGTTCGCTGACATTGGTCTCGGCGTTTTGGGTAGTCTGGCGAGCTATTTTTTCTCGGTAGTTGCCGTGCTGCTAATCCACGCTGTGCTTGTCTATGGCGGGCTGCTTACTTTACTGGGGCGGCTTAATCCGGTGCTGTTTTTACAGAAAATGCGCCCGGTGCAGCTGTTCGCGTTTAGCACATCATCCAGCGCTGCGACGCTGCCGGTGACACTGGACATTGTGCAGCATCGTTTAGGCGTCGATAAATCAGTCGCATCTTTTACTGTTCCGCTGGGAGCGACAATCAACATGGACGGCACCGCTATTATGCAGGGCGTTGCTACCGTGTTTATCTCTCAGGCATACGCGATTGATATTGGTTTAAGCGGCTATCTGACCGTTATCGCGACGGCGACGCTGGCGTCTATCGGTACCGCCGGGGTGCCGGGCGTTGGCTTGATTATGCTGGCGATGGTGCTACAGCAGGTGCAGCTGCCGGTAGAAGGTATCGCTCTGATCATTGGTGTTGATCGCCTGCTGGACATGCTGCGCACCGCAGTCAACGTAACCGGCGATGCGACGGTATCGTGTCTGGTGGCCAAGTCAGAGAACGCGCTGGACGAAGAAATATATACGCGCCCCATTGCGGATTTAATAGCTGCTGAAGCTGCCGCCGAAGCCGAAGCAAGCTGATATCTAATTTTATGTTGCAGCGAATTTTTCTGTTCCTTGTTATTGCTGTAGCGTCGCCTGCAGTGGGCGCGCAAACTTCGGCTGCCCAGCAAAAAGATATAGACGCGGCGTTAACGTTGACCGGTTTCGATGCGGCAATGGATCAACTGGAAATTGCTTACCGCCGCAGCCTCGCTGTTGGCGAGGAGGGCTATCAGCTCAGCGTTACGCAACGTGAGGCGCTTGCACAGGCGCTGACCTCATTCAACAAGGCGGCGCTTAAGAAAAAACTGACTGAGCAACTGTTACCGCAGTACCAGCAACGCCCCATGCAAACGGTGTTGAGTTTGCAACAGGATCAAATCGCTGCGAAATTCCGTCGCTACGAGCGCATCGCCAGCTCACCGCAGCAGCAGGAGAACAGGGAACAATACGTCGCGACGTTGGATGAACATCCGTTTAGCGAAACCCGGCTGGCACTCGTACGCGCGCTAACAGAGGCTACCCACACGGCAGCAATCGCTGCGTTGATACAGGCGCAGGCCGACGTTGACATCGCAGTAGCGCTCGACCTGGCCAGCGCTGAGTACATCAGCGCTAACGATAGTCAGGGCGTGTTGCTGTGGCAACGCACGCTGGAACAAAATTATCTCGACCAATTCAAGCAGTTTGGGGACGGCTATCAAATCTATACCTACCGCTGGATTAATAACGATGAGTTGCGTCAGCACATCGAATTTTTGCAGGACAAAAACGTGCAATGGTTTATGGAAACCGCACTGCAAGGCTTACGCGAGGTGCTGCAAAAGCAGCGCGAGCAACTGGTAGAAGAGTTTACCCCCTAACGTTTAACCAGCCCGCCAGCTGCCACGAACAACTGCGCTAGGCGTTCCCGTAATCCGTGCGTTGCGGCAGCCAGCGTTGTACCAGTTGCGCTGCGTTCTCAGGTTTTTGTTGCAGCAGTTTTTGCGCAGCGACCTGCACCGCGTCCAGCAGTTCGGCATCGCGCTCCAGATCGGCAATGCGAAATTGCAGCATGCCGGTTTGGCGGGTGCCTAACACTTCGCCTGGACCGCGCAGTTTGAGATCTTGCTCGGCGATATAGAATCCGTCGCTGCTGGCGCGCAGTGTTTGCAGTCGTTGCCTGCCAGTCGCGCTGAGCGGACGTTGATACAGCAGCACGCAATGGCTTGCCACTGCGCCGCGTCCCACGCGACCCCGCAACTGATGAATTTGCGCCAGACCCAGTCGCTCGGCGTTTTCGATAATCATCAAACTGGCATTGGGTACATCCACTCCCACCTCTATCACCGTCGTAGCAACCAGCAAATCGAGGCTGCCGTCTTTAAAGCTCGCCATAATGGCGGCCTTGTCGACCGCTTTCATGCGCCCGTGCAGCAGCGCAATGCGTAGATCGGGCAAGGCCTCCTGTAGCTCCTGTGCGCTATTTTCGGCGGCCTGGCACTGCAAGGCGTCTGATTCTTCAATCAAGGTGCATACCCAGTACGCCTGGCGGCCGTCTTTGCAGGCCTGCTGCACGCGCTGCACAATTTGCGCGCGGCGCTGGTTGTCCAGCACGCTGGTGGTGACCGGGCTGCGCCCCGGCGGCAGCTCGTCAATAATCGATACATCCAGATCGGCGTATGCTGTCATCGCCAGCGTGCGCGGAATTGGCGTCGCGGTCATAATAATTTGATGTGGGCATACGCCAGCCTGCATTGCCTTCTGACGCAGCGTCAGGCGCTGGTGCACGCCGAAGCGGTGTTGCTCATCAATGATGATTAAGCCGAGCTTGCTGAACTGTACGCTGTTTTGAATAAGGGCGTGGGTACCCATAATCATCTGCGCCTCACCGTTAGCGATAGCATCCAGCGCGGGTTGGCGCTGTTTGGCGGTCATCTGTCCCGACAGTCGCACACAGTGAATCCCTAACGGTTCAAGCCACTGCGAGAACGCCAGGAAATGCTGTTCGGCCAGTATTTCGGTCGGTGCCATCAGCGCCGCTTGATAGCCGCAGCCTATTGCCTGCAATGCCGCCAACGCCGCGACCACTGTTTTGCCGCAGCCCACATCGCCTTGTACCAGTCGCAGCGACGGTACGCTGCTGTGCAAATCCTGCTGTAGCTCCTCGGTAACGCGCTGTTGTGCCGCCGTTAACTCAAACCCAAGGCCTTGTAAAAAGTGATTAACAAGATTGCTGGTATCACCCAGCGACGGCGCCTGCAAAACCTGGATACGGCGGCGCAGCTGTAGCAGGCTCAGGTGGTGGGCGACCATCTCCTCAAAAGCGAGCCGCTGCTGATACTTTTTTAAATCGCGCTCATTGCCGGCGGGTGGGGCGTGTAAAAATCGCAGGGCATCGGTAAGTGTTATTGGGCTGGGGCTGAACTCCAGCGGCAAATAATCCCGCACCGGATACTTCTGCAAACCTTGAAATGCCTGCTGCACCAGTTTACGAAAACTCGCCTGCTGCAAGCCGTCAGTACTTGGGTACACCGGGGTGAGCCCCTGTGCCAACGGCGCGTCATGGTCGGCACTGATCAGCTGGTATTCGGGATGAACGCATTCCAGCCCTTGTGGTCCGGGTCGAATTTCTCCAAAGCAACGAACACGCGAACCGCTTGCCAGCGTGTTTTTCTGCGCAGCGGAAAAATGAAATAGCCTGATGTTGATCAGCCCGCTGCCGTCCTGTATACGGCACAGCAAACTGCGCCGTCGACCGCCAGCAACGCCGCTGGCGCGTACTTCGCCCTCAAACAGCGCGTGTTGATGCAGGCGGAGGCTGCCGATGGGAATAATCCGGCTGCGGTCTTCGTAACGCAGCGGCAAATGGAACAGCAGGTCTTGCACATGGGTCACACCAATGCGCTCAAGCCGTGCGAGGGTTTTTGGCCCAACACCGCGCAGTTTGCTTACGGCAATGGCTGCCAGCGTATCGGTAGGGTTAACTGGCATGTATGAAACAGGACACTAAGGATAACGCGGTGCATAATAGCGGAATGAAACAACATAATATCGTAATTATCGGTTGTGGCGATATTGGCATAGCGCTGGGCCAGCGCCTGCACGCGCGTGGTCAAAATGTGTATGGCGTGCGTCGCAGGTCCGAGAAACTGCCGCAGTTTATTAAGGGAGTTGACGCCGACTTTACCCATGCCGCCGAGTTGAAGCACCAGCTTGCGCAGCTAGCCGCCGATTATGTAATTGTTACTTTGACGCCGGCGGGCTTTACGGCCGCAGCCTATGAGCAGTGTTTTGGCGACGGTACACGCAATATTCTCGCCGCTTTAAGCAGCGCACCGCCGCAGCGTTTGCTGTATGTGTCCAGCACCGGGGTCTATCATCAAACGGACGGCGAGTGGGTGGACGAAGAGTCGGCAACGCAACCACAGCAATTTAACGGTGAGCATATATTAGCTGCAGAGAAGCAAGTGTTGAGCGCTGCAATGCCCGCGACCATCGTCCGTTGCGGCGGTATCTATGGTCCCGGCCGGTTGCGCTTGATTCAAAATCTGCAGCAGAATGGAACCATTACAGCGTCGAAGAATTTTAGTAACCGCATCCATCGCGACGACTGCGCGGCGATGCTTGAACATCTCTTGCTGCTGGATGCCGGCGGTGACAGCGTCGCCGATTGCTACCTCGGCGTAGACAGTGAACCCGTGCCGCTGCAGGAAGTGCAGCGCTATATCGCGCACTGTCTGGGCATCACACCGACGTTGGCCGCAGCCGCGCACAGCCAGCGCACCAGCAACAAGCGCTGCTCAAACCAGCGTATAGTGGCCAGTGGTTTTGAGTTTACCTATCCTGACTATCGTGCCGGTTATGAGGCGCTGCTGCGGGCAGAGGGGCTTATTTAACCCTGCTTATATAACCATAATCGCTTCAACTTCGATGGCCGCACCCTTTGGTAAAGCCGCAACGGCAACGCAGGCGCGAGCCGGATAGGGTTCATCCAGATAGCGACTCATCACCTCGTTAACCGCGCCAAAGTCATCTAAATCGGTCAGTGAGATATTCAATTTAACCGTTGCATTGAGGCTACCGCCGGCTGCTTCGGCCACGGCGCGCAGGTTGTCGAATACCTGCGTCGCCTGCGCTTTTATATCGCCGGGCACCAGTTCCATAGTGTTTGGATCCAGTGGAATCTGGCCGGAAAGATAAACCGTGTTGTTGGCTTTAACTGCCTGCGAATACGGACCGAGTGCTGCCGGCGCATGCGTGGTGTGAATAATGGCTCTGTTGCTCATATGTCCCCTGTTTATGCTTTTACTCGAGTCACCCGGGTGACCGATTTGAGGCCGCGAATACGGCGCAGAATGCGCGCCAGATGCACACGATTTTTAACGCCCAGCCGCAAATAGACAATGCTGAAGGTCGCATCACGGTCTTCGGTGCTGATTTTATCAATCGACACATCCAGGCTATTAACTCTATTTGCCAGTTCGGCAATGATGCCGCGTTGGTTTTCGACCTCAACCCGCAATTCAATAGTAAATTCGCCTGTCACGTCGTCGGCCCAGCGCAGTTCAATGCACTTTTCCGGATTATCTCGCAGTTCTACAATATTGCGGCAGCTGTCGATATGCACCACCATGCCGCGCCCGGAACTGATATGTCCCACAATATGATCGCCCGGAATAGCGCGGCAGCATTTACCAAAGCTGATCATCAGGCCTTCGGTGTCACGAATTAGCAGCGGCGCGGCCAATTTTGCATCATTAAACTGCGCGCCATCCTTGGCAGGGTGTTCGTCATCCGCGACCAGCCGGCGGGCGGTCAGAAAAGCCACGCGATTTCCAAGGCCTATGTCTTCTAGAATGTGATCAAAATTGGTATGGCCGCTGTCTTCCAGTAGCTGCTGCACCTGACTGTCATCCAGCGTGACTATACTAGAGCCGATATTGATCAGCGCTTTTTCCAGCAAGCGGCGGCCGAGCGCTATCGATTCCGTGTGGCGCTGGTTTTTCAGAAAATGGCGTATGTTACTACGCGCCTTGCCACTCACCGCAAAGTTAAGCCATGCCGGGTTGGGTTGCGCACCGGGAGCGGTAATAATTTCCACCGTTTGCCCATTTTGCAGCGGTTCGCTCAGCGGCGCCAGGCGGCGATTCACGCGACAGGCGACGCAGCTGTTGCCAACATCGGTATGCACCGCGTAGGCAAAATCTACCGCAGTCGAGCCGCTGGGCAATTCCATAATCGCGCCCTTGGGCGTAAACAGATACACCTCGTCAGGGAACAGGTCGGTCTTAACGTGTTCGATAAACTCCTGCGAAGTGCCGGCGCGCTGCTGCAATTCGAGCAAGCCCTGTACCCACTGGCGCGCGCGAATATGGCTGCCGCTGCCGGATTCTTCATCGGCAGACTTGTATAACCAATGCGCGGCAATGCCGTTGTTGGCCATATCTTCCATTTCTTCGGTGCGGATCTGAATTTCTACCGGCACACCGTGCATGCCAAACAGCACGGTATGCAGCGACTGGTAACCGTTCGCTTTTGGAATGGCGATGTAATCTTTAAAATGACCTGCCACCGGTTTGTAGAGATTGTGCATCGCACCGAGTACTCGATAGCAGCTGTCAACGTTGTCGACAACTATGCGAAACGCGTATACATCCATTATTTCAGAGAACGATTTTTTCTTTTCGCGCATTTTTTCGTAGATGCTGTACAGGTGTTTCTCCCTGCCAAGTACGCGCGCCTGGTGACCCTCGCCTGCTAGTCGGGTTTCAATCGCTTGTTTGATCTGTTTGACAATTTCCTTGCGATTGCCGCGCGCATTGCGTACCGCAGCCGCGATACGATTGCTGCGCATGGGGTGCAACGCGGCAAACCCCAGGTCTTCAAATTCGATGCGTACTGTGTTCATGCCCAGCCGACTGGCAATGGGGGCGTAGATGTCCAGCGTTTCGCGAGCGATGCGGTGGCGTTTGGCGGGCCCCAGCGCGCCCAACGTGCGCATATTGTGCAGCCGGTCGGCCAGTTTAACGAGAATAACGCGAATATCGCGCGACATGGCCAGTGCCATCTTCTGGAAATTTTCGGCCTGGGCTTCGGCGCGACTGCTGAAATCAATCTTGGCGAGTTTGCTGACGCCGTCTACCAGCTGCGCCACCGTTGCGCCAAATTGATCGCTAAGCGCTTCTTTACTGATGCCGGTATCTTCGATAACGTCGTGCAACATGGCCGCAATGAGACTCTGCGAGTCCATATGCATTTCAGCGAGAATGCTGGCGACTGCTAACGGGTGGGTAACATAGGGCTCGCCGGTGCGACGCGACTGCCCGTCATGCGCCTGCTCGGCGTAAAGATAGGCGCGTTTAACCTGGTTAATCTGCGCGGGTGGCAGATAGTCTGCGAGTGCGGCGGCTAGATTTTCTATGTTTTGCACTAATTTACCAGCTATTACCGCAGCGTTTCATGTTCACATCGGGGTCGGTGGATCTTCTTCGTTTTTGCTCTGCTCGCCGGGGTCGGGCGCAGTAACGTCGGCTAAAGTCGATGAGTCTGTATCAGCTGATTCAACTGTTTCAGATGATGCATCTGATTCGGCTGTCGCGACTGCGGCCGCAGGTTCAACTGCGTCGTCGACATCGGCGACTACGTCTGTCGCGTGGTTGATAATGCCCATGCTTGAATCATTGTCCTGTAACTCTTCCCGCAGCGCCTGTTCGGCACGCTCAGCCTCGATCAGAATGTCGGCATTGATCAGGTTTTCTTCGATTTCACGCAAGGCCAGCACGGTGGGCTTGTCGCCATCTTCCTTAACCAGCGGTTCCTTGCCGCCAGTCGCGATTTGACGGGCGCGCTTGCTGGCGATCATCACCAAATCAAAGCGATTACCCACGTTCTTCAAACAGTCTTCAACAGTCACTCGTGCCATGCGTTTCTCTCAGTGCTCAATGCCGTATATTTGCGAACCGGAGATACTAACTTGAATAGTCGGAATTTAACAGTAATTGTGCCAGCAAAGTAGCATGTCGCTGCTGTTGCACCTCGCGACGCAGCTGGCTGCTCTGCATAATCACCTGCAGTTCGTGCAAAGCTTGCTCAAAGTCGTCGTTTATGACGAGAAAATCGGCGTCGTGATAGTGCGAAATTTCATCGACCGCCGCCTGCATGCGCCGGGCAATGATCTGCTGATCATCCTGACCGCGCTGTGTAAGCCGCTGTTTCAGCGCCTGTAGCGACGGCGGCAGGATAAAAATGGCGACCGTGTCCGGTAGCTGTTGCTTGATCTGCTGCGCGCCCTGCCAGTCAATTTCAAGTATAACGTCGTTGCCGCCATCAAGCAGCTTGTCGATTTCGGCGCGCGCGGTGCCGTACCAGTTGCCAAATACCGGCGCATGCTCCACAAAGGCGTTTTGCGCCCGCATCGCCTCGAAGGTCGCGGCGCTGATGAAATGGTAGTTTACGCCGTGCTGTTCTCCCTGGCGCTGCGGCCGGGTGGTATGCGATACCGACACTTTTAGCCGTGCATCGGCGTCTACCAGCGCTTTGACCAGGCTGGTTTTGCCGGCACCAGAGGGTGCAGACACAGTAAATAGCAGGCCCTTATTCAACATACTTCCCTATTCAATATTCTGAATCTGCTCGCGTATCTGCTCGATCAGAACTTTCAGTTCGATGGCGGCCTGGCTGATGGAGCTGGCGATCGCCTTGGATGACACAGTGTTGGCTTCGCGATTGAACTCCTGCATCAGGAAGTCCAGCCGCCGACCACACACGCCGCCCTTAGCCAGCGCCCGGCGTGTTTCTGCGATATGGGTTTCGAGACGGTCGCATTCCTCGCTGATGTCGGTTTTCTGCGCGATGATAAGCAGCTCCTGTTCCAACCGTGTCGGTTCAACACTGGCCTGCAACCGTGCCACGCGATCGCGCAACTTTTGCTGCTGGGTGACGAGCAGCTCGGGCATATCGCTGCGCAATTGTTGTAGCACTGTGTCGATGCTATTCAACCGCTGGGCAACAAACTCACCTAATTTTTCGCCTTCGCGCGCGCGCATCGCTAGCAGATCGTGCACGCTTTTTTCAAACAGCGTGATGGCCGCGCTATGCTGAGCCTGTTGATCGACATCATCGGCGTGCAGCACGCCCGGCCAGGCTAACAGTTCCAGTGTGCTGGGCGCAGCGCTGGTAGTAGCTTGTTGCTGCACGAGGTCCAGCGCCGTTAATAATTGCCGCAATCGCTCTTTATCAACGCAGGTTACCTGATCTGCGTCCGGCGCGGCACTGTAGCGCAACTGGGCGTCGATTTTGCCGCGCTGGGTATTGTTGCGCAATATGTCACGCAGCCGTGGTTCGATAGACCGAAAGGTTTCGGGTAACCTGAAACCAGGCTCAAGGTAGCGATGATTAACCGCTCTGATTTCCCAGCTCAACGTGCCCAGTTGATCGGCCTGCTCCTGCTGGGTGAACGCGGTCATGCTGTGCAACATTAGTTGTCCAAAGCGGATTGTGTGAGCGCGCATTTTAGCCTCAAAACCAGCCCGGGAAAACCAGCTACTTGCCACCGATGATGCTGTGTATAATGCGGCCCGTTTCCAGCCCCCAATCCAGCATAACCAACAGGTGATTTCATGCAACGACCTAGCGGCCGTCGAATCGATCAATTACGCGCCGTCAAAATAACGCGCGAATATACCCGTCACGCAGAGGGTTCGGTGCTGATTGAGTTCGGTGATACCAAAGTATTGTGCACTGCCAGCATAGAGAAGGGCGTGCCGCGTTTTCTGCGCGGCCAGAATCGTGGCTGGTTAACCGCTGAATACGGCATGTTGCCCCGTTCGACCAATACGCGCATGGCACGCGAAGCGGCACGCGGTAAGCAGGGAGGTCGTACTGTGGAGATACAGCGTTTGATAGGGCGCTCGCTGCGGGCAGGGCTTGACCTGAGTAAGCTGGGTGAATACACGGTACTGATCGATTGCGATGTGCTGCAGGCCGACGGTGGCACGCGCTGTGCGTCTATCACCGGTGCCAGTGTTGCGTTGGCCGACGCAATTCGTGTCATGCGTGACAAGAAACAACTTAAGACTGACCCACTCACTGGTCTGGTTGCGGCGGTTTCAGTCGGTGTTTATAAAGACGAACCGGTGCTGGATCTCGATTATGCGGAAGATTCAGTGGCCGATACTGACATGAATATCGTCATGCTTGAAGAGCAGGGTTTTATAGAAGTGCAGGGCAGCGCCGAAGGTGCAACTTTTGGTGATGCGCATCTGCACAGCATGCTGGAGCTTGCGAAAAAGGGTATCGCCGATTTAAACAGGGTGCAGAAAATGGCGCTTGCGCAAGCAGTTTGAAGGTGTCTTATTCGCTACCCATTCGCAACTAAAGTCGCTCCCACAACGTAACGGTTGCCCTGTGGAAGCGACTTTAGTAGCGCAAGAAGCGCAGTAGAGTCGTGATTCAGGATGGGTCAGTTACAACTCGTGCTCATAGTCCATAATGACTGGCGCGTGGTTGGAAAAAACCTGGTTTTTATAAATCGAGCCATACTCCACGCAGTTGCGCAGACCGTGTGATACCACCTGAGTATCTACCCGCCAGCCGTTGTGGGCGCGGTCGGCATCCGGCCACCAACTGAACTCATCGTCGTCGCTACAGCCGATTCGAAACGCGTCGTCGTACTCCAACTCATCATAAAGCTGGTCAAGCAGCGCTCTTTCCTGCGGTAGAAAACCGCTGCTGTCGGCATGGTCGTTATGTTGCTGCACGTCGCGCGGCTTGTGGGCAATATTCCAGTTGCCGCTTATAATGAATTCACGACGTTTGTTGCGAACTTTATTAAGATGCGCTAGCAATTGTTCGTAAAACGCCATCTTTTTTGCCTGCGCAGCAGCATCGCCAACGGCGGCAGACGGCGCCAAAAAAGAAGCAACGCTGACTCGCTCGAAGTCGGCTTGCAGATAAAGCCCCTGCATATCAAAATCGGCGAAGCCCAGACCGGTAATTATCGCTTTCGGCAAATCGCGGCAATAGATCGCCACGCCGTTGCTCTTTTTTTCTGCCGCGTCAAAGAAATAAGCGTTGTATCCGGCCGGGAAGAATATATCGTCCTTAAGCTCGTATTCCTGCTCTCTCAAATCTTGTACGCAGATAAAATCGGCATCCTGGTCGCAGGCCCAGTCAAAAAAACCTTTTTCGGCGGCTTGCCGAATGCCCTCAGCGCAAAAATTGATAATTCTCATGTTCGCCCCTAGCTAAGTGAAGGTGTATCATAATTGCATAAGTTTGTTTTGTTAACTGATAATAAACGTATTTTACGGCGCTACGGTTCACTGCTTGTGACCGCTCACGTCTCCCACGGTGCCGGTTTAGGGAATAATGCATGCAGGCCTACAAGAAAGACTTTATCGATTTGGCGCTGCGCGAGCGCGTATTGAAGTTCGGTGAATTCACATTAAAGTCGGGCCGTGTTAGCCCGTATTTCTTTAACGCGGGAATGATAAGTTCGGGTGCCGCTCTGGCGCAGGCCGGTTGTGCGTACGCTGCGGCCATCCATTCTTCAGCTAACGAATTCGATATGCTGTTCGGCCCGGCCTACAAGGGCATTCCTCTGGTGGTGTCTACCGCAGTGGCGTGGCACCGATTATACGCCAAAGATATTGCTTATGCTTACAATCGTAAGGAAGCAAAGGAACACGGTGAAGGCGGGCAGTTAGTGGGCGCGCCCTTAGCCGGAAGAGTGCTGATTATCGACGACGTGATGACAGCCGGCACCGCCGTGCGCGAGGTAATTCAGCTCATTCAGGCCAATGGTGCCGAGTTGGCCGGCGTGGTAGTCGGGCTGGACCGGCAAGAGCGCGGTCAGACCGGTCTGTCAGCGGTGCAGGAAATAGAGCGTGATTTCGATGTACCGGTGTTTGGCATCATTACGCTGGACGATTTGTCGCAATATTTGCAAGCGAACCCGCAGTACGCTGAGCATAAGAGCAAAATTGCCACGTACCGGGATTGTTACGGCGTGTAGCGGACGGCAACGTCAAAGTGGAAAACCGTAGTGAGTCGACTGCCTGACTTTTGTTCAGGGCAAATTCAGCTGTTTTGTCTACAATTACACTATATGAACAGAACGCCTTCACATACCCATCCCGCTGGTCGACGCCGCGCCGTGCTTGAGCGTGGCTGCGGTGCAGCGCTGCGTCTTGGCTTTATCTTGCTAATGCTGGCAGTTGCCGGCGCGGCGCACGCGGAGAAATTTTTCCGCTACAAGAACAAGCAGGGCGTTTTGGTGATAGGCCATACCATTCCACCCCAATTTGTTGCCGGTGGTTACAGCATTGTCAATGAACACGGCATGGTGATCAAAGTCATCGAGCCTGCACCAACGGCGGCAGATCTGGAGTCGCGCGCTGCCGCGCAGCAAGAGCAGGAAGAACAGGAACGAATTCTCAAGCAGGACGAACTGCTGGTATCACGCTATAGCAGCGTCGAGGATATTACTGCCTCGCAAAACCGTGTGTTGGATGAAATTGACGTGCGTCTGTCGATTCTGCGCGGCAATTTGCGCACCCTCAAATCGCAAATAGAGAAGCAGCGAGAACGCGCCGCGAACCTTGAAAGGCTAGGGCGTTCGGTGCCCACTAATGTCACTGAAAATATTGCTACCATGCAACTGGAGGTCGACGACACGCGCGCCAGCATCAAGCAGCGTAACGCTGAGAAAGAGCTGGTTGTGACGCAGTTTGAGGCCGATATTGAACGTTTCAAATTCCTGCAGAAGCGGCGTTATGGTACTGCTGAACCCTGAGTCGAGCAGCTATCCATCGCCGTCCGGTACCTGTTATTCGTAATACCACACTAGGCCGTTTGCGCCGTCTTGACCTCTACCGCAGAGAATATCTGCACACTTAACAGCGGCCACTGACTCGACCAATACTCGGTGGGACTCTTTTTAAACTCGCTGCGTACAAACTGCGCAATGCGCCCCTCAACGACCGCAAGCATCAGATTCGCCGACACAGCGACCGGCACCACCGGTTGCAAGCCCTCGCGTAACTCAGCTTCGCGCAGGATTTGTTTGAGCTGGGTATCAACCCGCTCATAGAACTGCGCTACGCGGCGACGTAGCACGCTGGTTTCGCCCAGCAAAGCGTCACCTGTGAGCAGTCGGGTAATGCCCGGGTTGCGTTCGGCAAACTGCAGCAACAGTATGATGGTTGCTTCGCAGCGTCGAATAGCAATGGGTTCTTCGGCCAACACGCGGTGTATGCGGCTGAAAATCGTGTCTTCTATAAACGCGATCAAGGCTTCGAACATTTTTGCTTTGCTGGGGAAGTGTCGGTACAGCGCCGCTTCAGACACACCGACTTGCCTTGCCAGGCCGGCTGTAGTAATACGCTCGCCCGGGCTCTCTTCCAGCATCTGGGCAAGGGCTTGTAAGATTTGCTGTCGGCGAGAGTTTTTACGCGTGCTGTTTATCATCTATTTTCATTGCCCCCAAGCGTTGCGATGAAGGTTATCCACATTACCGACCTGAAACAATACGCGGCGTCACGATATTGCGTTTTATTGTGTGATTAAGGTTCCTACTCCCCGGTCGGTGAAAATTTCCAGTAACACGGCGTGCGGCACACGCCCGTCAATAATATGCGCGGCATTGACGCCGTGCTTTACCGCCTCCAGCGCGCAGTCGATTTTTGGCAGCATGCCGCCATATATGGTGCCATCAGCGATGAGTTCTGCCACGGAAGCGGCGTTGAGCCCGGTAAGAATATTGCCGTTCTTGTCCAGTAAGCCGGCGATATTGCTGAGGAGAATCAGTTTTTCGGCCTGCAACACCTCGGCGATTTTGCCCGCCACCAGATCAGCGTTAATATTATAAGACTCACCGTTTTTGCCTACGCCTATGGGGGCGATCACAGGAATAAAGTGGCTGTCGAGCATGACTTCAAGCACTTCGGTATTGATAGCCGTTACTTTGCCGACATGACCTATATCGATGATCTCGGGGCGCTGCATATCTGGGGTCACGCGGGTCACCTCAAGTTGCTCCGCTTCTATCAGATTGCCGTCTTTGCCCGTGAGTCCAATCGCCTTGCCGCCATGTTGTTGAATGTTGTTGACGATGCTTTTGTTGATGGTCGCCCCTAAAACCATTTCTACCACGTCCATGGTCTCGCTACTTGTCACCCGCATCCCGTCGACAAAATGCGAACTGATATTCAAGCGCTCCAGCAGCGCGCCGATTTGGGGTCCGCCGCCGTGTACTACAATCGGGTTCATACCGACCAGTTTCATCAACACAACGTCGCGCGCAAAACTGGCCTGCAGCGCCGCATCGGTCATGGCGTTACCGCCGTATTTGACCACTATTGTTTTGCCGGTGAATTTTTGAATATACGGCAGCGCTTCGGTGAGTACCTCGGCAATGTTCGGCACTGAATCTTGCATACGCGACATTGTTTAAAATCCTTAGCAACAAGAAAGATTTCGAATTTTAACGGGAAAAACGCCTGACTGGCCTAGAACGCGTTGGCAAGCTGTGGATTAACAATACCCAACTGCTCGCGGAATACATCCTGAATGCGCTGTAGCGCCTCAACGGAGTCGGCTTCGAAGCGCAGCGTTAGCGCCGGCACGGTATTGGAGGCGCGCACTAAACCCCAGCCGTCAGCGTAATCGACGCGAATGCCGTCCAGCGTTGTTATCTTGCCTGAGCCAAACTGGGCGCTGTCAGTCAGCGCGTCGATCAGTTCAAATTTCTGGATGTCACCGGTTTCCAGAATAATCTCCGGGGTGGTGACGCTGGCAGGGAATTCGGCCAACAGTTCCTCCAGCGTCAAACCGGAGGTGGTAATAATCTCTATGAGTCGAGCGGCGCTGTAAATGCCGTCATCAAAGCCAAACCAGCGTTCCTTGAAGCAGATATGCCCGGTGTATTCGCCACCCAGCAGGGCGCCGGTTTCCAGCATTTTTTCCTTAATTAATGAATGGCCTGATTTCCACATAATCGGCCGCCCGCCAAATTTGCTGATCACCGCATTGAGGTGGCGCGTGCATTTGATGTCGTAGACAATATCGGCACCGGGATTGCGCGACACGATGTCTTGCGCAAACAGCATTAGCAGACGGTCGGGCTCGACAAACGTACCATCGCTGGTCACTACACCGATGCGATCGCCATCGCCATCCAATGCGACGCCGAGATCGGCGTTATAGCTGACGACTGCGGCGGACAAATCTTCCATATTCTCCGCCCGGCTGGGATCGGGTGGATGATTGGGAAAGTTACCGTCGACATCGCAAAATAATGGTACGACTTCGCAGCCCAACGCCTCAAGCAGCAGCGGAGCTATCTCGCCGGCCACGCCATTGCCGGCATCGACGACTACTTTTAACGATTGCGCGACGGCGATATCGTCGCGGATGATTTCCACATAAGGTGCCGTCACGGACGCTTTTCGATAGCTGCCTTCACCGCGCTGATAATCATTGTTTTCGATGCGCTCACGAATACGCTGAATGTGCTCGCCCGACAGCGGCCGGCCTTCGAGCACCAGTTTCACGCCGTTGTAGTCAGCTGCATTGTGGCTACCGGTGACGATTACGCCCGCTTGGGTTTCCAGGTGATGGGTGGCGAAATACATTAGCGGCGTTGGCGCCTGACCGATATCCAGAATGTTTTGCCCGCTTTGAATCAGCGCCTGCTGCAGACGTTCCTTGATGCGCGGGCTGGAGTTGCGGCCGTCGGCTGCAAGCACCATGGTCTGATGGCCGCGCGCGGCGGCTTCGCTGCCAATGGCCATGCCAATGGCGTACACCACGTCGTCGGTCAGATCGCGGTCAGCAATACCGCGAATGTCGTAAGCGCGAAAAATTTCAGGCGCTATCGTAACGTCGCTTAGTTCAAGCTCGGCATCGGCAATTTCCAGCGCATCCTCTGGCTTCGAGCGGCTGCCGCTGGCTTTATTACCCTCCGCTTCGTTGGCATCAGTGTGCAGAATTTTTCGTTCTGACGGCGGCTTAATCTGACCTACCATGACGGTCAGGTGGTTAAAGCGATCATCGTCAAACTGCGGTGGCTTGGGACGACTGCCATCGGCCAGGCTTTGCACGTATTCGGTGATGCGTCGTAATGTATCGACATTTTTGGCGGCAGTCTTGCGAAGATTGTAAAGCAGCCACAAGGTACCGAACAAAAACGGCATGGCCAATGTCATCCACACCGGTAAACGCGGAATCACGGCACTGGCGATCACATCCCGACCCGGCGCGAAGCGCACCAACCAGTTGCTGTGCTCAAGCTTGGCGTCGACGACCGCCGCGCTGTCTTTGTACGGTCTGCCGCTCTGCGCCAACAGCAGCTCGCGCGCCTGAAACGTTTGTACCAATTGACTGCGGCCGCTGTCGGCTTTGAGATTGCCCAGCACGTCTTGCAATAATTCGACGGGTAAGCGCAGTAAAATAACGCCGCTAACGCTGTCCTGCGTGGTGCCTGGTATCGCCTCCAGCAAGCTGACATGGTAGCCGTCTTCGAATTTGTAAGCCTCCAATTCAACCGGCTTACCGTCTGCGAGCCTGGTGATCAGATCTGCTTCAATATTATTGCGCAGTTTAATGCCATAACGCCGCAGGCCCGTTATGCCGAGTTGGTCCAACGGTATTGCCAGCACGCTTTCGGCTTCTGGAAATTTTTCATTCAGGTCTGCGTGCAGCGCTTGCAGGGCCTGTATTTCTGGTTGCAGCACCGCTTTTTGCACCTTAGGGCTACGCGCATAAGTTTCCAGTCGAGTGTGCAATTGATCGATAGTGAGGCTGACCAAAGCGGCTTGTTGCTCAGCCAGGCGATAGCTTTGCTGCTGCGCATTGCTGGCTTCCTGCTGTGGCAGTATGAGAAACTTGAAGAAGGAAATACAGGCCAGACCCATCAATAGAATGACCAGCGGCGGTACATAGTTGGGGCGCACGCGCCATTGCTCCTGAAAGTCGGAGACCGGCTGCTGCTGTTCCTCCTGCTCGTCTGCGCGTGCGCGTCTTTTGAATATCGCCATGTCCAGTTAGTCCGATCGGCGTGGCGTGCTTATTGTTTAAATAGCCCGTTTAGTGCCGTGTTTTTCACGGTAGTGTTGGCATATGATGTCTACTAACATTTTAGCCAAGTTTAGCTTGGATGTTTGGTTAATTGCCACACTGTCGTTAGCCGTGATGACGGTGACGGCGTTCTCGTCGCTTTGAAAACCGATGCCGGCCTGAGCCACATCGTTGGCGATGATCATATCCAGGTTCTTTTTCTCTAGCTTTTGCCGCGCGTAATTAAGCACATCGTTGGTTTCGGCGGCGAAACCAACGCAGAATGGTCGCGCTGGCAGCGCACTGACGCGGGCCAGAATGTCCTCGGTGCGGCGTAGCGAGAGCGTCATTTCCGCCGCCTGTTTTTTTAACTTGTTAGTGGCGACACTCACCGGCGTGTAGTCCGCAACGGCAGCTGCGCTGAAGAAAATGTCACAGTTTGCGGCAGCTTCCAGTGCCGCTTCGAGCATATCTGCCGCGCTGACCACATCGACACGGCGCACAGTGCCTGCACTTTGCTGCGCACACGGTCCAGCGATGATAGTGGTCGCTGCACCCGCCTCAGTGGCGGCTTGAGCCAGCGCAAAACCCATTTTGCCGGAGCTGTGGTTCGATAAATAACGTACGGGATCAATCGCTTCAAGCGTTGGGCCTGCGGTGATAACGACGCGCACGCCGTCGAGTTGGCGACTGCTGAACTGCTGCGCGGCGAGCAGGGCAATAGCATCCGGTTCCAGCATGCGCCCCGGGCCCACATCGCCACAGGCCTGGTCGCCTTCACCTGGGCCAAACAGGCGAATGCCGTTGGCTTGTAAGGTTTGGCAGTTTGTCTGTGTGGCAGCGTTACGCCACATGGCCTGATTCATGGCAGGTGCCAGACTAATTGGTGCAGCTGTGGCCAGGCACAGCGTACTGAGTAAATCGTCGGCCTGGCCGCCGGCAATCCGCGCCATAAAATCGGCGCTGGCGGGGGCGACCAGTACCAGGTCAGCCCAGCGGGCCAGTTCAATATGGCCCATGGCAGCTTCGGCTTCGGTGTCGAGCAGGTCGAGGTGTACGACCTCGCCCGACAGCGCTTGCAGCGTCAAAGGAGTGATAAATTCAGTGGCTGCCGCTGTCATCACTACACGAACATTGGCCTTATATTCGCGTAGTCTGCGCACCAGTTCGGCCGCCTTGTAAGCCGCGATACCGCCGGTAACGCCAAGAATGATATTGCGATTGGTAAGTTGCTGCATGGCGGCCTGCTGCGTAAAGCGGCTTAAGATAGCATTGTCGCGCGTTATTTCGTACCCTGTACACACACTGGTTAAATTTCCAGCAACTGGAAAGGCAGCCTCAAGGAAAGTTTCACTGTTGTACAAGGAGGTACATATGGCTATTAGTGACTGGCCGCTGGCTGAACGACCGCGTGAAAAACTGCTTGCCAAAGGCGCTGCAGCGCTTTCAGACGCCGAGCTACTCGCCATTTTCTTACGTACTGGCGTGCCCGGTAAAACCGCAGTGGATCTCGCCCGCGATGTACTGCAAAGTACTGGAGGTCTGCGCGCATTGCTAGCTGCCGAACAGCGCGAATTTTGCGGGGTAAAGGGTTTGGGCGTGGCAAAATACGTGCAATTGCAGGCGGTACTTGAAATTTCGCGGCGTTATCTGCTTGAAGATCTACAGCGAGACACTCTGCTAAGTTCTCCCAAAGCGACCCGCGACTATCTGGCGTTGCAGCTTACCGGCATGCAGCACGAAGTCTTTGTGTGTTTATTCGTCGATGCACAGAATCAGCTGTTGGCGTATGAACAGTTGTTTGAGGGTACGTTAGATGGCGCCAGCGTCTACCCGCGTGAAGTACTTAAACGGGTACTTTTTCACAACGCGGCGGCGGTTATTTTTGCGCATAATCACCCGTCAGGCATTGCCGAGCCCAGCCAGGCCGATCATCGTATAACTGAGCGCTTGAAACAGGCGCTGGGACTGATCGACGTGCGTGTGCTGGACCATCTGATTGTTGCTAACGGCGCCACGACATCGTTTGCGGAAAGGGGCTGGCTTTGATTAACGGCGTGATGGCAGCGACAGGAAGTGCCTCGACTTCAGTAACGTTTAGCGACTTTTATCCTGAGCTGACGATTCGCGCTGCTCACATGCCGGGCACCAGCTGCCGCGCAACACTTTGCCCAGCGGTGCATGCCATTGATGGCCGTGCTGACAGCTCCAGGCGAGTGTATCGCTAGCGCCATCGCAGTCAGTTGAGAGACACAGGCCGCCTTTAGAGAAGGCGCATATTTGCGCTTTTACCAGGAAGTAGGGATCGTTAGAGGATGAAGTCATTATCGTCAGGTTCCGCGCCGGTAACAGTTATAGTGTGAACTGCGTCACACAATAACCAAGCATAGATCACATTGACTAATAATTAACCAATGCACTGACGGACGGTTCGGTGCAGTACCGGCGCCGTACTATTTACACCCCATCAGATCAACATAGCGCAGAAGTTGCAGCTTGCATTGCTAATTGCGCCAGTTTTTGATATAAAGCTGCGCTCTTTTTCGCCGTCTTCAGGTCGGCTTCGTGGAGTTAGGAGAAAGCCATGTCGAGAACATGTCAGGTAACGGGTAAGAAGCCGATGACGGGCAATAACGTGTCGCACGCGAAGAATCGCACCAGACGACGTTTTTTACCGAATTTGCATACACATCGTTTTTGGATCGAGTCCGAAAAACGCTTTGTGAAATTGCGGGTGTCGAACAAGGGTTTGCGAATTATCGACAAACTGGGAATTCAACAGGTGCTGGCCGAAATTCGTGGCCGCGGTGAGCAGGTGTAGGGGAATATTATGCGCGAGAAGATACGACTGGTGTCATCGGCCGGCACAGGCCATTTTTACACAACTGACAAAAATAAACGCACTATGCCCGACAAAATGGAGATCAAAAAATTTGATCCCGTGGTGCGCAAGCATGTGATTTATAAAGAAGCGAAGATCAAATAACGCTTTTTACTGGATTACGATTAAACCCGGCAGCCCGCCGGGTTTTTGTTAATAGAAAACAACTAAACTCGCGTTAGCAGCAAATTTCCGCAGCGGTCACGCTGCACATTCCAGCCAGGAGAAACTAGCGTTGTCGCTGTCTGGTCGGTGATAATCAGTGGCCCGGCTCGCAACTCACCCGGCGCCAGCTGATTGCGTGGCACAATTGCCACTTTAGTTTCTAGCAGTGGCAAATACGATTCGCCAGTCTGTGCGGCTTGATAATCGAGGTCTGGCACGTCAATGGCCGCCGCCGCAACGCGCAGGCCGGCGCGCAGCGTTACCAGCTCTACCGGCAGGTCTATGCGATGTCCAAAGCGCTTTTCATGGGCTGTGTGGAATGCCGCTGCTACTGCCTGCAGCGCTGCGAAATCCACATTCAGCGTATACGATTGGCCCACGTAACGGCAGTCCAGCGTGCGCTGCGATTTAATTGCAGCGAGGTCGCAGCCCTCTTCCTGTAGCTGCTGGCGCCCGCTAATTTCAAGCCCGGTGAATGCAGCCTCGATAGTCGTCGCATTCAGGTCAGCCAACAATCCGGGTTTGCTTAGCGATAGCTGTCGCTCGCGCGGCGCGACCAACATACCCAGCGCCGACAGCACGCCGCCATTAAGCGGCACCAGCGCGCTGCGCATCGCCAGACTGTCGGCCAGCGCGCAAGTGTGCAAACCTCCGGCACCGCCGAAGCTGCACAGCGTAAACGCGGCAGGATTGTAACCACGTTCCACCGAAATCAGCCGCAGGGCACGGGTCATGTGTTCGTTAGCGATGCGGATGATGCCCTCTGCTGTAGCCACCACGCTGAGTTGCAGCGCCTTAGCCAGCGGTGCTATCGCGAGTTCTGCAGCCTTTCGGTCCAGTTGCATATTGCCGGCCAGCGCTAAATCAGCAGGCAGCTGGCCGAGCACCACATGAGCGTCGGTTACGGTAGGCTGGCTGCCGCCGCGGCCATAGGCTGCAGGTCCTGGGTCAGCGCCGGCTGATTGCGGTCCGACATGAAGCGCGCCGCCGGCGTCAATATAAGCAATCGAACCGCCGCCGGCGCCGATGGTGTGCATGTCTACCATAGGTACGGCCACTGGCCAATCGCCCAGTTTGCCTTCGGTGGTGAGATCGACGTCGCCGTTAAGCAACGCCACATCGGTTGATGTGCCGCCCATATCGAAGCTGAGCAGACGGTCAAGGTCGCTGCGTTTACCGCTCCACAGTGCGCCGCGCAGACCACCCGCCGGGCCGGAGAGGAGAAGATTAACTGCACGGCTGGCCGCGTGCTGCACGGCGATAGTGCCGCCCGAAGACTGCATCATGGTGATTTGGGTTTGCGGCAACGCGTCTGCCAGCCGACTTAAGTAACGTTGCACGGTAGGTCCAAGCCAGGCATTAAGCCAGGTCGCCATGCCGCGTTCATATTCCTTGTACTCCGGTAGTATTGCCGACGAGCAGCTGGCAAACATCGATTCGGGAATAATTGCCGCGATAGCGCGTTCGTGTTGGTCATCGAGAAATGAGAACAACAGATTAATAGCGACCGCCTGAGGTGCGAGCGCTAATAGTTGCCTGCGTAGTTGTCGTAGGTCAGCTTCTAGCAGGGGCTTAATAATTTTGCCTTGGGCATCCAGGCGGCAGTCAATTTCAAGGCACAAATCCTGTTCTACCGGTACTTGCTCTGTATGTGGCGTTAAATCGTATAAATTTTTACGCGTTTGGCGGCCAATACTCAATAGATCACGAAACCCCTTATTGGTAACAAACGCCGTACGAGCTCCTTTGCGTTCCAGCGCGGCGTTGGTGGCGACTGTGCTGCCGTGAATAATAAGCAGGTCGCTGTCGGTCATGGGTTGATTTAGACCGAGTTCTTCAACGCCCTGCAAAATTGCCTGCTCCGGTGCCGCAGGGGTTGACAGCACTTTGTGAATACGCAGCTCACCGGCAGCGTATAGCGCAAAATCGGTAAAAGTTCCGCCGGTGTCGACGCCAAGTAATTTCATAGGTCAAAGTCAGGTAAGCAGGGTTAGAGATGTCCTTAATTCTATGTGACCTGTTTGCATATTGATATTACTATGCCCGCCCCGAGATCTAATCGCGTCAGTTATGCCAGAATTACCGGAAGTAGAAACCACGCGCCGCGGCATTGCGCCGCATATCGAACGCCAGGTAATTCGTGCTGTGCTGGTGCGTGAGCGGCGCTTGCGCTGGCCAGTGCCCGCAAACCTTGAAGCGACGCTAAGCGGGCAACGCCTGCACCGGGTCGAACGCCGCGCAAAGTATCTGGTTATGCAATTTGACAGCGGTTGGCTGCTGCTGCATCTCGGCATGTCGGGCAGCTTGCGAATCGTCGATGCAGGGCAGGCCATAGGTAAGCACGACCATCTCGACTTCGTATTTAAGAACGGAATAATTCTGCGTTTCTGCGACCCGCGCCGCTTCGGTTCGGTGCATTGGCAAACGGCAGAACCGCAGCTGCACCCGCTGCTAAAAAATTTGGGACCGGAACCGCTGGAAGACAGCTTCAACGCCACCTATTTGTATGCGCGATCGAGCAAAAAGGTCGTTGCGGTGAAGAGCTTCATTATGAACAGCAGTGTCGTGGTCGGGGTGGGAAACATTTACGCCAATGAAGCGCTGTATCGCGCCGGCGTGCGGCCAACTCGGGCGGCCGGGCGTATTGCCTTGCCACGCTATCAACGGTTGGTGGTTGAAATCAAGACGGTGCTACGCGAGGCGATTGCCGAGGGTGGCACGACGCTGCGAGATTTCGTCGGTGGTGATGGTCAGGCGGGCTATTTCCGTGTCTCGCTGCAGGCCTATGGTCGCGGTGGTGAAGCTTGTTTGAAGTGTTCGCAGCCTTTGAAGAGTATTAGGCTTGGCCAGCGAGCCACAGTTTTCTGCGCAAAATGTCAGACATGACCGCAGCAAAGTGGGCAAATAGCATAAAGTAGGGCTATGCTAATTTGTATCAGCAGTTTTACCTGCGTTAGATGACTGCTTTAAGAATACCAGCAATTAATTGGAGATCATTATGAAGCCTGCATCACGGCACCCCTCGCGCGCGACCCGGTTGGCAACACTGTTATTAAGTATCACTTTGCTGCTGCCAGGTGTGAGTTTCGCTCAGGCGATCGATGAGGATCCGTCGGCCTTTGCCATGGCGGCCGATCTGGCGATAGCACGCCCCCTATTATTGGTGACAACCGTTGCTGGAGCGGCGGTTTATCTGGTTAGTTTACCTTTTACGCTAGGCGGCGGTAACGCTAAGCAAGCGGGTAAATCGCTGGTTGTTAAACCGGCTAAAGCTACGTTTGTGCGCTGCCTTGGTTGTGTTACTTCGGGTTACAAGAAAGAAATTAAATAAAAACAGCTATTCTGCACGCGGCGGTGGCTTGTAAACAAGTCACCTCCCGTTGTCTAAAATACGAACGACGGCAATTATTTTACTTGCCAACTGGCAGCGCATTCTGCTTGGCAAAACGTTCAATCACCGCTGCATTCACCACCTTTGGTACAAATTTACCGACGTCGCCACCGAGTGACGCAATTTCCTTGACCAACGATGATGATATGTACGAAAGATGATCGGCAGGCGTCAGAAACACCGTTTCTACATCGGGATAGATCGCGCGGTTCATATTAGCCAGCTGAAATTCGTACTCAAAGTCTGACACGGCACGCAGCCCGCGTAGTATGGTTGCATCGTGTTGGCGCGCAAAATCGCCCAGCAGCACGGAAAAACCGCATACCTCGATACCTTTCATTCCCTTCAACACCTGTTCGCACAGGTCTACACGTTCTTCCATGCTGAACATGGGCGATTTCTTTTCGTTTCTGGCAACCGCGATAATCACCTTATCGAACAATTGGCTGGCGCGTTGCACCAGATCAATGTGGCCATTGGTAAAGGGGTCGAAGGTGCCGGCGTATATTACAGTTCTCATTCGCTACATGTCCTGATGAAAGTTTGCGCAGTTTGGCGCGTTTTTTCGCGCATTATAACGGCGCAGGGCAAGCAGGGATAGCGTGTTCCTGTACGCAAAACAAACAGTAGCGATTGTTGCCAGCCTGTTTCTCGCGATGTAGCCGCCACTGCTGCGGCACTGCCAGCATAGTCTGGCGCGGCGCCTCGGTATAAATCCAGCTGCCTTGCCTTACTGCATGGCTGTTCTGCAGCGCCGCGAGCGTTGGCTCCAGTAGCGCTTGCTGATACGGTGGGTCAACAAACACAATGTCGTAGGGGGCGGCGAAATTCGTTTCGTTTAGCCAGACAAGCGCATCGGCATGCACAAACTGACCTTGTTCGCATGCCAACAGTGTACGATTGCGTAAGATGCTGTGCTCAACCGCTGCCGCTTTATCGATCATGGTGACGACAGCAGCGCCGCGCGACAGGCATTCGAAACCAAGTGCTCCGCTGCCGCAGTACAGATCCAGACAGCGTGCGCCATGCGTGTAGGGCGCCAGCCAATTGAACAGCGTTTCGCGTATGCGATCCGGAGTTGGGCGCAGGCCGGGAAGATTTGCAAATTCAAGTTTGCGGCCACGCCATTCACCACCGATAATACGCAGTTTTGCCATGCCCCGACTATGTGAACCGGATTTCACCATAGGGGGATTATAAGTTAGCAACAGTAACGGTTGTCGAATGAAGTTGTTTAGTAAAAAGCAGAAAACCCCGGCGGCCAATGCGGCGGCAGATACGCAGAACAGATCCGACGCGGATATGCAGAACACCGAGCCCGAGCTGACCGAAGAGGCTGCCGCGGCGCAGCTACCGCCGGAAATCCTGGCGCTATTGGAACCCAAACCCAGCGTGCCCGCGCCGTCACAGCCGCAACCCACTTCGCAGTCACGAACTACTACCGCACCGCAGCCGGAGCCACAGCCACAGCCAGCGCGACCTGCCAGCCCACCGCTGCCGACAACGCCAACCCAAACTCAGGCTGAAACCCGAACAGAGACCAAAGAAGGATTGTTTGGCCGCCTCAAGAAAGGACTGCGCCGCACCGGCAGTGGCCTCAGCGATGGCATGGGCGAGCTGTTTCTGGGTAGGAAAGAGATAGATGACGAGCTGCTTGAAGAGCTGGAGAGTCTGCTGATCATGGCCGATGTTGGTATAGAAGCGACCGGTGATATTATCAACAGCCTCACAAAACGGGTGAAGCGCAAAGAACTGAAAGACGCCGAGACGCTGCAACCAGCCCTGCAGGCCGAATTACAGGCCTTACTTGAGCCGCATGCAAAACCGCTGCTGGTCGATACGCAGAAAAAACCTTTTGTTATTTTAATGGTTGGTGTCAACGGCGCCGGTAAAACTACGACTATCGGCAAGCTAGCGCAGCGCTTTCAGGCCGAAGGCCGATCGGTGATGCTCGCCGCCGGGGATACCTTTCGCGCCGCAGCGGTGGAGCAACTGCAGGTATGGGGTGAACGCAATAATGTGCCAGTGATTGCCCAACATACTGGTGCCGACAGCGCCTCGGTGATTTTCGATGCGTTGCAGGCCGCCCAGGCTCGCGCTGTAGATGTGCTGATAGCAGACACCGCTGGCCGCCTGCACAATAAAGACAATCTAATGGATGAACTAAAAAAAGTCGTGCGCGTGATGGGCAAACTTGACGCGCAGGCGCCGCATGAAGTGATGCTGGTGCTGGATGCCGGAACCGGCCAAAACGCCCTTAGTCAGGCACAACATTTTAAGGCCGCAGTCGGCGTCAGCGGAATCACGCTGACCAAGCTGGACGGCACCGCCAAAGGCGGCATTATCTTTGCGATTGCGAAAAACCTGCAGCTACCGATCCGTTATATCGGCATCGGAGAGCAGGCCAGCGACCTACGCGTATTTGAAGCGAAAGACTTTGTCAGCGCGTTGTTTTCGAGTCAGTAAGCCATGATAGAGTTTGATAGGGTCAGCAAGCGCTATGACAACGGTTATGAGGCGTTACTTGACCTGTCATTTCGTATCGAACGCAAAGAGATGGTGTTTTTGACCGGCCGTTCGGGCGCCGGCAAAAGCACATTGTTGAAGTTGATTATGTTGATGGAGCGTGCCACGCAGGGGGAAGTACGAATTGCCGGGCAGAATCTGAATGCGATGTCCAGACGGCAGATCCCGTATCTGCGTCGCGAAATTGGCGTGGTATTCCAGAATCATCAACTTTTGTTCGACCGCAGCGTGTTCGACAACGTCGCCTTGCCGCTGCATATCGCTGGTTATCGGGCCCGCGAGGTCGGCCGCCGCGTGCGCGCTGCGTTGGCCAAGGTGGGTTTGGAACGCTATGAAAAGCAAAATCCCCTGACATTGTCTGGTGGTGAACAACAGCGCGTCGGTATCGCGCGTGCGGTGGTTAATAAGCCCAGCCTCTTGCTGGCGGATGAGCCGACCGGCAATCTGGATCCCGGCTTGTCTGCCGATGTGATGAGTTTATTTGAACAGTTTAACCAGGTGGGAGTGACCATATTGATCGCCTCGCATGACCTCTCGCTGATAGCGCGCTTGCAGCATCGAATCATTACCTTGCGTGAGGGTCGACTTCTTTCTTCCGCTGTAAATCCCGGCAATGTCCGATAATTACCAGCGCCCTTCAAGGCGCGCAGAGCGGCCGCGAGCGGCAGGCGCCAGTCTGCTGCAGGCGCGCTGGACCACACGGTTAAAATCGTGGGTGTTACATCATCGTCAAACCGCAAAAGAAAGCGCGCGTCGGTTGATAAAAGCGCCGTGGTCGACGTTTACGACATGTTTGGTCCTTGGTATTGCGCTGGCATTGCCAAGCGGGCTGTACGTGCTGTTAAAGAATGTCGAAAACCTGAGTGCTGGCTGGCAGGGCGCGGCGCAGATTACCCTGTATTTACGCGACGCTGTCAGTGACGCGCAGGGACAGAAGCTGGCCGCCAGGCTGAGTAGCCGTGACACGATAGCCGCCGCCGACTATGTCGCACGCGAGCAAACGCTGGCTGAGTTCAAACAACAGTCCGGCTTTGGCGATATTATTGATAGCCTCGATAGCAATCCATTGCCGGCGGTCATTAGCGTAGTGCTGGCCGATGTACCTGATCTGCCGAAGCTGAGTGAAAAGCTGCTGGCAGAACTCGATCAGCTGGAGGCGGTGGAATCGGCGCAACTCGATCTGGCCTGGCTGCAGCGTCTTTATCAGATGATGGAACTGGGGCGTCGTTTCGCCTGGGTGCTGGCGACGCTGCTGGCGCTGGGCGTGGTGTTGATTATCGGCAATACCATTCGCCTGAGCATCGAGAGTCGGCGCGCCGAAATCGTTATAGTCAAACTGGTAGGAGGCACCAACGCCTTCGTGCGTCGCCCGTTTTTGTATTATGGACTTTGGTATGGTTTTGGCGGCGCGTTGTGTGCGTCGCTGGTGCTGTTGATAGCCTATTACTGGCTACAAACGCCGTTGACTGCGTTAGCCTCACTGTATGCCGATGAGGCTGAATTCAGCGGGCTCGGTGTGCGCGATACGCTGCTGATGTGGCTGGCGGCGTGCGTACTGGGTGTGTTCGGCGCGTGGCTTGCGGTGGCCCGGCACCTTGGGGCGATCGAACCGCGCTGATTCGCTGTACAAATAGTGCACACTATATCGTGGTAACACATCCTGATTGTTACTATTTGACACAAAAAGGAACTTCAGCCGCATTAGCACTCTAAGTTAGGGAGTGCTAAAATGCAGTAGCGTTTAAATGCACGCAGTAAATTCGAGGGGGAGAGGCTTATGAACAACGACCTACAGGCTACACAGGTGCTGGTACCGGGTGCCAGTCTGTCGAGTTATATTCAAAACGTCAGCGCGGTGCCTATTCTTACCCAGGAGCGCGAGAGCGAGCTTGCAAGAGCGCTGCACTATGACGGTGATCTCGATGCAGCCCGCGAACTGGTGATGGCACACTTGCGCTTCGTGGTACACATCGCCAAATCTTATACGGGTTATGGTCTGTCGCAGGCGGACCTTATTCAGGAAGGCAACGTCGGCTTGATGAAAGCGGTCAAACGCTTCGACCCTGAGCGGGGCGTACGGCTGGTGTCATTCGCTGTGCACTGGATTAAAGCCGAAATACATGAATATGTGATTCGCAACTGGCGTATCGTTAAGATTGCCACCACCAAAGCGCAGCGTAAATTATTTTTTAACCTGCGCAGTAGCAAGCAAAGGCTAGCATGGCTTACCCATGATGAAGCGACGGCAGTGGCCGCAGATCTCGGCGTTGAACTCAAGGACGTGCAGCAGATGGAAGGCCGCTTGACGTCGCTGGATGTCGCTTTCGACGGCGCGCCGGAAGAAGACGAAGAACGAGCATACGCTCCGATGCATTACCTGGAAGATTTGGAGGCCGACCCGGCTACCAGCCTGGAGCAGGCCGACTGGGAAGAGAACAGTAACAATGGCCTGTACGCTGCGCTCGATAATCTCGACGAGCGTAGTCGCGACATCGTTCAGCAGCGCTGGCTAAGCGAGGCGAAAGCCACCTTGCATGAGCTGGCAAAAAAATATCACGTCTCGGCCGAACGTATACGTCAACTCGAGCAAAATGCCATGAAAAAAGTTAAGTTGAGCCTGGCAGCCTAAGCTGCGCCCGACAGTTCGATTAAAGCCCGCCAGTTGCGGGCTTTTTGCTTTTTAAATGGTGATGTAACGACGAGTTGGAGGCAACGATGGCGAAGTTTTATTTACTGTCAGGCGGTGTGCTGGGCTTTCTGGCAGTGGCCTTAGGCGCGTTTGGTGCGCACGGCTTAAAAAGTCGTCTCACCGAAGATATGCTCGCCGTGTTCCAAACGGGCGTAACTTACCACATGTCGCATGCGCTGGCGTTGCTGTTAACGGCGACGCTGATGCTGCATTGGCCACAATCGCTGGCACTGAAATGGAGCGCGGCCTGTTTTCTATTGGGGGTGTTGGTTTTTTCCGGTTCGCTGTATGCGCTGAGCGTGACCGGCATCCGCTGGCTGGGTGCCATTACGCCGCTTGGTGGTTTGACCTTGTTGCTGGGCTGGGCAGCGTTTATATACGCGGTATATAACCAGGCATGAACGCTGCGTCCACCAGTCCCCGACAACGCCCCATTCGTAGTTTCGTGCTGCGCGGCGGTCGGATAACAGACGGTCAACGTAAAGCGTTCGAAGCGAACTGGCCGCGCTATGGACTGAATCTGGAAGACGGCGTGTTGAACTATGCCGACATGTTCCAGCGCAAGGCGAATACCGTGCTCGAAATCGGTTTCGGCATGGGCGACTCGCTGCTGCAAATGGCGCAGGCAGCACCTGACAGTAACTTTATCGGGGTCGAGGTACACCCGCCCGGCGTCGGCAGGCTGCTGGCTGATATAGATCGCCAGCATTTAGCCAATCTCCGCATTTATCAGGCCGATGCGCTCGACGTACTGCGACAGTGCATTGCGGACGAGAGCCTCTCGTGTGTACAAATCTTTTTCCCCGACCCCTGGCACAAAAAGCGCCACCACAAACGCCGGCTAATCCAACCCGAGTTTGTAGAACTGCTATGTGCCAAGCTGGTCGGCAATGGCGTTTTGCATATAGCCACCGATTGGCAGCCTTACGCCGAACATTGCATGCAGGTGTTGCAAGCCAGTTCAAATTTGCGCAATTGTGCCGGCGCTGACGACTTTTCGCCACGCCCGCAGCACCGCCCGTTGACCAAGTTTGAGCAACGCGGCCAGCGTTTGGGGCATGGGGTGTGGGATCTTATTTTTGAGCGCAAGGGCTCATAGAGCGGAGCCAGAAAGCAACACCTGGTTTGCCATGAACGAAACGGCAACAAACTGTTTGCACTTCGTCTTCACTATTTACTACTGCAGTGTCGCGCGATAATGACCGCGTACAAACGCTGCATACTCCTCGGCGTGGCTTTATTATTTTGTTACCGACGGTAAGCCTGGTATGGACGCGATCGCGATAAAAAACTAGATAAAAACCTCCAGCAAATCATTTAAAAAACGCCGACCAAGCGTTGTGGTTCGAATACGTCCGCCATTGGCAGTCAGCAACTCCTGATCAACCAGGCCTTCAAGTTGCTGCTCAATCATCTGCACAGATAAGCCCGTTCTTGTTTCGAACAACTCCGTTTGAAAACCCGCATTCAAGCGCAGCGCGTTCATCAGAAACTCAAACGGTAGCTCAGCCTGGCTGAGTGCCCGCTCGCCTGCTAACAATGTGTCGGGCTGCTGCATATAAGCGTCGGGTTGGCGTACTTTCCAATAGCGTGAAATGGTCTCGGCTGTAGTGATTTTTCCATGCGCGCCGGCGCCAAGGCCAAGATAGTCCCCGAATTGCCAATAGTTGAGATTGTGTTCGCTTGCCGCGCCGCGCCGGCTCCAGGCAGATACCTCGTATTGGGTGAAGCCATTGTCGAGCAGCAACTGCCCGCCGCGCTCATCAATCGCGGCGAGGGTCGCCTCGTCAGGTAGTACTGGTGGTTGGCTATAAAATCGAGTGTTGGGCTCGATTGTTAGTTGATACCAGGAAATATGCGCAGCTCCGTATTCTATGCCGCGCTGCAGATCGGCGACGGCGTGGTCGCTGCTTTGTGTCGGCAAGCCGTGCATCAAATCAATATTCCATTTTTCAAACCCCGCCGCAATAACTCCTTCTATGGCCGTGCCGGATTCCGCCGCAGTGTGAATGCGTCCCAGTGTTTGCAGGTGACAGTCGTTAAAGCTTTGCACACCAAGCGATATGCGATTAATGCCGGCGGCTTTAAAGCCGGCAAATTTGCCACGCTCGATCGTGCCAGGGTTGGCTTCGAGGGTGATTTCGGCAGTGCTGCTTACGTCTAATTCTGTGTGCAGCATGTCTAACACGCCTGCTATGCCGGCGACCGAGAACAAGCTGGGGGTGCCGCCGCCAATAAATATAGACGTGATCGCGCGACCTTGCACCTGCGGTAAATCACAGTGCAAGTCACGCTGCAGGGCGGCAAGATAATTGGCTTCGGGTAACCTGCCTGGCGCGGCATGCGAATTAAAATCGCAGTAAGGACACTTTTTAGCACACCAGGGTAAATGAACGTAAACGCTGAGCGGCGGTAGTTCGGTCATTGTTTAGCGCGAAAGTTTTTTTCAATCGCGAGAGCTTTTGTGAGCTGTTGCAAGGCCTGGCCACGGTGGCTGATTTTATTCTTCAGGTCGCGCGGCAGCTCGGCCGAAGAGCAGCCATGCTCGGTCACAAAGAATAGCGGATCGTAACCGAATCCGTCTGCGCCCTGTTTGGCTGACAATATTTCACCGGGCCAGCTACCCTCACAAATAATAGGTACCGGATCCTGGGCATCGCGCATAAAAACCAGCGAGCAACGGAAATAGGCAGCGCGCTGCTCTCCCTTCAAGTCTTGCATAGCCTGCAACAATTTCTCGTTGTTGTCATTGTCACTGGCGTCTTCACCCGCGTAGCGGGCCGAATAAATTCCGGGCGCCCCCTGCAACGCAGCGACCACCAGGCCGGAGTCATCGGCAATCGCCGGCATGCCGGACTGCTGACTGGCGTGGCGCGCCTTAATCAGTGCGTTCTCGACGAAAGTCAGCCCGTCTTCGACGGCATCTGTAATGCCTAGCTCGCTCTGAGGCACTACTTTAATGTCGCTGCCCGCCAACATAGCCTGTAACTCTCGCAGCTTGCCGACGTTGGAGCTTGCCAGTACTACCTGTAGTCCATCCATCAGTCGACGTACATGGTTTTTTTGAATTCCAGAGTAAAGCTCTCTTGCGCGCTGACTCTTATATCGATTACAAAGCGGGAAAACTCTTCGTTAATAATCTTGAATTCGCTGATGTAATAGATAGCATCCTGTTCTTTGATCTCGGTAAACTTCAAATCATATGGCCGCATCAAATCATGGCGCACACCCTCCAATTCGGCTTGTTGCGCTACCGTTGCCTGCCCGCCAGTGCGTTTTCTAATGGCTATATTCAGCAGCATGCGGTTGTCGGCTCGCACGATGTCGTACACTTTAGCAACCTGCGCCGGAATGTGGCGCGTGTTGACCAGACTGTAATGCACTTCGTAGTCACCGAACTGCTGCATTTGTTCGGCCTGCGCCGGGTTGAGCGATGCCAGCCACAGTAGACTGCTGAGGAGGATTTTTTTCATTTACTGATCCGGTAAATTGCGTTTACGGCAAACAGATTAGGCCAGCGCTGCGCCAGCCACGGGCTGCGGTCTTTCATATTAACGAACGCGCGGTCGAGGATGCGAATAGCCATGTTGGCACACAGCGCTTCGAAGTCGCGCACCGTGCAGAAGTGGATATTGGGCGTATCGTACCAGGAGTAAGGCATAAATTTTGACACGGGCATTCTGCCGCGTGTACCCAAATAGTAGCGACAGCGCCAGTGAGCGAAGTTTGGAAAAATAATAACGCCCTCCTGGCCAATGCGCAGCATCTCCTCGACGGCTACATGCGGGTAATGAACGGCCTGCAGCGCCTGCGACATAATGACCGTATCGAAACTGGCGTCTGCGAAATTATCCAAACCCGCGTCAATATTTTGTTCGATTACGTTGATGCCGTTGCCAATTGCCTGGGTGATTTTAGCGTAGTCTATCTCCAGCCCGTAGCCGGTGACGCTTTTGGTTTGCATCAGCGAGCGAAGCAGACTGCCGTCACCACAGCCAAGATCCAGCACGCTGGCATTCGGTTTAATCCAGCGTTCGATTATGTCGGTTGTGGTACTCACGCCAGCGTCGCTCTCACGCGCTGCATATAAGCGGAGAACACTTCGAGATAGCGCGGTATAGGCATTAAAAACCCGTCGTGGCCCTCTTTAGCAATAATTTCAGCGTAACTTACCGCCTTTTGCGCGCCGATCAGCGCATTGTAGATTTCGCGCGACCGCTCGGGAGCGAAACGCCAGTCGCTGGTGAAGGATATCAACATAAAGTCGCACAGTGCGTTACTGAATGCGCGCACCGGATCATCGCCATACTCACGGGCCAGGTCAAAGTAATCCAGCGCGTGCGTCATTAATAGATAGGTGTTGGCATCGAAGTTGTCGGAGAAGGTATCGCCCTGATGGCGCAAATAACTCTGTACCTGAAATTCGATGGCTTCGTCAGCGCCCGCCGCAAAGCTGCCCGAGCGTAAGTTGCGGCCGAACTTATTGCCCATCGCTTCATCTGAGAGATAAGTGATATGGCCTATCATGCGGGCGATTGCCAGGCCGCGCTTGGGGTTTGTACCGTGCGTAAGATAATAGCCGTCTTTGAAATCCGGGTCTGAAATAATCGCCTGCCGCGCCGTTTCGTTGAACGCGATATTCTGTGCCGTGAGCTTCATGGCTGACGCGATGACAACGGCGTGACGTAAGCGCTGCGGGTACTCCAGCGCCCAGCGCAGTGCCTGCATGCCGCCCAGGCTGCCGCCTACAACCGCCGCCCATTGATCGATGCCCAACAGGTCGGCCAGTCGCGCCTGACAATGAACCCAATCGCGCGCGCGCAGGTGCGGAAAGTCCGGACCATAGATTTTACCGGTCTGCGGATTAATACTGCGAGGCCCCGTGCTGCCGCCGCAGCCACCAATATTATTCGAACTCACCACAAAGAAGTCGTTGGTATCGATGGCCTTGCCCGGGCCGATGCAGCTGTCCCACCAGCCAGGTTTGCGATCATCGGCGTTGTGATAACCGGCGGCGTGATGGTCGCTGCTTAAGGCGTGGCAAATCAGTACGGCGTTGCTTCTGGCGGCATTCAGTTCGCCGTAAGTTTCATAAACCAGTTCGTACTCAGACAAGGTGTAGCCGGAGAACAGCGTAAGCGGTTCCGTAAAACGCTGCGTAGTTGGTTTTATCAGGCCAACCGAATCGTTGGGGAAGTGTGCCGACATTTATTGCGCTTTTATTCTGCTGCCACCGGCTTACATGCCTAACACGAAGCGTGACGGCAACGACACCGCCTGCGCCGCATGGCCGAGCGCGATCTGCAATACCTGAATGGTAATGAATAACAAAATAGGTGACAGATCGATGCCACCGATAGCCGGTATGAGCTTGCGAAATGGGGCCATCACCGGTTCCGTAAACTGGCGTAACAGCAGTATGCTCGGATGACTGCTGTGGGGCGCGACCCAGCTCACCACGATGCTGGCGATTATGGTGAAAAGGTAGATGTTTAAAATCAAAGCAAGAATGCCGATTAATCCCCACACCAGCATATACAGTGGATTGATGGGACTGAAACCTTGTAGCACCAGTAGTATCGTGGTTGCCAGCAGCTGCACCAACAACGCCAGCACCACGGCAGCCATATCAATACCGCCCACACCGGGAATAAAGCGCCGTAGCGGTAACAGTAGAGGATTGGTCAGCTTAACAATAAACTGTGAAATAGGATTATAAAAGTCCGCACGCGCAACCTGCATCAACAAACGCAGCACCACGACGATCAAGAAAAAAGTTAGCAAGGTCTGCACTAAAAACGTGCCGATGTCTGACACAAGGCCCATGCGTTGGTACTCCGTTTAATTTCAGTCTGTTAATTGCGCCAGTTCAACCGAACGCTGTTCGGCGGCGCGTAACGCTATCTTAAATAATTCGCGCAGTCCACCATCTTCCAGCGCGGCAATCGCACGCTCGGTGGTGCCTCCCGGTGAGGTGACGCGGCGGCGCAGTTCGGCGGCATCCACATCGCTTTGCTGCGCCATTGTTGCCGCGCCCAATGCCGTTTGTATAATCAGCTGTCTGCTTAGCTCGGGATCAAGGCCCATTGCTTCGGCGCTCTCTTGCATGGCTTCCATTACCAGAAAAAAATACGCCGGCCCGCTGCCAGATACGGCAGTTACTGCATCCAACTCGCTTTCATTATTGACCCAGGCGCTGACCCCGACGGCGTTAAGGATTGTTTCCGCTGCCTGCCGTTGCGCGTCGCTCACGTGGCTATTTGCAAACAGGCCGGTAGCGCCGCATTGCACCAGCGCTGGAATGTTAGGCATGCAGCGCACAATAGCTACCTCGTCACCCAACCATTGCTGCAGGCTCGCCAGTGGAATGCCTGCCGCAATGGAAACCACCAGACTTTGCTGTTTCTGTACAAGAGCGCTTATTTCAGCGGCTGCGGTTTGCAGCACCTGCGGTTTTACAGCCAGCACTACCACGTCTGCCGCTTTTACTGCCTCGCTGTTGGAGTTGCTGATAGCGATCGCGAAATCGCTGCTCAGCTTATCCAGGCTGGGTTGATAGGGGTCGGCTGCACTGATGTTGCTGGCTTTAAAACCTTGTTTTACCAGGCCACCAATTAAAGCGCCGGCCATATTGCCGGCGCCAATAAATGCGAGTTTTGTATCTTTCACGACAAACCCTTTATCAATCAAAAAAAAGTAGTTAAGCCGGCCGCGGACCAAACAGCGCCTGGCCGATGCGCAGCATTGTAGCACCCGCGGCGATAGCCGCTTCAAGATCGTGGGACATGCCCATCGACAAGGTATCGAGCTGCATGCCGTTGTTATTCAGGCGATCGAAAAGCGCTTTCAGTTGAGCGAATGTCTGTATCTGCTGCTCGAAGTCGCTGCTGGCGCGCGGAACCGCCATCAGGCCACGTAATTTCAGGCGGGGTAGTTCTGTGATTTGTCGCGCCAGCTGTTCGGCTGCGGCGGGCGCAATGCCGTCTTTGCTCTCTTCCTCACTTATATTGACCTGGACGCACACATTTAGCGGTGCGAGTTCCTCCGGGCGCTGATCACTGAGGCGCCTGGCCAGCTTCAGTCGGTCGACGCTGTGTACCCAATCGAAATGCTGCGCCACCGGCCGGGTTTTATTGGTTTGTATGTGACCAATGAAATGCCACTTTAGATCTAGGTCAGCTAGCCGCTCAAGTTTGGGCAGCGCATCCTGCAGGTAGTTCTCACCAAATTCGCGCACGCCCAGCGCAGCAAGCTCGCGTATCGCATCGACTGGCTGCTGCTTGCTGACCGCCAGTATTTGTACCTTGTTTGATCGGTTCGGTGAGTTCTCCAATGCCGCCGCCACCCGCGACTGCACCTTGATCAAATTGTCCGCAATATTGCCCATACAGTGATTTATCGCTCCGCCAGCAAAGCGGACAATTATAGCCTAAGCTTTTTGTAGATCTTTCGTTCTTATGCACGAAACAAACATATAACAGGAGCATCATGGACATTACCGAACTGCTTGCCTTCAGTGCAAAACAAGGCGCATCTGACCTGCATTTATCCGCCGGCTTGCCACCAATGATTCGCGTTGACGGCGATGTGCGACGCATCAATCTGCCCGCCATGGAGCATAAGGAAGTCCATCAGCTCATTTACGACATCATGAACGACAAGCAGCGTAAGGACTACGAAGAGTTTCTTGAAACCGACTTTTCGTTTGAAGTGCCGGGCGTGGCGCGCTTCCGGGTTAACTCGTTTAACCAGAACCGTGGCGCCGGCGCCGTATTCCGGACCATTCCTTCCAAGGTATTGAGTATGGAAGACCTGGGCATGGGCCAGGTGTTTCGCGACGTCAGCATGGTGCCGCGTGGCCTGTGTCTGGTTACCGGTCCTACCGGCTCGGGTAAAAGCACGACCCTGGCGGCGATGATCGATTACATCAACGAAAATAAATACGAACATATTCTGACCATCGAAGACCCGATCGAATTCGTTCACGAGAGCAAAAAATGCCTGGTTAACCAGCGCGAAGTACACCGCGACACGCACGGCTTCAGCGAAGCCTTACGCTCGGCGCTGCGGGAAGATCCTGACATTATTCTGGTCGGCGAGCTACGTGACCTGGAAACCATCCGCCTGGCGCTGACCGCGGCGGAAACCGGTCATCTGGTGTTTGGCACTTTGCACACCACCTCGGCGGCTAAAACCATCGACCGTATCGTTGACGTATTTCCCGGCGAAGAAAAAGCCATGGTGCGCTCCATGCTATCGGAATCGCTGCAGGCGGTAGTGTCGCAAACGCTGATGAAAAAAGTCGGAGGTGGTCGAATTGCCGCCCACGAAATCATGATCGGTACGCCGGCTATTCGTAACCTGATTCGTGAAGATAAGGTCGCGCAGATGTATTCGGCAATTCAAACCGGCGCATCGGTTGGCATGCAGACTATTGATCAATGCCTGCAGGAAATGGTCGATAAACGTCTGATTACCCGCGATGCGGCGCGTGAAAAAGCCAAGTCTCCGGAAAGTTTTTAATTCAATAACACTGATAGGTTAGCAACTGTGGATATACATAAATTATTGTCTTTGATGGTCGAAAAAGGCGCGTCCGATTTGTTCATAACTGCCGGCGTGGCGCCCAGCATAAAAGTTCATGGCAAGGTGGAGCCGGTCTCGGACACGCCGCTAAGCCCGGAAAAGACCCGCGAGACAGTGCTTGGTGTGATGAACGACAAACAGCGCAAGGAATTCCTCGAGCAGCATGAATGCAACTTTGCCATCAGCGCGCGCGGTACCGGCAGGTTTCGAGTCAGCGCGTTTTACCAGCGTAATCTAATGGGCATGGTGCTGCGTCGTATCGAAACGACTATACCGACCATTGAAGACCTGTCCTTGCCAGAGATCATAAAGGACTTGTCGATGACCAAGCGCGGACTGATCGTATTCGTGGGCGCCACCGGCGCCGGTAAGTCGACCTCGCTGGCGTCGATGATCGGCCACCGCAATCGCAATTCCACCGGCCACATTATCAGCGTGGAAGACCCAATCGAGTATATCCACCAACATGCTTCCTGCATCGTTACCCAGCGTGAAGTCGGCATCGATACCGACTCGTTTGAAATAGCGCTGAAAAACATGCTGCGCCAGGCACCCGACGTCATCATGATCGGCGAGGTGCGTACCCGCGAAACCATGGAGCACGCCATTACCTTCGCCGAAACCGGTCACCTGTGCCTGTGTACGCTGCACGCCAACAATGCTAACCAGGCGCTGGACCGCATCCTCCACTTTTTCCCGCCCGAACGCCACGGCCAGCTGTGGATGGACCTATCGCTTAACCTCAAGGCCATGGTCGCACAGCAATTGGTGCCAACCGCCGACGGCACTGGCCGCCGCGCTGTCGTAGAAGTGTTATTAAACACGCCGCTGGCACAGGACCTGATTCGTAAGGGCGAAGTCCACTCTTTGAAAGAGTTGATGAAAAAGTCCAACGAACAAGGCATGCAAACCTTTGACCAGGCGCTGTACGAGCTTTTCAAGGACGGTGAGATCACTTATGAGGACGCATTGGTACACGCCGACTCGGCCAACGATTTGCGTCTGATGATCAAACTTGGCGACGAAAATCTGAACTACGACAGCGCTAATGACAAGTTGAGTATGCAGGCAGAGGAGTCGCCGGCGCAGAACTTTATGCGGCGTTAAATTCACGCTTAACTCTTATTGCAAAACCCCTCGATAGCTGCGTATACTCTTCGCAGCTTGTCGGGGTGCTGTTGTTTGGTTTAAGTGTAAGCTTGCCAAACAATGCTGAGAAAATACCCGCACGACCTGATCAGGATAATGCCTGCGCAGGGAACCAAGTACAGCAATTCAATTGAGCGCAGTTTTCGATAACGACCTCTCTTCGATTTGCCTGGCAAGCCCGATTTTTAATCAATGAGGCATGCAGGCAATGAGCAAGCAAAGCAATACTTTCACCAAAATTACGCAGGTTGACCAGGCATCGGTGCAACCGTTCCCGAATTCCGGGAAAATTTACGTGCAAGGCAGCCGTGCTGATATTCAGGTGCCAATGCGTGAGATCACACTCACGCCAACTGCTATCGACGGCAACAGTGATAAGCAAGGGGGTAGTGAGGGGTTTGAACATAATCCACCGGTGAGGGTTTACGATACCTCCGGCGTGTACACCGACCCTGATTATGCTATTGACGTGGCTCAAGGTTTGACCAGCACGCCGCGTCAAAATTGGGTCATTGAGCGCAACGACACGGTTGAACTGCCTTATAACAGTTCTATTTTTACCCGCGAGCGCCTTCGAGACAGCTCGCTGGACGGCCTTCGGTTTGATCTTGCACGCAAGTCTCGTACGGCCATAGACGGTCGCAACGTCAGCCAAATGCACTACGCGCGGCAGGGCATTATTACGCCTGAGATGGAGTACATTGCCATTCGCGAAAATATGTCGCTGGCGCAGGCCAGAGAGCAAGGCTCAGCGTTTGGTCGGCCGGGTTTTCAGCATAGCGGCCATGACTTTGGCGCAAATATTCCCAATGAAATCACCCCCGAATTTGTGCGTTCTGAAGTGGCTCGTGGACGGGCGGTTATTCCTGCGAACATTAACCACCCGGAACTGGAGCCAATGATTATTGGCCGTAACTTTCTGGTAAAAATTAACGGCAATATCGGTAATTCTGCGCTAGGCAGCTCGATAGAGGAAGAGGTAGCCAAGCTAACCTGGGGTATCCGCTGGGGAGCGGATACGATAATGGATTTATCCACCGGCAAAAATATTCACGAAACACGGGAATGGATTGTACGCAACTCTCCGGTGCCGGTTGGTACCGTGCCTATCTATCAAGCACTGGAGAAAGTCGGCGGCGTTGCTGAAGACCTGACCTGGGAGATCTTCCGCGACACTTTAATCGAGCAAGCCGAACAGGGGGTAGATTATTTCACCATTCATGCCGGCGTGTTGCTGCGCTATGTACCACTAACGGCCAGACGCGTAACTGGCATTGTCTCGCGTGGTGGTTCGATTATGGCCAAATGGTGTTTAGCCCACCATAAAGAAAGCTTTCTTTACAGCCACTTTGAAGACATATGCGAAATTATGAAAGCCTACGACGTGACCTTCTCCTTAGGTGATGGCCTGCGACCAGGCTGCATTGCCGATGCTAACGATGCAGCTCAGTTTGGTGAATTGGAAACACTTGGCGAGCTAACAAAAATTGCCTGGAAGCATGCTGTACAGTGCTTCATTGAAGGCCCGGGGCATGTGCCTATGCATATGATTAAAGATAACATGGACAAACAGTTAGAGCATTGCCATGAAGCGCCTTTTTATACTCTTGGGCCGTTAGTTACCGACATCGCGCCGGGCTACGACCATATAACCTCAGGCATAGGGGCGGCCATGATCGGCTGGTACGGCTGCGCCATGCTGTGCTATGTAACGCCGAAGGAGCATCTGGGTTTGCCGAATAAAGACGACGTTAAAGAGGGCATTATCACCTATAAAATTGCCGCCCACGCCGCTGATCTCGCCAAGGGTCATCCCGGGGCGCAATTGCGAGATAACGCACTATCAAAGGCACGCTTTGAATTCCGCTGGGAAGATCAGTTTAATCTGGGTTTGGATCCGGATACCGCGCGTAGCTATCACGATGAAACTTTACCGAAAGAGTCCGGCAAGGTGGCGCATTTTTGCTCCATGTGCGGGCCTAAATTCTGCTCCATGAAAATCTCTCAGGATGTGCGCGACTACGCAAAGAAGAATGGTTTTGAGGTCGCGGGTGACAGCGTCAAGGTTCTGGATTTAAGTACCGATGTTGATGCTGAAATGGCGCAGAAAGCTGAGGAGTTCAAGCAACAGGGCAGCGAGATCTACCAAAAGGTCTAACAGGAGTGAGCGACAAAATAGCGATCGTCGGTGCGGGTCTCATTGGCCGCTTGCTAGCCTGGCAACTGTTAAAACATCGTTGCCAGGTTGATTTATATGACCGGGACCAGGGCGACGCAAGCCAGTCAGCCGCTGCTATTGCCGCCGCGATGCTGGCACCTGTCAGTGAAGCAGTTGATGCTGAACCGGTTGTCTACCGGCAAGGATTAGCGGCACTGGGTATATGGAAAACCTGGGTCGATGAATTAAATCTGACAACTTCCATTGCTACCGAATTGAACGTCAACGGTAGTATCGTCGTTAGCCACCGCCAGGATCAGGGTGACTTTCAACGCTTTGTGCAGCGGCTACGGTCGCATGCTGATATACGCAATAACAGTTTTGGCATAATCAATAAATCACAGCTAAGTCAGCTGGAGCCTGAACTGTGCGAGAACTTTGCCAGCGCCTGTTATCTTGAAGACGAAGGCTGCCTCGATAATAGCGCCCTGTTGGAAGCGTTAGCTGCAGCGATCACGCAGCGCGGAGGCCGCTGGCACTACTCTCATCAGGTAACACACTTGCGCGCTGACAACTGCATGCAAGTGTTTGCCGGTGTCGATCGCATCATCGATTGCCGGGGTTTTGGAGCACGGGAGGATACGCAGTCGCTGCGCGGCGTGCGTGGTGAGGTGATTCGTGTGTTTGCGCCGGAGGTTTATTTATCGCGTCCTGTGCGTTTAATGCATCCTCGCTATAAGCTTTATATCGCTCCCAAGCCGGGGCACGAATATGTTATTGGCGCGACCCAAATCGAAAGTGAATCCGAACACCCTGTTACCGTTCGTTCAGGCCTCGAATTGTTATCCGCCTTATACAGCGTGCATACGGGTTTTAGTGAGGCGGAAATTTTATCGCAAAGCGCGCGTTGCCGGCCTGCGTTTGCAGATAACCTGCCGGCAATTCGCCAGCAAGGCGAGTTTGTCAGTATTAATGGCCTGTACCGTCACGGTTATTTGCTGTCGCCCGTGGTGATACAACAAGCGCTGGGGGCTATGGGTTACAGCGAGGAGCAACCCTGGCCTGCTATTCTCAGCGCGTCGACTCGCCATTTTAACGAACAACAGGGGGCCGCATGATTGAAGTGTCAATCAACGATGAAAGTAAAACGTGTTCAGTCGATACGACAATTAAAACGTTACTGGAAAGCTGCGGCTTTGCAAGTGACCAAATCGCCGTTGCAGTCAACGCCGAATTTGTGCCGCGTAGTAATTATACCAGCCGCCGATTAAACACTGGTGACCAGGTCGAAGTGCTAGTGCCGGTACAGGGCGGTTGAAGGGCGGCTAACAATGGAGAGTCTTCGTGGTTGACCTGGTTACCTTTTACGACCAATCCTTCGCCAGCCGGTTCTTGATCGGCTCGGCTTTATACCCCTCACCGCAAATTATGGCTGCGGCGGTAAAAGCCTCGGGCGCGAACATCATCACTCTGTCGCTGCGTCGTCAGTCACCGGAAAAACAGGGTGGTAAAAGCTATTGGGAATTTATTCAGGAGCTTGGCTGCACCTTGCTGCCGAATACTGCAGGCTGCCACAGCGCCAAAGAAGCCGTTACACTGGCAAAAATGTCGCGTGATTTATTCCACAGCGACTGGATAAAACTGGAAGTGATTGGCGACGCTTACAATCTACAGCCCGACCCCTTCGGCCTGCTGGAAGCTGCAGCCGAGTTAATCCAGGACGGCTTTAAAGTTTTCCCTTATTGCACTGATGATCTGGTGGTATGCCAAAAATTACTCGACGTCGGCTGTGAAGTATTGATGCCGTGGGGTTCGCCTATTGGCACCGGTAAAGGCCTGATAAACCCCTATGCGTTGCAAACAATTCGTGAGCGCCTGACCGATGTTACTTTGGTGATAGATGCCGGTATTGGCTTGCCTTCACACGCCTGCCAGGCAATGGAGTTGGGCTATGATGCGGTGTTACTTAATACCGCCGTTGCCGAAGCGCGCGACCAGGCTAACATGGCGCAGGCTTTCAAGCACGCCATCGCCGCCGGCCGTAGCGCCTATCTTGCCGGTGCGGTCACTGAGCGACAAACCGCTAAGCCGAGCACTCCCACGCTGGGTATGCCTTTTTGGCATCAACAATAACTCTTCTGCCGCAGTAACGTTATGACAGCAAAAAATCTGAAGCCTATTGTGTGCGCCATTGCCGGTTCCGACTGTAGCGGTGGGGCCGGTGTGCAGGCCGACAACCAGGTCATTCAGGCGTTCGACTGTTTTGCCACTAATATAATCACGGCGGTGACCGCGCAAAATAGTCAATCTGTTAGTGCTGTTGAAACTTCTGCGCTGATCGATGCGCAGTGGCAGGCGTTGCAGCAGGAATATCCTGCCGACGTGTTTAAACTTGGTATGTTAGCCGGCCAGGCAACGGTGCAGCAACTCACCGAGTTGCTCAAAACGAACGTAAAACCGGTGATTTGCGACCCCGTTTTACAGGCTTCCAATGGCGCGGAGCTAATTGACAATAGCGAAGCTTATCTTACCCTGCTGCAGCACGTCGATGTATTGATACCCAATCAGCAGGAATTTCAGCGCCTGTTTGCGATTAAGCTAACTAGTGCCGAACAGTTACAGAAACATGCCTTACACGTTAGTCAGCAGTATCAGCTAAATCTGATTATCACCGGCGGCGAGAACCTGTTTAACAGCCAAAAGGCGGCCGATTTGTGCATTATTAATGGCCATTGTTTCTGGATGCTGTCGCCAATGCGCAGCGGCAACAATACCCATGGCACCGGCTGTAGTTTCAGTTCTGCCTATGCATCAGCTATAGCTTGTGGTTATGAAGGCATTGATGCCGCCGTGTTAGCCAAGGCGTATATCAACCAGGCACTTGCCAACAGTGCTGACGTCAATCGCGAGCAAGGGGCTAAAGGACCACTTGCGCATGCGGGTTTCCCCTGTGCAATAGACTTTCTGCCAACTATTGCAGCCAACAACCCGCTGCCGCTGGCGAATTTCCCTGCTATCAAGCAGCAACTCGGTGTGTATCCTGTCGTTGACAACATCGACTGGTTGGAGAAATGTTTGGCTGAGGGCGTTAACACTTTACAGCTGAGAGTTAAGGATAAAACCGAACAGCAATTAGATGAATTAGTCGCCAGGGCCAGCCGCCTGGGAAGAGAATATAAAGCGCGTCTGTTTATTAACGATTACTGGCAGTTAGCAATTAAACACCAGGCCTACGGCGTACACTTGGGGCACGAAGATCTGGACAGCGCCGATACTGCGGCGATTAACGCGGCCGGTTTGCATTTGGGCATCAGCACCCATAGCTGGTATGAAATAGCCCGCGCCCATAGCTACCAGCCGAGTTACATTGCCATAGGCCCTATCTATGCGACCACCACCAAGCTGATGCGCTTTGCTCCACAGGGGATAGCGCAACTCAGGCAGTGGGTAACGATGCTTGGCGATCGTTATCCGCTGGTCGCTATGGGTGGCATTGACCTGGCGAATACAGAGGAGGTGTTAAGCACCGGTGTCGGCAGCGTCGCGATGGTGCGCGCCGTTACCGAAGCGGGTAATTACCGTCAAGCCATTGCCGATTTCCAGCAATTATTGAATTAGCATTGTCTGGTGGCTGATCACTGGTCTAATGAAGGTCGCGTTAGTTTAGCGCCAGCCAGGTCTGCAGAATAAGCTGCGCCGCAATACTGTCAATCGGCCGCTTACGGTAGTTTCGCTTTTTGTTGCCTCCAAACTTGTTGCCTTCAAGCTCTGCCAGCTGACTTTTAGCTTCATGGCTGGACAAGCGCTCGTCCACCAGTTCAACCGGTAAGTTAAACCGCCCCTCCAGCTGGCGCGCAAAACGCCTTGCCCGCTCGCTCATACTGCTGCTGGAGCCGTCCATATTCAGTGGTTCTCCCACCAGCAGTAATTGCGGTTGCCATTCTTGCAACAAAGCTTCGACCGCTTTCCAGTCAGGCTTGCCGTCGCTGGCGCGAATAATTGGTAGCGGTGAGATAATGGTTGTTGCTTGTTGCAGCAGGGCGACACCAATTTGTTTTAAGCCGTAATCGAAACACAGCACAGTTCGCCGTGGTTCAGGCATGGCCGGCGTTGGTGGTCAGCAAATTAATATCGAAGCCAAGTTTACGCGCGGCAGCAGCGACGCGTTGTTCAAAAGGTGTATCGAAAATAATGCTCGCATCGGCGGGCAACGTCAGCCAGGCGTTGTCGGCCAGCTCCTGCTCAAGTTGATCCGCGCCCCAGCCGGCATAGCCAATAATAACCAAAGCCCCCGGGGGGCCTTCATCGCGCGCCATGGCGGTTAGAATGTCGCTCGACATGGTCAGGCTCACGTCGGCACTTACGTCCAGTGTGGACTTCCACGTTGTGCCGACACGATGCAGCACGAAACCGCGTTCCATCTCGACCGGCCCTCCGATTAACACGGGATGGGTGGTGCAGGCAGATGCGCTTTCGAGTTCGAGCTGGGAGAACACATCGGCCAGGGTTAAATCCAGCGGCCGGTTAATCACCAGACCCGCCGCGCCGTGTTCGTTATGGTCAAACACATAGGTCAAACTATGCGCAAAAATGGAATCCTGCAGGCAGGGCATAGCCAGTAAAAAATGGTTTTTCAAACTGGCGAGGGGCTGCGACTTCATGCAGCCATTATTGGCCGCCGCTATAGCAGGCGCAAGGATTTTCTAGGGACATTTCAGGAACGTCGCGCGCGCACTCTATCCTTGCGAAACTGCCAGGTGCGCACGATTTCGAGCTGGTCAATTTCCTGCTGCATTTCTACGCTGAAGGGTTCGTATGGGGCTGCCAGCTTGACGATTTTTATCGCAGCAAGATCCAGCACGTCGTGACCGGAAGACTTAAGAATTTCAACCCGCTCGACGGCGCCGTTGGGGCTGAGCACCACCAGCAAGCGCAAATCACCATACACTTTTTGCGCCAGCGCTTCTCGTGGATAATTCTGGTTGCCAAGCAGTTCGATTTTACGCTCCCATTTGAGCAGGTAGCGTGCGTCCATCGCCTTTTTGGTCGACACTGAGGTGATGCGGCGCACGCGTGGCCGCTTGGCGGCGTCTTCTTTCAGGTCGCTGAGTCTGGCTGCCAGTGAGGCAATTTCGCTGGCCAGCTTCCGGTTAGATTCGCTCTCATTACTGTTTTCGGCCAGTTTCTGTTGCTGCGCATCGCTTTGCAACACCTGCCGTTTGGCTTTGCCGGTGGTGTAAACCAGGTTGCTCAGCTGTTGTTTCTGAGTAACGCTGCGTTGCTCGGCGTGTTGCTGATTAACGTCGCGCACCCTGGTATCCTGAAACTCGGCCAGCTCGGGCGCCGACAGCAGTGCTTTTTCCAACGCAGCACCGCTGGCCTGCTGATCGCGGTCGGCTGCATAGTCGGCTTTACCGGGATTTTTTTCGTGTTTGAACTGCGCCAGCGTCACTTCCAGCTGCGGTGCTTTAGCGGACTGCTTTTCCTGGGAGAAACCAATGCCGAGAATTAACGCCGCATGCAATGCCAGTGCAAACGAAAATGCCGTGCCCAGACGGTCCGGGTTAAACGATGCATAGCCGGTGTTGTCGATGACGCTTGCGCTGTTCATGTTAGTGCTCGGTTTACTTTTACTTTGCCAGTCGAGTGGCGATGCTATCCATCAGCTGCCCGGCGATGTCCAGGTCGTGCGCCGCATCCAGTTCGCGAATGCAGGTTGGGCTGGTGACGTTTATTTCGGTCAGATAATCGCCGATAACATCCACGCCGACGAACAATAACCCCTTCTCCTTTAAGAATGGCCCAATTTGTTCACAAATCCAGTAATCGCGGTCACTTAATTCACGCGCTTCGCCAGTCGCACCGGCGGCCAGATTGCCGCGCAGCTCACCCTTGGCAGGCACCCGCGCCAGTGCGTACGGCACCGGTACGGAGTCAATCATTAGAATTCGCTTGTCGCCATTGACGATTTCAGGAATGTAACGTTGTGCCATAATGGTATTTTTACCATTGTTGGTTAATGATTCGATAATTACACTCTGATTGGGATCACCGTCACGGACACGAAAAATATTAGTGCCGCCCATACCATCAAGTGGCTTGAAGATCACATCGTGGTATTGCTTCTGAAACTTTTTTAACAACGCCGCGTCGGCGCTAACGAGATGTTCGGGGCAACACTCGGGAAATAGAGTGGCCGCCATTTTTTCGTTGCAGTCGCGCAGGCTTTGTGGGCGATTAACAATGAGTGTGCCGAGCCGTTCGGCGGCTTCCAGAATATACGTTGTGTAAACGTATTCCATATCGAAAGGGGGATCGATACGCATCAACACCACATCGAGCATATTTAATGCGTGATCTTCGGGATCGGCCAGTTCAAACCAGTTGGCCGGGTTGCGTGATACCTTGAGCCTGCGCATCGACGCGCGCGGCGATCCTCCTGTAAGATGCAGGTCATGTTGTTGAATATAATAAAGTTGCCAGCCCTTGCTCTGGGCGGCCCACAACATTGCCAGGGTACTGTCTTTTTTGTAATTGATGTTTTCGATGGGATCCATAACGACCCCAAGTGAGACGCTCATGGCGGTTTCCTTGGAAGAAAAAAATAGTGACAGCTTTATTTTTACACGGTTCTATACTATTAATTTAATGGGATATTAACAAACAATCTAAATCGTCGGTGAGCGGGGCATTTGCACGCAGTGTGAAGGTTCCACGCGCCAACTTCCACCCTCTTCAGAGGTTGGGAAAACATTTATCAATAAACAGCGGTTTGCACAACCAACGGGCAGAACAATGGAAGCAAATTTTGAAAGTTTAACAATCATGGTCATCGATGACAGCAAGACGATTCGCCGCACGGCGGAAACCTTGCTGAAAAAAGTTGGTTGTACCGTCATTACGGCTATCGATGGTTTCGACGCGTTGGCGAAAATCGCCGACAGCAAGCCCGATATTATCTTTGTCGACATTATGATGCCGCGTCTGGATGGCTATCAAACCTGTGCGCTGGTGAAGAATAACAGCGAATACAAATCCACCCCGGTCATTATGCTTTCCAGCAAAGACGGTTTGTTCGACAAGGCTAAAGGCCGTATCGTCGGGTCGGACCAGTATTTGACCAAGCCATTTAGCAAGAACGAACTGCTGGGCGCTATTCAAGCCCAGGTTGAGCTCAGGCAAGCAAGCTAATTCGCGAATCACGTTCGACTATTGCGTTACGGAGGTAACATGGTGCGCGTTCTTGTTGTGGACGATTCTCCAACCGAAACATTTAAGATTTCCAGCATGCTGAGCAAGCATGGCTACGACGTACTAACGGCTGACAGTGGCGAGCAAGGTGTGAATATTGCTAAAAAAGAACTGCCCGACGTGGTATTGATGGATATCGTCATGCCTGGTCTGAACGGGTTTCAAGCTACTCGCCAGCTGAGCAAAGGCGACACCACCAGCAAGATACCGGTTGTCATAGTTACCACCAAAGACCAAAAGACCGATAGAGTCTGGGGCGAGCGTCAGGGTGCCAAAGCTTACCTGACCAAGCCAGTCGACGAAAAGCTGCTGCTGAAAACCATCCAAGAAATGATTGGCTGAGCAGCATGGATATGTCGCATAGCGAACCCTTTGAATTGCTTCAGCACATTGCCGAATTAAGCACCCGCCATGCGTGTGGTTTGCCCGAGCGGGTGGACGTGCAACCGCTATGGAGCGGAGTGGGCTTTCAGTTGCGGGGCATGCGTTGTGTCGTACCCATGCAGGAAGTGGCAGAGATGCTGGTGCTTCCGGAATACACACGCATTCCCGGCGTGCAGCCGTGGGTGAAAGGCGTTGCCAATGTTCGTGGTCGGCTGTTGCCGATGCTTGATCTCGAAGTTTTTTTTGGCGGCCAATTAGATTCGGCGCGCAAGAAGCACCGCGTGCTGGCATTGGAAATTGGCGATTTTTACTGCGGCGTTATTGTCAACAGCGTGTACGGCATGCAGCATTTTCCGCTGGAAACCTATAGCGAGCAAGCCGGCGGGGACGACAGCATTGCGCCTTACAGCAAAGGGTCGTATGAGCACAACGGCAGAAAATGGACTGTGTTCAGTTTGTATGAGTTAGCGCGTGATCCGCAATTTTTCAACGCGGCCCTGCATTAATAATTTGCAAGTAACACTATAACTTTTAAGCATCACTATGATTTTCTGGGAGCCCAGAGTATGAACACGAAAAGCGCGAACCTTGGCAAGTTGCCAATGAGCCCAACCATTATTTTGCTGATCGGGGTATTCCTCGCCGCGACAGCGGCGTTCATCTATACCTTAACGGCGGTGAGTCGTACCGCGAGCGAAGACACCAGCTATAAAGAGCTGACATCGGAGCTGCGGGTGTCGGCGCAACAAGTTGCGACCAACTCGCGGCTGGCAATAGCCGGTGACGCCGAGGCATTTGCCCAGCTTGGCAACGCAAATCAGAACTTTAACCAAGCCGTGCAAACTCTTAAGCAGAGCGATCAGGGTCTGTTGTCTTCCGAGCTGGAAGATCTCAGTTCTACCTGGAAGCCAGTCAGCGAAGCGGCCGGCACTATTGTTGCTAACCAGGACCGCGTTCTGTTTTTACACGAAGTCGCCGCAACCTTGAACGACTCTATTCCAGAGCTGCAGACTGAGTACAACAACGTCGTTGAAATTCTGCTTGAGCGCCGCGCGCCTTCCGACCAGGTCGCGGTTGCACAGAAGCAATCTTGGTTAGCCGAACGGATCGCCAGGAACGTCGACAAAATGTTAGAAGGTGGCAACAGCGCCAACGTGGCGGCCGACCAGTTTAACCTCGACGCCAGCCTGTTTGGCAGCGTGCTTAACGGCATGTTGAACGGCAACTCGGCGTTGCGCATTAGCCGGGTGACTGATAAAGAGGCACGTTCCAGCCTGGAGGAAATCTCCAAGCTGTTTGAATTTGTTAGCGGTAGTGTCGACGAGATTTTCCAGGCGTCACCCGACTTGCTGAAAGCCCGTCAGGCGGCCGACACCGTTGTGGTTGGCGCACCCAAAATCATGACCCAAACCGATACCCTTGCCGACGAAGTCGAGCGGCTTGATGAGCGCCGCTCGATTACGCAAAACACGGTATGGATTTGCGGTGCCGGCATGCTGCTGACACTGGCTTTGATCGGTTTGCAGATGTTTGTCAACACGCGCAAGCGGCTGGCCGATGCGGCGCGAGACAATGAACAAAATCAGGAAGCTATTCTGCGCCTGCTGGATGAGATCAGTGACCTGGCCGACGGTGACTTAACCACTACCGCAACGGTAACCGAGGACTTTACCGGCGCGATCGCCGACTCGGTGAACTATACCATCGGCCAACTGCGAGTTTTGGTGTCGTCTATTAACGACACGGCCGTATCAGTATCCACATCGGCGGAAGCCAATCAAAAAGCGGCGCTGAGTCTGGCCGATGCATCAGAAAATCAGGCCCAGGAAATCGCCGGCGCATCAGCGGCGGTTAACGAGATGGCCGTGACCATCGACCAGGTATCTTCGAACGCGGCCGAGTCGGCTGCAGTAGCGGAGCGCTCGGTGAAAATCGCCAGCTCGGGTGGCCAGGTGGTACGTAATACCATCACCGGCATGGACAATATACGCGAGCAAATTCAGGAAACCTCAAAACGTATTAAACGTCTGGGTGAGAGCTCGCAGGAAATTGGCGACATCGTCTCGCTGATTAACGACATTGCCGACCAGACCAACATTCTGGCACTGAACGCTGCTATTCAGGCGTCGATGGCCGGCGACGCAGGCCGCGGCTTCGCGGTAGTTGCCGATGAGGTACAGCGACTGGCGGAACGTTCCGGTGCGGCGACCAAGCAGATCGAGGCGCTGGTAAAAACAATTCAAACCGATACCAACGAAGCGGTTATATCGATGGAGCAAACCACGACCGAAGTGGTGCGCGGTGCGCGCCTTGCGCAAGACGCCGGTGTAGCACTGGAAGAGATCGAAAACGTATCGACCAATCTGGCGGAGTTGATTCAAACCATCTCCAACGCCTCGCGTCAGCAATCTTCTTCAGCAGGCAACATTTCCAACACCATGAAAGTGATTCAGGAAATCGCCTCGCAGGCATCAACTGGTACTAAAACCAGTGCGTCATCTATTGGCGAGCTGGCGGGACTTGCTCACGATATGCGTAACTCGGTCGCCGGCTTCAAATTACCGCAAGACAGCGGCTCAGCGAAATCGAGCTACAACGCCAAGGACGGCTCCGACTACGGCAGCTAGTCGAAGTAGTTGAAGCTGGAATATGGAATTTTGATTAGCACCTTGCACTTGTGGCAGCAACTTTCGTTGCCCGAGTGCATTGGTCAGCAGAGTAGCGTGGGCACAAATGGATCAAGCGAGAAACAGCATGGCTGAAAAGCTGAATAACGTCGCGTTCGAGTGGGTTACCAACGAACTGGAAGAGATACTAAGACAGGCGCGTGGAGCGCTTGAAGCTTACGTCACCGACAGTAACGATTCCACTAAGCTGCGCTCTACACTGACGCACTGTCACCAGATTCACGGCACCTTAAGTATGGTGCAGCTGCACAACCTGGCCGCTATGGCACAGGAAATGGAAGCCGTCGCGCAGGCGCTGGTGAATCAGTCCACTCCCAACGAACATGCCGCTCTGGAAGTGTTGATGGCGGCACTGCTGCAAATGTCAGCGCTGCTGGACCGAGTCAATCAGATTAAATCCGACATAGTTGATGTTGCGCTGGAGCCGATCAAGGTAGAGCTACAGCGTGTGCGTGGCCCTGTTACTGGCGCTGCGCTTGAAACCACAGCCGCTAACGATGTTAATGGCGAGGCAGCCTTTGCCAACAGGGTCAGCCGCGATGAGTTCGATCAGCTGCTCACTAAGCTGAGCAAAATGTTTCGTGTCGCTGTATTAAATGTGGTGCGCGACACTGAGACTGATAAAAATATCACCTTCCTGTCGCAAATCGGGCAACGTATTCACAAAATTAGTGAGCACAGCGCGCGCCAAAATTTCTGGCAGCAGTGTTCGGCTGTTTTTGAGGCTTTGCTGGAAGGATCGCTAACTGTATCGACCAGGCTGAAGCAGCTGCTGGTAGAAATAGACAAAGAAGTGGTCGCGCTGGCCGAGACCGGACCGAAAGCGCTGGACAGCCACGCCCCCCCACAGCTGAGCAGCGACATTCGCCAGATTCTGGAGCCATGCGAATCGAAACTGGCCATGCTGCTCGAGCTGCAAAAGCAATGGGCTAGCGAACTAAAAACTCCACAACAACTCGCGCAAATGGGCCCGGACCGGGACACCATGCGTTCGGTGGTGGAAGCGCTGCTGGAAGAATTGGGCAGCATCAAGGATTATCTGGATCTATATTTACGCAGCGCCGACCGTGATGATGTCGAACTGCGCCAGGCCTTGCCGGTGTTCAAGCGCGTTATCGATACGATTTTGATATTGGGTTTGGGCGATGCCCTGCGCATGTTAAAACGGCAGGCAGATACGGTCGAAAACATCAGTAGCGGTAATCGTCCTGCTGACAGCGAAACCTTAATGGAAGTTGCTGAAAGCATACTCAGCGTCGAGGCGATGCTTAAGGCAACGGTCAGCCAGGACAGTGTCGAGGTGGCCAGCCAGTCAACCGAGAAAGACCGACAGCTGGCAGCCGCTTACCAGTCGGTTATTCGCGAAGCTCGCGTTGGTATAGAACAGGTTAGAGAAGCGATTATTGAATTTATTGCCAATCAGTGGGACCGGGCGCGCTTGCAAAAAGTGCCGGCCATACTGGCTGAGGTGCGCGGCGCCTTATTAATACTGCCTTTAGAAGAGGCCGTGGCAGCTTTGTCATCTTGCGAGTGGTTTATCTGCGATGAACTGCTGGCGACCGACAACGTACCCGAATGGAAAATGCTCGATACGCTGGCTGATTCACTCACTAGCGTCGACTACTATCTCGAACGGCTGGCGGAAGATTCGATCACCGAAAGCGATGCCATTCTTGATGTAGCAATTGAAAGCGTTGCCGAGCTGGGCTTTCCCGTAACTAATCTCGATCAATGGCAACGCAATCCCGAGTTCTATCAGGATATAAGCGATACCGAGGACGATCATCTTGATATTAGCGAATTCATGGTCGCTGATGAAGACGAAGCAGAAGCAACCCCGGTAGCATTGTCCGTGGTCGATGCGCCAGACGCGCCGACGGTTGACGAAGACACACACGCCGAGGCCACGCCTACGCCGCAAGAGACTGCACCGGAAGCTGTTGCCGACGCGCCGTTCGAAGCCGTCGCGGCAGAGGTTGAAGAACAGCAAGACGACTTGATTGACGATGAAATTATCGAGATTTTTATCGAAGAAGCCACCGAAGTGTTCGAAACTCTGGACGAATATTTACCGAAGCTGGTACAGGACGTAGGCGATAAGGATTCGTTAGCCGAAGTGCGGCGAGCTTTTCACACTTTAAAGGGCAGCGGTCGCATGGTCGGTGCTCTGGATGCGGGCGAGTTCGCGTGGAGTGTAGAGAATATGCTCAACCGCGTTACCGAGGGTAGTCAGACGCTGAACGGCGCCCACATAGAGGTGGCAATCCAGGCGCGCGCGGTAATGCCGAGCTTGATCACGGCATTTGAGCAGCGCAGTAAAGTCGAATTACCTGCAGTGGTAGCGCTGTCGTCCATCGCAGAAAGTATTGCCGAAGGCGAACCACTTACCGAAGCCGCTGCTGTACAGGCGCGACTTGAAACGCAGCAACCTGAAGCGACTGAAGAGCCAGTTGCAGCAGCGGCTGACGAGCAATCCGTAACGGCTGAAGTTGCGGAAGAACTGCCCACGGCAGTTGAAGAATCACTGCCCGCGATCGACGAGCCCGATACCGACGAATCCGTGGCAGCCAACGCGGTCGATAGCGTCACTATAGAGGAGCCGTTGGCAGCAGATGTTGCTGACGACAGCGACGACGCTATGGATTTTGTAGTCGACGCTGCTGATATTGAGCTGGAAGATGTCGATGCCGACCCGGACTACGACGCCGCGCTATTGGAAATTTTCACCAACGAAGCACAAATCCATCTTGGTCTTATCGATAACTATGTCGCTGAATATCTCACCTCCGGCAAAAACGATGTGTCGAACGATTTACAGCGCGCATTGCATACCCTGAAAGGCAGCACACAAACGGCTAATGTTGACAGTATTGCGCGTTTTATTATGCCGCTGGAGTCATGCCTGAAGGATCTGCGCGAAAGAAATCTGCCCCTCAATGATACGTTCGTTGAAGTGTTGGACGACGCCGCAGCCCTGGCTCGCCAGGGGTTGGAACTGCTACCCGAAACGAAAGCCGATGCGATTCCCGGCGTGCAGGGTTTGCTGCAGCGCATACAGCAGCTGCAAACGCAAATTGAACAGGAAGAGCTTGCCGCTAATGCTGAGGATGATGATACCGATTTCGGTATGTTCCTCGCCGACGGCATGGAAGGCGTGGCGTATGCGCAGCAACTGCTGGCAGAGGCGCAGCAGGGCAACTCTGTTAGTGATGCCTGTATACGCTCGGCGACCACACTGCGCGCACTTGAGCAAAGTGCGCAGCAGCTAAATCAGGAGACGGTTGAAAAACTTGCCGCTGCCAACGCGCAAATTTGTGAGCAGGCCGCAGCTGTCGAACAGCTGCCAGAAAACTTCTTTAGCTTGAATGCGCGCTCGCATGACGCCTTGAACGATATGTTCGACCGGCTTGCTGCCGGGCAGACACCGGAGCCGGCTAGCGAACTGATCGACGAGCTGCACAGCTTAGATTTAACGCCGACTCATACAGTTGGGCCAGTCGATGAAACAATAGAAGCTGAGCCGGTTGCTGACATCGAAGCGAATAGTTTCGAACTTGACGACGACGATCTGATTGAGGTCAGCCTCGATGTTGATTCAGATGACGACATGGCCGACTTCGAAATCGGAAACTGGATGGAGGCGCGCGAGACACCGAGCGTCAAAGACGATACGGCAGATGAGGCTAACGCTGCCGCCGCTGACATCGACATTGAAATTGAAAGCGCAGATCTCTCCATAGCCATTGACGACGAAGTCGACCTCGACCTCGACCTCGATGCGGCTATGGAAGCAGAGGCTGAATTGCTTGCTGCCGCAACCCCCGGTCGCGATGAAATCAGCGCCTATCTCGGCAGCCAGTCTATGGATAACAGCCATAGCGATGAAGAAGACGAAATCAGCAGTGAAATCATTGAGATCTTCACCGAAGAAGCGGTCGACATACTACAAGGCATCGACGAAAGCGTGCATGCCTGGATTGACGAACCCGAAGACAAACAACAGCTCGACGAGTTGCTACGTTTATTGCATACCTTGAAAGGCGGCGCGCGTCTGGCCGATCTGACAGAGCTCGGCGACATAAGCCATGACTGCGAGACTTTCTTGATCGATGCGCAGCAAAAAAATCGCGAAATCGACACGAAGTTCTTCAAAGAGCTGCAGGTATATGTCGACCAGATTACCAGCAACGTAGACGTATTGCGTAGCGGCGGTGCAGCCGCTGAGCAACAGCAAACGACTGACAGCGCGTCGACTGATACTAGTCCGCTGCCGGATCGACCCGATAACGTTGTGCCGTTCAATCCACCGCAGTCCACCGTCAGCAATCCTTTCCCAGCCGGGTCAGCCGTGGCGAGTTCGACGATCGCTCCCATGAGCGCTGAAGCGAATGCCGTGTTCTCTTCCGAGGCGAGCAAGCGGGGCGCGCAGGAAGTGGTGCGCGTACCCAGTCAATTACTGGAGAACCTGGTTAACCTGGCCGGCGAGACCAGTATCTCCCGCGCCCGCGCCGAAGAGCAGGTTAGTGAGTTCGGCTTCTCGCTGGAAGAAATGCAGTCTACCGTCGAACGCCTGCAGGAAAAGCTGCGGCGGTTGGAAATGGAAACCGAAGCGCAAATTCTGTTTCGTCAGGAACAGGTGGAGCAAGAGGGTTTGCAGGGCTTTGATCCGCTGGAAATGGATCGCTACTCGCACCTACAGACGCTGTCGCGCTCATTGATGGAGAGCGCCTCCGATTTGATGGATCTCAAGGGTACGTTAAACGAACGCGCGCGCGATATGGAAACGCTGCTATTGCAGCAGTCGCGTATCAATACCGATTTGCAGGAAGGGTTGATGCAGTCGCGTATGGTGCCATTTGCGCGTGTCGCGCCGCGGCTGCGCCGCATCGTGCGCCAGGTTAGCACCGAAGTGAACAAGCAGGTCAATTTTGACATGCTCAACACCGAAGGCGAAATGGATCGCAGCGTGCTGGAGCGCATGCTGCCGCCGCTTGAGCATATGCTGCGTAACTCGGTCGACCACGGCATTGAGTCCGAACAACAGCGGCTGGACGCGGGCAAACCGGCGGCTGGTCAAATCACCCTTGGTCTGGTGCGCGAAGGCAATGAAATCGTGTTGGTGCTGGAAGACGACGGCGCCGGTATCAATTTGGAAAAGGTCCGCAGCAAGGCTATCGACGCTGGCCTGATGGATGCCGAAGCCGAACTTACGCCGCACGAAGTGCTGCAGTTTATTCTGGAGTCAGGTTTTAGTACGGCCACCGAAGTCACGCAGATTTCCGGTCGTGGTGTGGGACTTGACGTCGTTAACAGCGAAATCAAGCAGCTTGGCGGCAGCATGGATATACAGTCGCTGCAGGGGCATGGCACCAAGTTTATTATTCGATTGCCGTTTACCGTGTCAGTAAACCGTGCGTTGATGGTAACGGTTGCCGGCGACACTTACGCCATACCGCTGAATACCATTGAAGGTATTGTGCGCGTCAGCCCGTTCGAACTGGAAGCCTACTATCAGCCGGACGCACCGATGTTTGAGTACGCCGGCCAACCGTATTTGCTGCGCTATATCGGCTCGCTGTTGAGAGTGGATGCGCAGCCAAATATTCAGTCGCAGGGCTCACCGTTACCAGTCATCCTGGTGCGCGGCAACGATCACTCCATGGCGATTCAGGTAGATGAGCTGCACGGCAGCCGTGAAATCGTCGTGAAATCGCTAGGTGCTCAGTTTGGCATGGTGCAAGGCGTGTCTGGCGCTACGGTGTTAGGTGACGGCCGCGTTGTGGTTATTCTGGATATGCTTGCTTTGATTCGCAACGACGCACTGCATATGCATCGTGACGACTTTGTTATAGATCATGTCGAAGACGACATTGATCAGGCGCTGAAGGTCATGGTAGTGGATGATTCGGTGACAGTCCGTAAGGTTACCTCACGTTTTCTCGAGCGGCAGGGTATGGATGTTGTCGTCGCTCGCGACGGTGTCGAAGCCATGGCCATGGTACACGACGAACGCCCCGACCTTATGCTGCTGGATATTGAAATGCCGCGCATGGACGGCTTCGAAGTGGCCAATCAAATTCGCCATGATAGTGAGTTGGGCGACCTGCCTATCATCATGATAACCTCTCGCACTGGCGATAAGCATCGCGAGCGGGCGATATCCATCGGTGTTAATAATTACTTGGGTAAACCGTACCAGGAATTGGAATTGCTTGATGCGATCGCCGATTTGCTCGGCCGCGAACGCCTTGAGCAGCAAGGGTAGGCAGCCGGAAAGGCAGGTAAAAAAATATGGCGAGTAGCGCGAACTTAAAGCAGACCGTAACGGAACTATCGACGTTTTTAATTCCCGTGACGCGCAAATATTTGCTGTTGCCCAACGTGTCCGTCGCAGAGATTATCAGCCATCGACTGCCTCAGCCGATGGACGATGTACCCACCTGGTTCCTTGGTCATCTCGACTGGCGCACCCGGCAGATACCGTTGGTGTCATTTGAAGGGCTTAATGACGAGCCGTTCCAGTCGAGTAGCGGTCAGCACAGCATCGCCGTATTAAATGGCATCGGCACCTCGGACAAACTGCCCTTTCTGGCGATATTGACCCAAAGCGCGCCGCGTATGATGCGCGTTAGCGCGGAAGAGTTAGCAGTTGATAACGAAGCTGAGCTGGGTCCTGCAGAGCTAATGGCGGTGTCGAGCAACGGCGAATTGGCAAGTATTCCGAATCTTGAGTTTATTGAGAAGACGATTTTGCAGTTTAGCGAAGGCTAAAAACGCAGATCTCCCCATCGATACTGCAAAATACTCAGCGCCGCCAATGGTGCAGTCTCGGTACGCAGCACTCTTTCTCCCAGGCACAACGCGGTGAACTCTGCCGCGCCTAGCTGCTGCACTTCCTGATCGCTAAATCCCCCTTCCGGCCCTATTGCAAGTAACGCTGACTGTGGTGCAGCGTTGGGGTTCAAACGTTGTCCAGCTTCGGGGTGCAACACCAGCTTCATATCAGCACTGTTTCGCGATGCCCATGCAGCGCTGCTAACGGGTTCATGTAGCTGCGGTATTATATTCAACCCGCTTTGCTCGCAGGCGCTAATACTAACACCTCGCCAATGCTGCATACGTTTCACCAGCCTCTCGGCCTGCAACTTCACTGCGCAGCGCTCGGTTAACAGTGGCGTAATAGCGTGCACTCCAAGCTCGGTTGCCTTTTGCACTATCCAATCCATCCGCTCGCCGCGCGAAAGACCAATGCCGAGATGAATGTTGAGAGGGCTGCTACGATTGATAGGGGAGAACTTCTGCAATTCCAGCTGCAGCGATTTTTTAGCTAACTGCGTGATCACAGCCTGCCACTCGCCGCCACGACCGTCGAAGACCACTACCTGATTGTTGGCTTGCAGACGCAGTACGTGCGCCAGATAGCGCGCCGCCCGCTGGTCGAGTGTGAGCGGTCCGGCGGCGCTGATCGGCGCGGTATGGTAGATACGCGGCACGCGCATAGCGTTATCGTTAGTGAATAGGGTTAATCGAAGCCGAGGTTGCGACAGATCGTCGCCGTGGGATCGACACTGTTCATCGTATAAAAGTGCAGACCGGGAGCGCCGCCGCGCAGCAGTTGTTCACACAGGCGGCTGACTGCCTCCACGCCGAACTCGCGCAAGCCTTGTTCGTCGTGCTGCAAGCACTCCAGTCGCTGTGTTATCCAGCGTGGAATCTCTGCACCGCAGGCAGCTGAAAAGCGCGCCAGATTTTTATAGTTGGTAATTGGCATAATGCCGGCATAGATCGGTGCTTCGATGCCTGCTCGCCTGCATTGTTCAAGAAAATAAAAATACGCATCGGGGTTATAAAAATACTGAGTAATAGCGCCGTTGGCACCTGCCTCAATTTTGTTACGAAAGAAGTTCAAATCGCTGCCGAATGATTCCGCCTGTGGGTGTATCTCCGGGTAGGCCGCGACTTCAAGCTGTAGCTCAGCGCCGCAGTGTTGGCGAATAAAGCTGACCAGTTCGTTGGCGTGCACGGTTTGCGTGTTGCCCATGCCTGAAGGAATATCGCCTCGCAGCGCGACGATGCGATCGACGCCCTGATTTTGATAGTCACGCAGCAGCTTCAGCATCGACTGCTCGTCATCACCGCCGAAAGAAAGATGCGGTGCCACCGAAATATTGGCAGCGCGCATCGCACTGACGGTGCCACGCGTGAATTCACGCGTGGAACCGCCGGCACCATAAGTCACCGAAAAGAATTCCGGATTAAACTCGTTTAGCGTTTCCCAAACCTGCTGCAGTTTGTCCCGCCCGGCATCGGTCTTGGGCGGGAAAAACTCGAAGCTGAGCCGCTTATTATTGGTCAAAGTGCTCATTAGTACTTGTAGTGCTCCGGTTTGTAAGGGCCTTCGACTGGCGTGTTTACGTACTTGGCCTGCTCGGTGGTCATTTGCGTCAACACGCCACCAAAACCCTCTACCATGTACGCTGCCACTTCTTCGTCGAGTTTCTTGGGCAATACGTCAACGCTCATACTTGCTTTTTGCGTCGCGGCGTCTTGCTCTGCGAACTTGAGTTCGAACAAATGCATTTGCGCTAACACCTGGTTGGCAAATGAGCCGTCCATGATGCGCGAGGGGTGTCCGGTTGCATTGCCCAGATTCACCAGTCGACCTTCGGACAACAGCAGCAGATAGTCGTCGCTGCCGATATCGAAATCGGCGCCGGGTTTCGCATCACGATAGATTTTGTGCACCTGCGGTTTAACTTCCTGCCAACCCCAGTTGTCGCGCATATATTGCGTGTCGATTTCATTATCGAAGTGGCCGATATTACAAATCACCGCGCCTTTTTTCACTGCTTGTAGCATATAGCGATCACACACTGTGGTGTTGCCGGTGGTGGTGACGATAAGATCAATATTCGCCAACAGCGTATCGTTAATGCCTTCGCGCGTGCCGGTGTTAACACCATCTTTGTACGGCGACACGATTTCATAGCCGTCCATGCAGGCCTGCATGGCGCAGATAGGGTCGATTTCGGATACTTTAACGATCATGCCTTCCTGGCGCAGGCTTTGCGCCGAACCTTTGCCGACATCGCCGTAGCCAACGACCAGCGCTTTTTTGCCAGACAACAAATGGTCCGTGCCGCGTTTGATAGCATCGTTAAGGCTGTGGCGGCAGCCGTACTTGTTGTCGTTCTTGGACTTGGTCACCGAATCATTGACGTTGATTGCCGGCACTTTCAGCGAACCGTCGTCGAGCATTTCCAGCAAACGGTGTACTCCGGTGGTGGTTTCTTCAGTGATGCCGTGGATGTGCTCCAGCATTTGCGGGTATTTGGTATGCACCATCGCGGTCAAATCGCCGCCATCGTCAAGCAGCATGTTGGCGTTCCACGCCTTGCCGTCCTGCAGAATGGTTTGTTCAATACACCACTCGCCTTCCTCCTCGGTTTGCCCTTTCCAGGCGTATACGGCGACGCCGGCCGCTGCAATGGCGGCTGCGGCGTGATCCTGGGTGGAGAATATATTGCACGATGACCAACGCACTTCGGCACCGAGTTCAATCAAGGTTTCAATCAGCACCGCGGTTTGAATGGTCATGTGAATACAGCCGATGATACGCGCGCCGGCCAGCGGTTGGCTGTCTGCATATTTGCGGCGAAGAGCGATCAGTGCCGGCATTTCGTGCTCAGCGATAGCGATTTCGCGGCGGCCATAGTCCGCCAGGCTTATGTCGGCCACCTTGTAATCCTGTTGAATCGTATCTATTTTCTCGTTGGCATTCATATTCGTGTCCTCTATGTGTTCGATGATTAAAGAGCTGCTTTTAGCGTGTCGGCTTTGTCGGTTCTTTCCCAGGTGAAATCGGCTTCGCTGCGGCCAAAATGACCATAAGCAGCGGTGGCTTGGTAGATTGGCCGTTTCAGGTCCAGCATTTCGATCAGGCCTTGCGGACGCAGGTCAAAGTGTTCGCGCACCAATTCAACGATCTTATTATCGTCGAGATTGCCGGTGCCGAAGGTGTTAACGCTGATCGACGTGGGTTCGGTGACGCCAATCGCATACGAGATTTGAATCTCTGCACGCTCGGCCAGGCCGGCAGCGACAATATTCTTCGCCACGTAACGGCCTGCATAAGCGGCGGAGCGGTCGACTTTGGAGGGGTCTTTACCCGAGAAGCAACCGCCACCGTGGCGTGCCATGCCGCCGTAGGTGTCGACAATAATCTTGCGACCAGTCAGGCCGCAGTCGCCTACCGGGCCGCCGATGACGAAATTGCCTGTGGGATTGATAAAGTATTTGGTATCAGCAGTAAGCCATTCCGCCGGTAATACCGGCTGGATGATGTGCTCTTTCACTGCGCTGCGCAGTTCTTCCAGCGTGATGTCGGCGCTATGCTGAGTGGAAAGCACAATGGCATCAATTGCCGCCGGCTTGCCGTCTTCGCCGTAGCGAAAGGTGACCTGACTTTTTGCGTCCGGACGCAGCCAGGGTAAGCTGCCATCTTTACGCACTTTGGCTTGCTGGTGTACCAAACGATGCGCATAGGTGATAGGTGCCGGCATCAGGACTTCGGTTTCATTGCTAGCGTAACCAAACATCAAACCCTGGTCGCCGGCGCCGAGCTCTTTGTTGTCGCCTTCATCCACGCCCATGGCGATGTCGGCTGACTGTTTGCCAATGGCGTTCAATACCGCGCAAGATTCCCAGTCGAAACCCATATCGGAACTGTTGTAGCCGATGTCCTTGATCACGCCACGGGCGATTTCTTCGATATCGACCCAGGCATCGGTGCGCACTTCGCCGGCGACCAGCACCATGCCGGTTTTCACCAGCGTTTCGACCGCTACGCGGGCATCCGGGTCTTTGGCTATGATGGCGTCGAGAATTGCGTCAGAGACCTGGTCGGCTATCTTATCCGGATGGCCTTCGGACACAGATTCTGATGTAAACAGGGAGTATTCACTCATTACGTTATACCTTTGCTAATTTAAACGGTTAGTTGGTGGATTTTTGAAAGTGGCGTACCTGCAGGCGAAAGCCATTGCGCAGACTGAAATATTGCCCTTCACGGGCCTCGCTAAGCCCGGCTTTTCGCGCCCAGTCACTGAGCTCTTCCGGCGCAAAGCCCAGCCACAGGTCGCCGCAGGCCTGGCGCACCCAGTTCTGGCTGTGTTCGCACAGGTCGGCCACAAACAGCTGGCCGCCGGCTTTTAACAGCGCTGCCGCATCGGCAAACAATTCGGCCGGGGAGGCAACATGGTGTAGCACCATGTGCATGACAATTACCTGCACGCTGATGCCTTGTTGCAGGGCAAGTTTGCTATCGCCGAGTAGAAAACGGGTGTTTTCAAGGCGCTTTTCGGCAGCGAATAGTTTCGCCTGGTTGAGCATCTCCTCGGAGATATCGAGAGCGGTGACTTCGCCAAACAGCAGCGCAAGTTCTTGCAGAAATTCGCCCGAGCCCGGGCCTACTTCCAATACGCTGTGGCGTTGCTGCGCGTCAAGCTGCTGAAGCAACTCCGCTACCGGTGTTGTATACACTGGATAGTCGGCAATCAACTCCTGCTGAGTGGTAAATTTGTCGGCGTTATCATTGAAAAACTGTCGCGACAATTGGGCACGATTGGCCTGTATAGCTTTTAAACGATTCGCCACCGGCGCTGGCAGCGGCAACTGATCCGTAGTCTCGAACAGGCAGTCATGCAGCGATTGCAGCCAGGTGTGTACCGCCGTCGCCGCGCGTCGATAGAAAATGTGATTGCCTTCGCGCCGGGTGGCGACGAGCTGTGCCTGCGCCAGCACTTTGAGATGATGGCTCATTGCCGATTGCTGCATTGCGAAAATTTCACACAGCTCGCCGACGCCGAACGAGTCGCGTCGTAAGGTACGTAAAATATGCAGGCGCAGCTCATCGGCTGCGGCCTTATTAAGCTGGGTGAGGGCATTTACCTGGACACTTTCTGTCAGGTTGGCGCTGGCGGGAATATTCATTGGCGCGAACTATAGCAAGCGTGCTTAAGTATATCAATTTATTTTGATATAGATTCACTGGTCAGCCGGTAGATGCTGTGCCTATCTCTTTAAGGCTTGCTGCGTTTGCTCTGCCAGCATGGCTGAGCGACAATAGCGCCCCCGATTTATTGCCCGCCGTTAATAAGCCATCAAAGGACACCAAGCATGCCAAGCCGCACTGAACTAGCCAACGCCATTCGCGCGTTGAGCATGGACGCCGTACAACAAGCCAACAGCGGCCATCCAGGAATGCCCATGGGTATGGCCGATATTGCCGAAGTGTTGTGGAATGATTTCCTGCGTCACAATCCCGCCAACCCGCATTGGTGCGGTCGTGATCGTTTTGTGGTGTCTAACGGTCACGGTTCCATGCTGCTGTACTCACTGTTGCACCTGTCGGGCTACGAGCTGCCTATTGAAGAACTGAAAAACTTCCGTCAGCTGCACTCGAAAACGCCTGGTCACCCCGAATACGGTTACGCGCCTGGTATTGAGACCACCACCGGCCCGCTGGGCCAGGGGTTGGCGAATGCTGTTGGCATGGCGCTGGCCGAAAAAGTGCTGGCCGCGCACTTCAACCGCGACGGGTTTGCTATTGTCGATCACAATACCTACGTATTTGTAGGCGATGGTTGCCTGATGGAAGGCATCTCGCACGAAGTGGCATCGCTGGCCGGGACCTTAGGTTTGGGTAAACTGATCGCCTGCTATGACGATAATAATATTTCCATCGACGGCGATGTCAGCGGCTGGTTTACCGATAACACGCCGCAGCGTTTTGAAGCCTATGGCTGGCATGTGTTGCCCAATGTAGATGGGCACGACGCCGATGCTGTGCATGCTGCTTTGGAAGCAGCGCGACAGGTTAGCGACAAGCCTACTTTAATTTGCTGCCAAACTATCATCGGCAAGGGCGCGCTCAATAAACAAGGCACCGGCGGCGTGCACGGTGCCCCGCTGGGCGCCGACGAAATTGCCGTAGCGCGGCAAGAGTTAGGTTGGCAATATCCACCTTTTGAAGTGCCGGAATCTGTTTATGCGGGTTGGGATGCACGCCAGCGTGGCGCTGGGCAAGAGCAGCAATGGCAGGATAAGTTTCAATCTTACCAGCAGCAGCACCCTGATTTAGCCGCCGAATTTGAGCGCCGCATGAGCGGCGAATTACCGGCCGATTTCAGTGAACAGGCGCAGCATTATATTGCAGCGACGCAGGAGCGCGGCGAAAGCATCGCCAGCCGCAAGGCGTCGCAAAACGCCTTGAATGCGCTTGGCCCTATGTTACCCGAACTGTTGGGCGGCTCGGCCGATCTGGCGGGTTCTAATCTAACGTTGTGGAGCGGGTCGAAAGCTGTGACTGCTGAAGCTGCCGACGGCAACTACATCTATTATGGCGTGCGTGAGTTTGGCATGACTGCAATCGGCAACGGCATTGCCTTACACGGCGGCTTTATCAACTACGGCGCCACTTTCCTGATGTTTATGGAGTATGCGCGCAACGCGGTGCGTATGGCGGCCTTGATGCGTCAGCGAAATATTTTCGTGTTTACCCACGACTCTATTGGCTTGGGCGAAGATGGCCCCACTCATCAGCCGGTCGAACAACTTACCAATTTGCGCACCACTCCTGGCCTGGTTACCTGGCGGCCAGCTGATGCGGTGGAGTCAGCAGTGGCGTGGCAAGCGGCTATCGAGCGCAATGACGGACCAACCGCGCTGGTATTCTCGCGTCAGAGCCTTGCCCATCAAGCGCGCAATAATGACCAGCTTGCGGCCATCGCACGTGGCGCGTATGTGTTGCATGATAGCGACGCGACGCCGGAGCTTATTCTGATCGCGACCGGCTCGGAGCTTGAGCTTGCCATGCAGGCGGCGCAGCAGCTTGATGCATCGGTACGCGTGGTGTCCATGCCATCGGCAGAAGTGTTTGAGCAGCAGGACGAAAGTTACCGGCAGCAGGTGCTGCCAGCCGCGGTGCGCAAGCGCATTGCCATCGAAGCCGGTCACGGTGACTACTGGCGCAAATATGTTGGCCTGGATGGTACCGTGATCGGAATTAACCGCTTTGGCGAGTCCGCTCCGATTGCCGATTTGATGCAGGAATTTGGCTTCACCGTCGATAACGTTTTAGCTAAGGCGAGAGCATTGTTGAGTTCATGATACGCGTCGCCATCAATGGTTACGGCCGTATTGGCCGCTGCGTTCTGCGAGCATTGCACGAGCGCGCCGATATGCAGCAAATGCAGGTCATTGCTATTAATGAACCGGCCGACCTGGCAACCATGTGTTATCTCACTCGCTACGATACTACGCACGGTCGGTTTCCAGGCAGCGTCGAGCAGACTGAAGAGTCATTAGTGATCAACGGCGAAACTATTCAAGTTTCGCATAAGCAGCGCATTGAAGACTTACCGTGGCGTGACCTGCAGATTGACCTGGTACTCGAATGCAGCGGCGCCTATGATTCAAGGCCGGACGCAGAAAAACTTTTGGCCAATGGCGCAAAAAAATTGCTGTTTTCTCACCCTGCGGTAGACGCTGCCGACGCCACCATTGTGTATGGGATTAATCATCACCAGCTTGGCATTGAAGATCGTATCGTTTCCAACGCATCCTGCACCACTAACTGCATCGTGCCCGTGATTGCGGTGCTTGATGAAACCTTCGGTATTGAAGCCGGGCAAATCACAACAATCCATTCGGTGATGAACGATCAGCCGGTGATCGATGCTTATCACAATACAGATTTGCGCAAAACCCGCAGCGCCAGTCAGTCGGTGATTCCCATTGAAACTCAGCTAGCCAAAGGTATTGAACGCATTCTGCCACACACGCAGGGGCGCTTCTCCGCCGGTGCGATTCGCGTGCCGACAACCAACGTGTCGATTATGGACTTATCGGTGTGGTTAGCTAAAGAAGTTACCTCCGCCGCAATCAACGCGGCCTTGCGCGAGGCCAGCGAGCAGCACTTAAATGGCGTGTTAGGTTACACGGAAGAGCCGCTGGCTTCGTGTGATTTTAATCACGATCCGCGCTCAGGTGTGGTTGACGCCGGCCAAACTCGCGTCAGCGGTGGGCGGCTTGCCAAGGTATTTACCTGGTTCGACAACGAATGGGGATTCGCCAATCGCATGCTCGATGTAGCAGCGTTGATGACTCGCCAGTGATTTATAATTAAACCGAGGGAGAGTTAAAATGCCTATCACAAAAATGGCTGATTTGAATTTACACGACAAGCGCGTACTCATACGGCAGGACTTGAATGTGCCGATTAAAGACGGCGCAGTTAGCAGCGATGCGCGCATTCGTGCATCTATTCCAACCATCCAGCAAGCGTTGCAGCAAGGTGCGCGCGTTATGGTCATGTCGCACCTGGGTCGCCCCGAAGAGGGTGCTGGTGAGGCCGCCAACGCCGATTATTCACTTGCACCGGTGGCTAGCCGTCTGGGTGAACTGCTGAGCCGCGATGTTGAGCTAAAAACTGACTGGTTGAACGGAGTTGACGTTGCCAGCGGCGACATCGTGCTGCTGGAGAACGTGCGTTTTAATGCGGGTGAGAAGAAAAATGATGACGCACTGGCAAAAAAAATGGCCAGCCTTTGCGATGTATTTGTTATGGATGCTTTCGGCACGGCGCATCGCGCGCAGGCATCTACGCACGGGGTCGCCAGGTTCGCGGCTGAGGTATGTGCCGGACCGCTGCTAAGTGCCGAACTCGATGCCCTGGAGCGCGCATTGCGGAGTCCAGCCCATCCGCTATTGGCCATTGTGGGTGGCAGCAAGGTGTCAAGCAAGCTAACCGTGCTAGACCAACTCGCCGACAAGGTTGACCAGCTAATCGTCGGCGGCGGCATAGCCAATACGTTTTTGGCAGCGGCAGGGCTGCCGATCGGTAAATCGCTGTGTGAAAAGGACCTGTTAGCGCAGGCGACAGCACTAATGCAAAAAACCCATATTCCGTTACCGGTTGATGTTGTCGTCGGCGACAGATTCGACGCTGGCGCGCAAGCCACCATCAAACCGGTTGAAGAGGTGAGTGAGCACGATATGATTTTCGACATTGGCCCGCAAACTGCGCAACTTTTTAGCGAAATCATCGCTGAGGCGAATACGATTATCTGGAACGGACCGGTCGGCGTTTTTGAGTTTGACCAATTTGGCGAAGGCACCCGGGTAATTTCGCAAGCGATTGCCAGTTCGGCTGCTTTCTCCATTGCCGGAGGGGGTGATACCCTGGCCGCCATTGATAAATATGGCATAAGCGAGCAGATATCCTACATTTCTACTGGTGGAGGGGCGTTTTTGGAGTTCGTCGAGGGCAAAACCCTGCCTGCCGTTGAGATACTTGAAAGCCGCTATAAGGAGTAGACTGTGTTGTGCGCACGCCAACCCTGCGACAGTCCAGAGGGAATAGCGCAACATAAGTGCGCGCGGCGCACGCTGCGTCATCCATATTTTTTATTTCGCCACAGCAGGAAACTATAATGCCATTAATAAGCATGCGCCAACTACTCGATCACGCCGCCGAACATGGCTACGGCGTGCCAGCCTACAACGTTAATAATCTCGAGCAGACCCGCGCTATTATGGAGGCGGCTAAACAGACAAATAGCCCGGTTATTATGCAGGCGTCGGCCGGCGCGCGTAAGTATGCCGGTGCGCCGTTTCTGCGCCATATGATTGCTGCTGCGATCGAGGAGTTTCCGAATATACCGGTAGTGATGCATCAGGACCATGGCGTGTCGCCAGCGGTCTGCCAGCGCTCTATTCAGCTCGGTTTTTCGTCGGTAATGATGGATGGTTCGCTGCGCGAAGACGGCAAAACGCCGGCAGATTACCAGTATAACGTCGAGGTTACGCGGCGAACAGTTGATATGGCGCACGCCTGTGGCGTCTCGGTTGAGGGTGAACTTGGCTGTCTCGGATCGCTGGAAACATGTGAGGCCGGCGAAGAGGACGGCGTTGGCGCGGAGGGGGTTTTGACCATGGAGCAGATGCTCACCGACCCCGAGGAGGCCGCCGATTTCGTTAAAAAAACGCAGGTTGACGCGCTTGCCATTGCGATTGGCACCAGCCACGGCGCGTACAAGTTTTCGCGCAAACCGACTGGCGATATTCTGGCTATTGACCGTATCAAAGCCATCAACGCGCGCATTCCTAACACTCATTTAGTCATGCACGGTTCCTCTTCGGTGCCGCAGGAGTGGTTGCAGATCATCAACGAATTTGGCGGTGATATTGGTGAAACCTACGGTGTGCCGGTGGAGGAAATTCAGGAGGGTATCAAACACGGTGTGCGCAAGGTCAATATTGATACTGATTTGCGGTTGGCGTCGACCGGCGCGATTCGCCGCTTTTTGGCACAAAACCCTGCTGAATTTGATCCACGTAAATACCTTAAGGAAACGATTACCGCAATGAAGGATATTTGCGTCGCACGCTACGAAGCGTTTGGCACCGCTGGAAACGCCGATAAAATAAAGGTGATCGGTCTTGAAGCCATGTATGAACGTTACGCCAGTGGAGAACTCACGCCAAAAGTTAATTAAACCCTGACAGGCTTTGCGGCATATTTAAAGAGCTAACACGGTTATGGATATACAAGCTCTCCTTAACAGCCTTGAGCCGCTGGACTTCGCAAACCCGCAGCCCAGCAGCGCGGTGCAAAAATCATATTTCCGCTTCTATGGCATCGATATAGAAAATCGCATGCCGGAGGTGGAGCATTTTTTTGGTAGCTTTGCCAGCCCCGATTTTAACATCGCCTGCCATTTCTTTCGGCGACAACAGGCCAAAGGCACTTGCTATGTGGTGCACGGCTATTACGACCACGTCGGGCTGTATGGCAACGTATTCGAATATTGGCTAGGCAAGGGCTTTTCGGTGATCGCTTTTGATTTGCCGGGCCATGGTCTGTCCACTGGTCCGCAGGCGACTATTAGCAGTTTTACCCAATACAGCGCCGCACTGGAGCGGTGCATTAACTTAAGCCGCCAGCATACGACGGCCCCTTTGCATCTGGTGGGTCAAAGCACCGGTGCCACGATTGTTATGCAGCATGTGTTACACCATCAATACACGAAGACGACTTCGCCGTTCGAACACATTGTCTTGCTTGCGCCGCTGGTGCGTCCTTCATTGTGGCACCTGTCGAGGGTGCTGCATCGCATATTGCGACCTTTTATCAAGAGTATTCCGCGCCGCTTCGCCGCCAACTCGAATGACCTGGCCTATCTCGAATTTATACGCGGCACTGATCCGCTGCAGTCGCAGTTACTGCCCGTGCAATGGGTGTCGGCAATGCGCGATTGGATAGACATATTCGCAAACTTCGCCGCAACCGATATTGAGCCTTTTATCGTACAGGGCAAGCAGGATGGCACCGTCGACTGGCGTTTTAACGTGAAGGCGATCACCGAAAAATTTCCCGCCTGCGAAGTTTTTTACATAGAAGAGGGGCGCCACCATCTGGCGAACGAATCGGAAGAGATTCGTCGCCTTCTATTCGGAATGCTTGATCACCTATTCGAAAAAAGTTGAGTTTCCGGGTTGTTAGTCGCGCACCAGGGTTCTGCTACCGCTGGCTGTGCCAAGTATCAACAAGTCAGCACCACGGCGTGCGAACAAGCCATTGGTGACGACACCACTGATATTATTTAGTGTTTGTTCCATCTCCAATGGTGCCATAATCTTAAAGTTGTAAACATCAATGATGATGTTGCCGTTGTCGGTAACGATATCCTCACGTAGCACCGGGTCGCCGCCGAGTTTGGCGATTTCGCGAGCGACATGGCCGCGAGCCATTGGAATTACCTCAACAGGTAGAGGAAACTCGCCGAGTATATCGACCAGCTTCGACTCATCTGCGATGCACACGAATTCTTTAGCGACGGCCGCAACGATTTTTTCGCGAGTCAAGGCAGCGCCACCGCCCTTTATCAGCTGCAGTTGGTGGTTGGACTCGTCAGCACCGTCGACGTACACATCGACCTTATCGACACTGTTTAAATCAAACACTTGCATGCCGTGCTGCTTCAAGCGCTCGGTCGACGCCCTGGAGCTTGAAACGGTGGCGTTAAACAAGCCTTTGTGCGCGGCTAGTGCATCAATGAAATAGTTGGCTGTCGAGCCCGTACCCACGCCGACGATGACATCAGGCAAGAGTTTGGGTTTGATGTAATCAAGAGCGGCCTGCGCGGCCTGCTGTTTCATGCTGTTTTGGTCCATTGCTTTATTCCTCTCACCACTGTCGTTTGACGGGCAGCATAATTTCTTGTGATCGCTGGCGCAATGTCGGCTTACTCATTACTATGCCCGACTTGGCCATAATACACCGACGCTAAACACCTCCATGCCCAACTCCTATATCAAAAGAATCCTGCAGGCGCGCGTTTACGACGTAGCCAATGAATCGCCAATTGATGAGGCGACCTGCATGTCCAGACGTTTACAAAACACGGTGTTGCTTAAGCGTGAAGATCTACAGCCGATTTTCTCGTTCAAACTGCGCGGCAGCTACAATAAAATTGCCAATCTTGATGTTGCCGAACAACGCCGCGGTGTGATTGCGGCGTCAGCGGGTAACCATGCGCAAGGTGTGGCGCTGGCTGCGCAGAAGCTGGGCATCGACGCCACTATTGTCATGCCGGAAACGACACCACAGATCAAAATTGACGCGGTCAATGCACGCGGCGCAAAAATCGTATTGCACGGCGACAATTATAATGCTGCTTCCGAGCATGCGCAGGAATTGGTGCAGCAGCGCAAGTTGGCTTACATCCATCCGTTTGACGACCCCGACGTAATCGCCGGCCAGGGTACTATCGGCATGGAAATTTTGCGCCAGGTTACCGGGCCGCTTGACGCGGTTTTCGTGCCGGTTGGCGGCGGTGGGCTGATGGCCGGCGTCGCGGCCTACATAAAGCACGTGCGCCCCGACGTGAAAATGATAGCCGTGGAACCGCAAGACGCAGCCTGCCTGGCAGCGGCGCTGCAGAAAGGCCGACGGGTGACATTGCAGGAGGTGGGCCTGTTTGCTGACGGGGTGGCTGTGGCGCAAATCGGCAAGGAAACGTTTCGCGTGTTGCGCAAGACCGTCGATGATGTGATTACCATTAGCACCGACGAAATGTGCGCCGCCATCAAGGATATTTTCGACGACACCCGCTCTATTGCCGAACCCGCCGGCGCGCTGGCGCTGGCAGGATTAAAGAAATACGTGGAGCGCAGTAAGTGCAAAAATAAAACGCTGCTGGCTATTCATAGCGGCGCTAATACCAATTTTGATCGGTTGCGATATATTTCCGAGCGTACCGAAATTGGCGAAGGCCGCGAAGCGATACTGGCGGTTACCATCCCCGAGCGCGCCGGCAGTTTTAAAACGTTTTGCCGGGCGCTGGGTAAACGCAACATTACCGAGTTTAACTACCGTTACGCTGACGCCTCGCAGGCGCACATCTTTGTTGGTGTACAGATAAAACCCAATGCGACTGACCGTGCGCAGCTTATCAGCAGCTTGCAACGTAAAGGCTACCCGGTGCTGGATCTTACTGATAACGAAATAGCCAAGCTGCATATTCGCTATATGGTAGGAGGGCGTGCGAACGGTGTCGGCGCTGAAGCTTTATACCGCTTCACCTTTCCGGAACGGCCCGCCGCCTTGCTGGATTTTCTGGTTCAATTAGGCGAGCGCTGGAATATTTCAATGTTTCATTATCGCAATCACGGCGCGGCTTACGGTCGAGTGTTATTAGGGTTGCAGGCGAATCGCTCAGAGCACAAGGCCATCGCCAGGTTTATGGACAGTCTGAACTATAAATATATCGATGAAACAGGCAATCAGGCGTACGAGATGTTCTTGCAGTAGGTACTAGTGCCCCTTCCAGGTGATATTGCCTAATGCAGTCAATTCAGAAGCGGTACAATGCGAGGCGTTTTCCCGATAGCATAGTGGGCCTATGCTGAGGGGAAACAACGAAGCAATGTGCCGCTTCTGGACTGACCCGAAGGGCGCTAAGCAAGCCGCCCTCAGCTGTGTTGCACTGGTTCGACGTAGGCCCACTTTGCCTTCACCAGTGCGCCTTGCAGAGAACGGCCTGCTTAACGCTGAATTAGGCAATATCACCTGGAAGGGGTACTCGGTCGAATCTTGACCGGCGCGCCGCGTGGGCAAGCTGTTATGACAACGTTGCTGAAGACACCAGGAAAAAAAGAGTACCCCAATGTACCGCTTTTACAGCGTAGCCCTTGAACCCGATGGTTCAAGGTGGTGGTCTATGTGAAAGTTCGGGCTTCCCGTCTAGCGGACATGCACTCCCCTTTCAGCTAAGGACCCCCGGATGGTGATATCGGCTCGAGGACAAACTGTATGGCAAATACACCAGGGTACGTCCTTATAGTATAGCGAATCCAGCAGCGGGGGCTAGTACTGCTACGATATTAACTTATGGGAGTGATAGTTAAGCCTTTTGTTGCCGGCAGGTGTTTAATGCATCATCAATCTTGTCAGTTAGCACCGACAATTTTTCGTTAGCGCCCTCAGAAGAGACGCCGTTTTGCGTGGCCTGCATTAATTCGTAAGACATGTTCAGCGCCGTCATCACGGCAATTCGCTCCAGACCAATGACCTTGCCACCGTCGCGAATTTCGCGCATTTTTTTGTCGAGATAGGCAGCAGACTGCAGCAACGCCTGCTTCTCTTCGGGTGGGCAGCTAACCTGGTAGTCCTTGCTGAGAATATTGACGCTGACAGTTTCCATTTCGGTTTGACTCACGAATCATCCTCCAGCGCTCGAAGCCGCGTAATCATGCTTTCAACCTTGCTGCGCGCCAGCTCGTTTTTCTTCATCAACTCGGCGCGCTCGTTGCGCCACACAGTGTGCTTGGCTTTGAGAGATTTATTTTCATGATCCAGGTCGGCGCAAAGGTCGATCATCTCGTGAACCTTTTGCTCCAGCGCTATGACTTGATTGTTTTCCATCGTGTTGTTTATCACCATTGATTCTGCAGGTACTATAGTGGCCTGCCGCAGGCGGGTCAATCCGCGCAACGTACTGACGGCAGGAGTTTTTACACTTTTCCGGGAGAAAATCACGTATGACCGGTTCGGAGCCTCACGCAGGCCCGCTGTACTACGAGGAGCTTGCCGACTTGATCGTCGAGCTGGGCGGTTTGAGCAGTGCGGCGGAGATTCACGGCGTAGCCTGCGGCAGCCTGGCAGCGGGCGCTGATTGGGACGCTGCTGTTTGGATCAGCAATAGCCTGACCTATATGGATGCCAGCGAAAAACAGCCGTCCAGCGTCGCTCGGTCTGAACTGGTTGTGGTTAAAGAGCAGGCGCAGGCGGCGCTAATCGATGCTAATCTGAGTTTCACCATGCTGCTACCGGCCGAAGATACGGCTTTACCGCAGCGCGCCGAGGCGCTTGGCCAATGGTGTGTAGGCTTTCTAAGCGGCTTCGCGTTAGCAGGTAGAAACGTCGACGATGATGTGCCGGGTGCCACAGAGGTGGCCGAAATATTCCGTGATTTTGCTGCCATTGCCAACGTGGCGCTGGACGATGGGTCCATCGACGCCGATGCCAGCGAGCAGGATTTCATGCAGCTGACAGAATACGTTAGAGTCGCCGCGTTAACAGTGTTTGCCCAGTGCGCGCAGGCCGTGCCGGCAGTCGATAACGACCCCACCATACACTGAGCAATTACAATGGCCATACTAAAACGCGAGTTCGGTCGCCGGCGGCATAACTTAATAGCGCAGCTGGAACCCAACAGCATTGCCATCGTTGCCTCAGCATCGCCTGCTATTCGTAATCGTGATGTGGAATTTCCTTTTCGTCAGGACAGCGACTTTTATTACCTGTCCGGATTTGTCGAGCCTAACTCTGTACTGGTGTTGGCGCCCGAGCGAGAGCACGGCGAGTTCATTTTGTTTTGTGATGAGCGCGACCCAGCGATGGAACTTTGGAACGGCTACCGCGCTGGCCAGGAGGGTGCCTGCGAGCGCTACGGCGCCGATGACGCATTTCCGATCGCCGACATCGATGATATTCTGCCGGGCCTGATTGAAGGTCGGGAGCGTGTTTACTACGCGATGGGCCGCAATTCCGAATTTGACCAACGCCTGATGGGCTGGATCAATGCGATTCGCAAACAGGCGGGCAGCGGCGCACAGCCGCCAGGAGAATTTGTTGACCTCGATCATATTCTGCACGACATGCGCTTGTTGAAAAGCGCTGCCGAATTGAAGGTCATGAAAGAGGCCGCCGATATTTCGGTCAAGGCGCACCGGCGCGCGATGCGAGCGTGCAAGCCGGGCATGTACGAATATCAACTACAGGCCGAGCTGGAACACGAATTTATGCACAGTGGCAGCCCTCGGCCGGCCTATAGTTCCATTGTTGGCGGTGGTGTTAACGGCTGCATTTTGCACTACACCGAGAATTCGGCAAAGCTCAAGGCAGGCGACCTGGTATTGATTGATGCCGGTTGCGAACTCGATTTTTATGCGTCGGATATTACCCGCACATTTCCGGTCAACGGCAAATTCAGTGCTGAGCAGAAGGCAATATACGAAGTAGTTCTGGAGGCTCAGATAGAGGCCATCAAAGCGGTACGCCCGGGTGCTCACTGGAATACTCCGCACGATGTAACCGTGCGTGTGATTACTGAGGGGCTCCGAGACTTGAAGCTACTGCGCGGTGAAGTTGACGACCTCATCAGGCAAGAAGCGTACAGGCCATTCTATATGCATCGCGCCGGCCATTGGTTAGGCATGGACGTGCACGATGTCGGCGACTACAAAGTGGGCGACCAATGGCGCCTGTTGGAGCCGGGCATGGTACTGACGATCGAGCCCGGCATTTACATCGCTGCCGACAATGCCAACGTCGCAAAAAAATGGCGCGGCATCGGCGTACGAATTGAAGACGATGTAGTGGTCACCAAAACAAAAGCCAAAGTACTAACCGGCGCATTACCAAAAAAAGTCGGCGATATCGAAAAGCTGATGCGCAGTAAACGCACACGTGCCAGGAAGCGAGTGCAATGAAACGCTACGACGCTGTTATTGTCGGCGGCGGCATGGTGGGTGCCAGTCTGGCCACCTGTTTGCAAGCGCGCTTCGAAGCGGTACCGCTTAACATTCTGATTATCGAGAGCTTTGCGTTAGGCGACAGCGCGCCGGCAATAAACTACCAGCCCAGTTTCGACGCGCGCGCAACGGCGCTGTCGTACGGTAGTCGGCAAATCTATGAAACCATGGGTTTGTGGCAGCACATTGCCGAGCATGTCACAGCGATTAACACTATTCACGTATCCGACCGTGGCCGCTTTGGTTCAGTCTGTATGGACAGCACCACTGAAGGGCTGCCCGCGCTGGGCTACGTAGCCGACAATAAATGGCTGGGCAGCGTACTCCTCAACGCGCTACATGCCGACACGGCTATCACGTTTGCCTGCCCGGCCACGGTGGTAGATGCCAGCGTTGATGCGACTGGCGCGCAGGTTCGTTATCGCTGTGGCGATGCAACGATGACCGTCGCCGCCGAGCTACTGGTAATAGCCGACGGTGCGCAGTCCGCTATGCGCACCCGGCTAGGCATAGCCACGCAACAAACCGACTATCGCCATGCCGCAATTGTCTGCAACGTGCAAACTCAGAAACCGCATCAGCATGCTGCTTTTGAGCGCTTTACTGACCACGGTCCGTTGGCCTTTCTGCCACTGGGAGAGAGCACCGACAGCGCACTGAGTTCGCTGGTGTGGACCCGCTCTCCGGAAGATGCCGAACGACTGCTGCAGGCAAGCGAAGCGGAGTTTAACTTTGAGCTGCAGCGAGCGTTCGGCTATCGGTTGGGGCGCATCGAGCGTTGTGGCGAACGGTTTAGCTATCCATTAAGCCTGATCGAGGCGCAGGAACAGGCGCGGCCACATCTTATAGTTATGGGCAACGCGGCGCATTCCCTGCACCCGGTTGCCGGTCAGGGCTACAACCTGGCGCTGCGCGCTGTATTAAAACTGGTGGAGCATCTACAGGCGGCACGGCTAGCCGGGAAGAGTTTAGGGGATAGCGAAGTGTTGAACGCTTATCTTAGCGCGCAGCGTAGCGACCAGCGTAACACGGTTGCCTTTAGCCATTTGGCAGCCACGCTGTTCGTCAATGACGGTTTTGCGATTGGCCTGGGACGTGATCTCGGTTTGTTAGGACTGGATTTACTGCCGCCGCTTAAGTCGAAGCTGGTGCAGCAGGCGGCGGGACTGGCGGCGAGCGCAGCATGACTGCGCCGCGCCATTACGATATCGTTATAGCCGGCGGTGGCATGGTCGGGTTGGCGCTGGCGTGTGCTTTGCGCGATAGCAGCTATAAAGTCGCCTTGATCGAAGCACGTGAATTTCCCGCTGCAACGCAGGTCAGCGGCGAAGCACCAAAGGATTTTGAGCCGCGGGTCAGCGCGTTGACTGTTGCATCGCAGCAGTATTTCACGCAGCTTGGTGTCTGGCAGGGCATTGTCGATCAACGCGCCTGCGGCTTCGATAGCATGCACGTATGGGACGCGGCGGGTAGCGCCGAGATTGATTTCAAAGCGCGTGAGCTGCGGCAACCCTTGCTCGGCCATATCGTCGAAAACCGGGTCACCACACAGGCCTTATGGGCCGCAGTTCAGGCCAGCCAAAATATTACGCTTTACTGTCCGCAGAGCGTGCAAGGCGTAGACTTTAGTGGTTTTGTTTTAACTGGTTCTGACCGCAAGCCGGTGACGCTGCAGCTGCAAAACGCTGAAGCGCTAACCGCGCAACTGCTGGTTGCGGCGGATGGCGGGCAATCCGGCATCCGCCAGTTGGCAGGGTTTGCCACGCGTGAGTGGTCGTATGGGCAGCAAGCGATAGTGACCACGGTACGTACCGAGCTGGCGCATTGCCACACGGCGTGGCAACGCTTTTTGCCGACCGGCCCGTTGGCGTTTTTGCCGCTACCGGGCAGTGATCAAAACTGTTGCTCAATTGTGTGGTCGGTGACCAATGAGCATGCCGATACTTTAATCGCGCTGGATGACAGTGCCTTCGCTACGGCACTTGCCAACGCCTTTGAGCATCGCCTGGGTGGCGTGCAGGATGTTGCGCCACGCTACAGTTTTCCGCTGCAGCAGCGACACAGCACGCGTTATGTAAAACCAGGAGTAGCGCTGCTTGGCGACGCCGCGCATGTGATTCATCCGCTGGCGGGGCAGGGCGCAAACCTCGGTATTCAGGATGTGCAAGTGCTGGCGCAGGAGCTGCAGCGCGCGGCGGTTCGTGGGCTTAGTCCCGGTAGCATAGCCGTACTGGAACGCTACCAGCGGCGGCGCATGGGCTCAAATCTGCTGATGATGGGGGCGGTTGAGGGGTTTAAGCGGCTGTTCGAAGAGTCGTCGTTGCCGGTGCGCTGGCTGCGCAACGCCGGCATGCGGCGGCTAAACACGCTGGCGCCGGTCAAAAATCATATCATGCGCCAGGCGATGGGTTTATAGCTCCACGGGCTATTGGGCGGTAGCAAGAAGTTGGGTGACTCAGAGAGTCGGCAACTGCGTTTGCTTGTTTTTGATTCATTGCGCGGTAGAATGCAGCGTTACGTCACAAAATCCAAGTTGTTGAAATATGAGGCGAGCATGTCGATAACCCCTGAAGAACTGCGTTATGCCGCGACCCATGAGTGGGCGCGCGTGGAAGACGACGGCAGTATTGCCGTCGGTATCAGCGACCATGCGCAAGAGGCGCTGGGCGACGTGGTTTATGTTGAACTACCCGAACCGGGCACTACTGTAAGCGCTGGCGATCAAGCTGGCGTGGTCGAATCAGTTAAGGCAGCGTCAGATATTTACAGCCCGGTCAGCGGTGAAGTCATTGCGGTCAACACCGCGCTGGAAGATGCACCGGAAACAGTTAACGCCGGGCCGTATGGAGATGGCTGGCTGTTTCGCGTCAAGCCGGCTGACGATGATTTAAGCCATTTGCTGGACGCAGCTGCATACACCGCGCACTGCGAAGAAGCGTAAGCTAACGGCGACCTTTTATGTATACACCGCAAGGTATGAACTTTGGTAGATAAAGACGGCTTTCGCCCCAACGTCGGCATTATGCTAAGCAATGGTCACGGTCAACTGCTATGGGCGCGACGTCTGGGGCAGGATGCCTGGCAGTTCCCACAGGGTGGTATCAACGTCGACGAATCGCCGCGTGACGCGTTGTTCCGCGAGCTGCGCGAAGAGGTTGGGCTCGACAAGCAAGATGTAGAAATTATCGCCTGCACTGGCGGCTGGCTGCACTATCGGCTGCCAAAACGACTGGTGCGGCATGCTATGAGCCCGGTGTGCGTTGGTCAGAAACAAAAATGGTTTCTACTCAAATTAGTTGCACCGGAATCACGAATTCGGGTTGACCGTGACGGCAAGCCCGAGTTCGACGGCTGGCGTTGGGTTAGTTACTGGTATCCGCTGGGCAGGGTCGTGCAGTTTAAGCGTGAAGTTTATCGGCGCGCGCTCAATGAATTAGCGCCACCGCACAGTAAATTGAGTAAGATTTAGACGATAATGCTTATATGCTGAACTCCTTACGCAAAATTGTCCAGGAAGTTAACGCGGCACCAAGCCTGCAAGCGGCGCTGGATATTATCGTGGTGCGCGTGCGTGAGGCGATGGGCACTGAGGCGTGCTCGGTCTATATGCTTGATGCCGCGACCGAACGCTATGTCTTTACCGCGACCGAAGGCTTGAACAAGCAACAGCGCGGGCGATTAAGCCTGGCACCCAAAGAGGGGCTGGTCGGCCAGGTTGCGGCGCGCGAAGAAACGCTAAATCTGGAGGATGCGTCGGCGCACGCAGGGTTTCATTTCTTTCCTGAAATTGGGGAAGAGAAGTACGCGGCCTTCCTCGGCGCGCCCATTATCCATCAACGTAAGGTGCTCGGTGTACTGGTAGTGCAGCAATCCACCAAACGCCGTTTCGACGAAAGCGAAGAAGCGTTTTTGGTGACTTTGTCAGCGCAGCTTGCTGGCGTTATTGCGCATGCCAAGGCAACCGGTGCGCTGGGCGATTTGACCGCTACCACGGATCGAGTGAGCGCCAGTTTCAACGGGGTACCGGGCGCGCCCGGCATCGCTATCGGGCGTGCCGTGGTGGTGTCGCCGCCGGCCGACCTGAATTCGGTACCGCGCCGAACCTGCAGCGACCCGGACGCCGAGCTTGCTTTCTTTCAACAATGCCTGGTGCGGGTGCGTAAGGATATTGAAGCGCTTGGTAACAGTCTAGCGGCCCAGTTACGCTCTGAAGAGCGCGCCCTGTTCGACGTTTATTTGCACATGCTGGCCGACAATGCGCTTGGCGCGGAAATTTCTGCGCGCATTCGCGCTGGCTCATGGGCGCAGGGCGCGCTCAGTGAAGTCATTCTGGAGCACGCCGGCACCTTCGAACGCATGGAAGACAGCTATCTGCGCGAGCGGGCAGCCGACGTGCGCGATCTCGGCCGCCGGGTGCTGGCCTACCTGCAGGAAGCAAACCAGCAAGCGATAAAGTACGCCGAATCAACCATTCTGATCGGCGAGGAGTTGACCGCAACCATGCTGGGCGAAGTCCCCCCCGGCAAGCTGGCTGGTCTGGTGTCAGTGCGCGGTTCCAGCAATTCGCATGTCGCCATCATGGCGCGTGCGATGGGCATACCAACCGTCATGGGTGCGGTGGATCTTCCGTTTACGCGGATGGAAGACACTGAACTTATTATCGACGGTCACAATGGCGGGGTGTACACCAACCCAACGCCGGAGTTAATCAAACAATACAAGACGCTGCTTGACGAAGATCAGCAGCTTTCTCGCGAACTGGAGGCGCTGCGCGATTTACCGTGCGAGTCTTCCGACAAGCATCGGCTGCCGTTGCTGGTCAACACCGGTTTGATGGCAGACGTGCTGCGTTCGCTCGACAGCGGTGCCGAAGGGGTGGGGCTATATCGTACCGAAGTACCCTTCTTGCTGCGCGATCGATTTCCGAGCGAAGAAGAGCAGCGGATTATTTACCGCGAACAAATGCAGGCCTTTGCCCCCAAACCGGTGACCATGCGCACGCTGGATATTGGCGGCGACAAGTCATTACCCTATTTTCCGATTGAAGAGGAAAACCCTTTCCTTGGATGGCGTGGCATCCGTGTCACCCTCGACCATCCGGAAATTTTCCTGGCGCAAGTGCGGGCCATGCTAAAAGCCAGCGAGGGCTTGAATAACCTGCGCATTATGTTGCCGATGATTAGCCATCTAAGCGAGGTAGATGAAGCCAAGCAGCTAATAACGCGGGCGTATTCCGAATTGGTTGACGAAGGCTTCGACCTGCGTGTGCCGCCTATAGGGGTGATGATCGAAGTACCGGCGGCGGTCTATCAGGCCCGAGCCTACGCGCGCAAGGTCGATTTTCTATCGGTCGGCAGTAACGACCTGACGCAATATTTACTGGCGGTTGATCGTAATAACTCACGCGTCGCCGGTTTGTATCACTCGTATCACCCCGCCGTTCTGCACGCGTTACAGGATATTGCCGCTGCTGCGCAGGCCGAGGGCAAGCCGGTGACAATTTGTGGCGAGCTGGCCGGTGAGCCAGGTGCCGCTATTTTGCTGATGGCGATGGGCTACAATGTGCTGTCAATGAGCGCTACCAGCTTGCCGCGTGTGAAACATGCCATTCGTAACACGAGTATGCAAACTGCACGCGAAATTCTTTCCCGCGTGATGCAGTTGGACGATGCGGAAATGGTGTACGGTTACATTGAATCCAAACTCAGTGAACTGAACATCAGTCAGGGACTACGACCACTGGTGAAAAAGTCGGCTTGAGTTTCGGCCACCCTTAAACATTCCACTTATCTAATCACAGCAGAGTTAGAGACAAACCATGCTAGCGCAAAGTTTAGTGGGCGTATTGATGCACCCCAATTTCGACCCGGTCGCCATTGAAGTCGGCCCACTGCGGGTGCATTGGTACGGCCTGATGTATTTGTTAGCCTTCGCTGTTGCCTGGCTGCTGGCGCGGCACCGCGCTGCACGCCCGTACAGCCCGGTAAAGCGTGACAATCTCGATGATTTGATTTTCTACGGCGCGTTGGGTGTTGTAATAGGCGGTCGCCTCGGCTACGTCCTGTTTTATGATTTTGGCAAGTTTCTGCAAGACCCGCTGTGGTTGGTGAAAATTTGGGACGGCGGCATGTCGTTTCATGGTGGCTTGTTGGGCGTGATCGTCGCCATGTTTTTATTTGCGCGTAAACTGGGTAAACCAGTGGGCGCCGTGCTCGACTTCGTCGCGCCTATAGTGCCTATAGGACTCGGCCTCGGTCGCATCGGTAACTTCATCGGTCAGGAATTATGGGGGCGGCCCACCGATCTACCGTGGGCGATGGTGTTTCCAAACGACCCTGAACTGCTGCAGCGGCACCCGTCACAGTTATACCAGGCCGGCCTGGAAGGCATCTTTCTGTTCGCACTGGTATTCTATTTTTCACGTCTTCAGCGGCCGCCGTGGGCGGTGTCGGGCGTATTTCTGCTAGGCTATGCCGCGCAGCGATTTGTGGTTGAGTTCGCGCGCCAGCCCGACGATCATCTGCGCGACGAGCTGTTATTCGGGTGGATGACACGCGGCCAGCAACTGTGTGTGCCGATGTTGCTGACCGGAATCCTGTTGCTCGTCTACGCGTATCGCATTTATAAGCCGGCGGCGAAATAGCCCATGCGACAGTATCTGGATCTGTTACAGGATATTCGCAACAACGGCGTGCGCAAGGACGACCGCACCGGTACCGGCACGCTGTCAGTATTTGCGCGCCAGCTGCGTCACGACCTGAATGAGGGCTTTCCATTACTGACCACCAAGAAACTGCACTTCAAAGGCATCGCTAACGAGCTACTGTGGTTTCTCAATGGCGAAACTAATACCCGGTGGCTCCACGACAACGGCGTCACAATCTGGGACGAGTGGGCGACGGAGACGGGCGACCTGGGACCGATTTACGGCAAACAGTGGACCGCCTGGCCGACGCGTGACGGTGGCACGATTAATCAGATTGACTATGTGGTGGATTGTCTGCGGCATAACCCCAACAGCCGTCGCATATTGTTTCATGGTTGGAACGTCGAGTATTTGCCAGACGAAAAGTTATCGCCGCAGGAAAACGTCAAACAAGGCAAGATGGCGCTGCCGCCCTGCCATTTGCTCTACCAGTTCTACGTGGCCGAGGGTCGTTTGTCTTCGCAGCTACTGATCAGGTCTTCGGATTCGATGCTTGGCCTGCCGTACAATATGGCCAGTCTCGCGCTGCTTACGCATATGCTGGCACAGCAGTGCGACTTGCAGTTGGGAGAAATAATAATCACTACCGGCGATAGCCATATCTACAGCAACCACGAGCAACAGGTTGACTTGCAGCTACAGCGTCAGACTCGACCTCTGCCAAAGTTGCAAATTAAGCGCCGACCAGACTCGATCTACGCGTATAGCTTCGAAGATTTTGAGCTAAGTGGCTACGATCCTCATCCACATATCGCAGCACCGGTAGCCGTATAGTTAGCTGCGGGCACGACAAAGTTGCGAGCCTTGGCAGGATGGTGTCACGCATAGCGTGGCCTCTGCGATCGGTAACAGTAAAAGCGGTTTATCAGGCTGCAATCAATTAATAGAGGCGCCCTTTAATAAATTACTACGTTATAAACGATATGAGCAAACAGCATACTGACGTTAATGCGCAACAATTTGCGGCCAGCAAGAGTTGTTGTGTATCTCTCATTGCCGCCATGGCGAGCAACCGCGTGATCGGGCGTGATAACGATTTACCGTGGAGTCTGCCGGAGGATATGCGGCACTTCATGCGCACCACGTTGGGGAAACCGGTGATAATGGGCCGACGAACCTACCAGTCGATGGGTAAGCCGCTACCGGGGCGCTGCAATATTGTGGTTAGTCGCTCGTTAGCTCCAGCGCCGGGTGTGCAGATTGTAGAGACGCTTGGCGAGGCGTTGCAGCAAGCGCAAATCGATTGTAACGACAGCGGCGAGACTGAGAGTTTTATTATCGGCGGCGCACAAATGTATTCAGCCAGTCTGCCGCTGGCGCGGCGTTTGTACCTGACCTGGGTGCATGCTGAGATCGATGGCGATACTTTTTTTCCAGCGTTCGATTTGCAAGCCTGGCGTGAGCTGCAACGTGAGGAGTTTCCGGCCGCCGCGAATCGTGCCCACGCGTTTAGCATCGTTATTTATGAAAGACAGTAGGAGAAGGGGTTGAGGGGGTGTGCCAAGGCCTACTCAACAAAAGGTTACTTGCTACCAATTTACACACTTGGATAAACCCTCGTGGTACATCGACACACACAAGATAACTTTTAATACCGAGCGTTGATTTATGCGGCCAACTGTTATACAAATACGCGCTACCGTATCGGTGCCAAAGATAAGCACTTCGGAGAATAAAAAATTGCAGCTATCCAGTTACTAATGAACGTAAAAAGATTAAGTCAAAGCCCTAATATAAAGGAAGTCTATCCATGAAAAAGCATCGATTGAAAACCGCTGCCTGTGTCGGCCTGACGCTCGGCATAGCTTTTGCCGGAACCGCCAGCGCCGACGCGTTCAGCTCCATTATGCAGGTCGGCCAGGCCAAGACGGCTGCTGCGCAGCAATCGCAGAAGCGAATCGATAAGCTGGCCGATGAAACCTCCAGCCTGCTAAGCGACTACAAAACTGTCAACAAAGAAATTGACGGCCTGAAAATATACAATCAACGGCTGGACATTCAAATTGAAAACCAGTCTGTGCGCATGCAAGAGCTGGATGATTCGATTGCCCAGGTGACAGTTATTCAGCGCCAGATGACGCCGCTGATTCTGCGCATGATCGACGGGCTTGAGCAGTTTGTTGAGCTTGACATGCCGTTCCACGAAAAAGAGCGCAGCGATCGTATTGCTTTCCTGAAAGCGAATGTTGATCGTTCCGATATTTCCACCTCAGAAAAATTTCGCCAGGTGTTGGAGGCGTTCAAAATCGAAAGCGAATACGGCCGCAAAATCGATACCTACAAAGACGAAATCCAAATCGACGGCATGGATAAGGAACGCGAAGTTGATATCTTACGCGTTGGCCGCATCGCCCTGCTGTTTCAATCGACTGACAAAGATGTGACTGGTGCCTGGAGCGATGGTGCATGGAAACCACTGGAAAGCGGCGATTACCGTAATGCGGTTTCGAATGGCATCCGCATTGCCAAGAAACAAGCTTCCATCGACATTCTTAATCTTCCAATCGCTGCACCGGAGGCCGCCCAATGAACAACAAACTTAAATGCATGATTGCAGCCGGCAGTGTCGCCGCCGTACTGGCAACCGGTGCGGTGCAGGCGCAGGAGAAGGCCAAGTCGCTTGACGAGTTACTGAACTTCGTTAAATCGGGCAGAACTGCTGAAGCAAGCGAAAATGCCAAGCGCGAAGCCGAATTTAACCAGAAGAAAGGCGAGCAGGCAGCAATGCTCGAAAAATCCAAAAAAACGCGTACCGCCGAAGAAGCGCGCAGTGTGACACTGGAAAAAACATTTGAAAAAAATGACGTGGCCGTTGAGGCCAAGAAGAAACAACTGAAAGAGCGCCTCGGGTCGTTGTCTGAGCTGTTTGGTCACTTGACCTCGTCTGCCGGTGATTTGCGCAGCACGATTGAAAGTTCCTACACCAGCGCGCAATTTAATGATCGGGATCAATTTCTCGAAGATCTGGTCGATAAAATGAGCGGCAGTGACAAGTTGCCAAGCGTTGAAGAAATTGAGCGTTTGTGGTTTGAACTGCAACGTGAAGCTACTGAAACCGGCAGGGTCGTTAAATTCACCGCACCGGTATCCAAGCTCAGCGGCGAACAGGCCGACGAAGAAGTGGTTCGGGTTGGTGTGTTCAACGTCATTTCGAGCAGCGGCAAGTATTTAACTATGAACGCAGACTTCTCGCTTGCCGAGCTCGCGCGTCAACCGAGCGGCAACTATGTCAGCATGGCGGCAGATCTTGCTGCAGCTAGCGAAGGCTTGCATCAGTTTGGCGTCGACCCTACTGGCCCTAGCGGCGGTAGCTTCCTGTCAGCTCTGATCGACAGCCCGACGCTGGTTGAGCGTTGGCATCAGGGCGGCATCGTTGGCTACATCATTACCGGTGTCGGTGTGTTCGCGGTGTTGCTGGCAATCTGGCGCTTTATTGTTCTGGCCAGTGTCGGTTCCAAGGTTAACTCCCAGCTGAAGAGCGACAAAGCCAACACCAACAACCCACTGGGTCGGGTGTTAGCAGTGCAGGAAGAAAACCCCAGAATGGATGCCGAAACGTTGGAGTTGAAGCTTAACGAGGCCGTGTTGAAAGAGACGCCGGCGATTGAAAGCTCGCTAACGTTGCTGAAAATCATCGCGGCTGTGGCGCCACTGCTCGGACTGCTCGGTACGGTAACCGGTATGATTATCACCTTCCAGGCGATTACCATCTTCGGTGCCGGCGATCCCAAGGCCATGGCTGGCGGTATTTCCAGCGCGCTGGTGACCACCGTGTTGGGCTTGTGCGTCGCGATTCCGACCGTGTTGCTTCACACTCTGGTAAGTGGACGGGCGAAACGCATCGTGCATATACTTGACGAGCAGGCTGCCGGCATCATCGCGCGTCAGAATGAGGTTAAAGGCTAATGTACGCGCTGATGGAGGTACTGACCCAGCTACGTGGCTTTATGAGCGCGGGCGGTAACGTATTGTGGATTATTGCGCTACTGGTATTCGTGATGTGGTCGCTGGCGTTCGAACGCCTCTGGTACTTCAAAGGTAAGGGCGGTCTACGGAGAGATGTTGCCGCCATCACCGATGAGTGGGAGGGGCGCGCTGAACGTAAATCATGGAATGCGCATGCGGTTCGCGAGCAATTGATCTCACAGATGTCACTACGTATCGATCAGTTCATGCCCATGTTAAAAACCCTGGTGGCGCTTGCGCCACTATTGGGTCTGCTGGGTACGGTGACTGGTATGATCGAAGTGTTTAACGTGATGGCCGTTACCGGCGGCGGCGATGCCAAGTCAATGGCGGGCGGGGTATCCAAGGCGACTATTCCGACAATGGCGGGCATGGTAGCCGCTATTTCCGGCGTTTTCGCGAACACCTATCTGGCCCAGGTAGCGAATCGCGAGAAAATGTTGATCGAAGACCACTTAACGACGGATCACTGATATGGCAGCAAGCAGAGGCCGAAATACAGAAGAACAAAGCGGCGCGATAGATCTGACACCGATGCTCGATGTGGTGTTTATCATGTTGATCTTTTTTATCGTCACCGCCTCGTTTGTCAAAGAGGCCGGTATTCAGGTGATGAAGCCGCAGGCGGTGATGGCTGAAAAGATTCCCAACGCCAAAATTCTGATTGCGGTCAGCAGCAATAACGAGCTGTGGATCGATAAGAACCGCATCGACAAGCGCCAGGTGAAAGCCAACATCGAGCGCTTACTGGCGGAGAACCCTAAAGGAGCGGTAGTGGTACAGGCTGATTTAGAATCTAATGCTGAAACTGTCGCCCTGGTGCTCGACGCGGCGCGCGATGCGGGTGCGAGCGACATTAAGCTATCCAGCGATATCCTGTGAGAGGAGTGAAGTCATGACTGCGATAAGAATAGCTATCGGTCTGCCGCTTGCTGCCCTGGTCACCTTTGCACTGTTTTTTCTGATGCACTCGTTGATCTTTATGGCTGATAAGTCGCTGAATGAAGGGCCGCAAAAGAAAATGGCAGATATTTTTATGCCTGATACGCAAATTGAAGTTAACTTGAAAGATGCCAAGCCGGATAAGCCTGAAGACCCGGAAGAGCCGCCGCCGGATATGCCCAAGCCGGAAATGCAGGAGATGGAAATGACCGACACGGCCGTCAACATGGCGGCCCCGATAGACGCCAATGTAGAAATTGGCATGAACGGAGCCAGCGCGCAGGATGGCGAATTCCTGCCGATCGTCAAAGTGCAACCGATGTATCCCAACCGCGCTGCCAGTCGTGGTATCGAAGGCTACTGCACGGTGATGTATACAGTAACGGCAACTGGCACAACGCGCGATCCTGAGGTAACGGACTGCCCCAATTCGGTATTTGCCACTGCCTCGAAGAAAGCCGCGATGAAATTCAAGTATAAGCCCCGCGTGGTCGACGGCAAAGCGGTAGAAGTGCCGGGTGTACGCAACAAGTTTACTTATCAGCTTGATAAATAGTTACAGGTCCAGGCACATGCAACAAGCAATGGTTTATCTACACACATCAGCTAAGTTAGCACTATTCGCCGTTATTACGATAGTAGTAATGCAGTTGCTTGGCGCACTTGCCGTACCGTCGCAGGGCACACTAAGCCCAGGCTTCGGCTGGGTAAGTGCGGCAGACGATGACGAGCCACCGCCAGAGAAGACTAAAAAGACACAGGCCATCAGCGCGAAAGTGTATGAAAAGCTCGCCAAGGCCCAGGAAGAGGCGGAAGCAAAAAACTACGACGGTGCGCGCAAAGTACTTGATTCACTCCGCAGAAGTCAGGGAGACAAGCTGAAAGGGTACGATGCGGCCAGCGTTTGGAACGTCTATGGTTTCATCTACTATTCGCAAGAGAAGTTTAAAGAAGCCATCGACTCTTACAAAAAAGTCGTTGCGCAGGAAGATATTCCCGATGCGCTTGAGCAGGGTACGAAATACACCATCGCGCAATTGCAGTTTGTCGTAGAGGATTACCCTGCAGCGGTTACGGCGTTAAAAGAATGGTTCAAGGTGGCGAGCAATCCTAGCCCCGACCCGTATATATTGTTGGGTCAGGCATATTATCAAACACAGGATTACGACAACGCGCTGGCTGCTGTTGAGGAAGGCATGGCGGTGGCACGCAAGCGTGAAGCGAAACCAAAAGAGCATTGGTATTTACTACTGCGGGTGCTTTATTACGAAAAAAATGACTACAAGAAAACCGCCGAGGTATTGGAGACATTGGTTAAAGGTTGGCCCAAGCGGGAATATTGGGTGCAACTGGCAGGCATGTACGGCCAGTTGCAGCGTGAGGAAGACCAACTGCTGGCTATGGAAGCGGCGTATGTACAGGGTATGCTGACCAGGGAAGGCGAGTTGCTGAATATGGCTTATTTGTTCCTGGGTAGTGAAATGCCCTACAAGGCTGCTCGAGTGGTCGAAAAAGGAATTGCAGCGAAACAGATAAAGCCGACCTCCAAGAATCTTGAATTGCTGGGTAACTCATGGCGTCAGGCGCAACATGTCAAAGAGTCCATTTCAGCGCTTGAACAGGCGGCGCAAAAATCCGACAGCGGTGAACTATACTCGCGTCTGGCTGCGGTTTATCTCGATAATGAAGATTTCGCTAAATCTGTCGAGGCCGCTAACAAAGCTCTCCAAAAAGGCGGCGTAAAGCGCACAGACAACGTTTGGGTCGTCAAGGGCATGTCAGAGTTCAATCTGGACCGCTTAAAATCCGCAAGAGAGTCGTTCCGCAATGCGGGTAAGGACAAGCGCAGCAAAAAACTGTCCGCGCAATGGGTTGAGTATGTGGGCAGGGAGCAGGACCGGCGCGATCAACTCGCGAAAGATCTGCAAGATCTGCAACGAGTTAAAGATAAACTGGCCAAGCTGAAAGAAAAACAGGTCTAGCCGCCCAAGAGCTATAGTCACTGATTCAAATCGCAGGGTGGATTACGTCGCAGCGCGGCTAATCCATCCCACAAATCAGCTACCTCGCTGATTAGTCAAAAAGATCCACGTTTCGCACCGCACCTTTGTCAGCGCTTGTCGTCAATATGGCGTAAGCTTTGAGGGCCGTTGATACTTTACGTGGTCGCGCATTCTTTGGCTGCCACGCCAGCGCGCCTTTATCATCTCTGCGCTTCGCCAGTTCAGCATCGCTGACCACCACATCGATGCTGCGGTTGGGAATATTAATGCGAATCATATCGCCCTGTTGCACCAACGCAATGGCGCCACCAGCAGCGGCCTCGGGCGAGACGTGGCCGATTGACAACCCGGAGGTACCACCCGAAAACCGACCATCGGTTAACAGCGCACACTGTTTGCCAAGCCCTTTCGACTTCAAATAGCTGGTTGGGTAAAGCATTTCCTGCATGCCCGGCCCCCCACGGGGCCCTTCATAACGTATGACGACTACGTCTCCTGCCTGCACCTGGTCGTTAAGAATATCGTCTACTGCCGCATCCTGACTTTCGCAGATGTGGGCCGGCCCTTCGAAAATCCAGATGCTTTCATCGACGCCGGCCGTTTTCACTACGCAGCCGTCGACGGCGATGTTGCCATATAAAACCGCGAGGCCACCTTCCTGGCTGTAAGCATTACCCAAACTGCGAATGCAGCCTTTTTCCCGATCCCGATCAAGACTTGACCAGCGCGTTGCCTGCGAGAAAGCCTGTTGCGTTGGTATGCCGGCGGGTCCGGCCTTGTAAAAAGTCTTCACCGCGTCGTCCTGTGTGCTAATGATATCCCAGTGCTGCAGGGCCGAGGCCATCGTTTCGCTGTGTACGGTGGCGCACTCAGAGTGCAATAAACCGGCGCGGTTTAACTCGCCCAGTATAGCCATCACGCCGCCCGCCCGGTGTACGTCTTCCATATGATATTCGGGCGTACTTGGCGCGACTTTGCATAGTTGCGGGATTGTACGTGATAACCGATCTATATCCTGCATGCTGAAATCGACTTCGCCCTCCTGCGCGGCGGCCAGCAAATGCAATATGGTATTAGTCGAACCGCCCATTGCAATGTCCAGCATCATGGCATTTTCAAAGGCGTCGAAGTTGGCGATACTGCGCGGCAAAACGCCAGTATCATCCTGCTTGTAGAAACGATCGCACAACTCAACAATCGTTCGTCCGGCGCGCAGAAACAGTTGTTCACGGTCGGCATGAGTCGCCAGCATGCTGCCGTTGCCGGGCAGCGACAGACCCAGGGCCTCGGTCAGGCAGTTCATCGAGTTAGCGGTAAACATACCCGAGCAGGAACCACAGGTGGGGCAGGCGGAGCGTTCGTAGTCGTCTGCCATCTCATCCGAAACATTAGGATCAGCCGCCACGACCATCGCGTCGACCAGGTCGAGTTTATGCTCTGACAGCTTGGTTTTGCCGGCTTCCATCGGCCCGCCGGATACGAAAATAGCGGGAATGTTGAGCCGCAGCGCAGCCATCAACATTCCTGGAGTGATTTTGTCGCAGTTAGATATACACACCAGCGCATCGGCGCAGTGAGCATTGGCCATATATTCCACCGAATCGGCGATGATCTCACGTGACGGCAGGCTATATAACATTCCGTCGTGGCCCATCGCGATGCCGTCGTCAACCGCGATGGTGTTGAATTCCTTGGCGACGCCACCGGCGCGCTCAATTTCACGCGCCACCAGTTGGCCCATATCTTTTAGGTGCACATGGCCAGGCACAAACTGGGTGAACGAATTCGAGACGGCGATAATGGGCTTCTTGAAATCGTCGTCTTGCATGCCGGTGGCGCGCCACAGTGCGCGTGCGCCGGCCATGTTACGACCATGAGTAGATGTTTTCGAACGATAGTCAGGCATGGATAGGCTCCAGGCTAAAAGTCAGAGTAATGTTTTTTGTGCAAATCATGCGGTTAGCTGTCAAAAAAAGAATATTTTTGGCAGTCTAAACCTGTTTGCAAAGAACTTTGGAATTACGCTGCAAATTGTACAGCGATTGCCGTTCCGGCGGCAGCGCGTCGATACTATTTGGTGCAAAACCTTGTTCCTGAAACCAGTGCGCCGCCTTGGTAGTTAGCGCGAATAGCATCGTCAATTGTTGCTGTGCTGCGAGCGAATACAGATGCGCTAACAGCTTTTCGCCGCGCTGTGCACCACGGTAGTCGGGGTGAGTCACTACGCAGGCAACCTCGCCCGCATTGCTTGCCGGGTAGGCATATAGTGCAGCACAGGCAATAATGGCGTTTTCTCGTTCAACCACGGTGAAGCGGTAAATTTCGTCCTCCAGCTTCTCGCGCGATCGTTTCACTAAGGTGCCATCGGCTTCCAGCGGAGCGATCAGTTCAATGATGCCATTGATGTCGTCGATGCCGGCCTGCCGGGTCGTCTCAAACAGCTGCTGACTGACCAAAGTACCACTGCCGCGGCGGCTAAACAGCTCCTGTAACAGCGCGCCATTTTCCTCGCAGCTTATAATATGACTGCGTGCGACATTATGCTCACAGGCATAAATAGCTTGCGCGAGCAGATATTTCAGGCCGCTTTCGGTCGAGTCAGTTTGCGCAACATTTTTAGCCGAATCGATATCAAGCTCGCGTACTAGCTGGCCTTGCTGATACAGCATTTCCTCTCGCTGAGCAAACAGAATCAGCTTATCAGCCGCAACGGCTACCGCTATTTTTGCAGCCAGCTCCTGCGCGCCAAGGTTAAACGTTTCCCCGGATGGCGAGTATCCTAACGGCGACAGCAACACAATATTATGTTGCGTCAGTTGATCACGCAGCCCGCTAGCATCAATATTGCGTACTTCACCGGTGTGTTCGAAATCAACGCCGAACTGTATGCCTATGGGCTTGGCGCGAACAAAATTACCGCCTATCACGCGCACACTGTGGCCACGCTGACTTGGCTGCGCGATACCGGCCGTCAACAGTGCTTCAATAGTGGCCCGTACCTGACCGACGCTGGCGATAACCTGCGGCAACGCCTGCTGATCGGTTATGCGTAGACCTTCAACCTGTCGCGCTTGTATGCCGCTGCGCTGCAGTTGGGCGCTGATTTGCGGTTTGGCGCCGTGGACGATTAACAGGCGTACGCCGAGACTGTGCAGCAGCACCAGGTCCTGCGCGATGTTGGCAAAATTTGCGTGCGCCACCGAAGCGCCGCTGATCGCCACCACAAAGGTCTTGCCACGGTGGGCATTGATGTAGGGCGACGCAGAACGAAACAGGTCGACGTAGTGAGGAGAGTCCAATCTTTTTTCTCTATGCTAAAAACAAATACGCTGAATAAACTGCCGTAATAATTTCACGCAGGGGTCTATCTGCCCCAGGTCTATAAACTCGTCAGGCTGGTGCGCCTGATCAATCGACCCTGGTCCGAGCACAATAGTTTGCATGCCAAGCTGTTGCAAAAACGGCGCCTCGGTAGCAAAGGCGACAGCCTCCGCACTGTGGCCGCTAAGTTTTTCCGCCATTATCACCAATTCGGAATCAGCCGGTTCGGCAAAAGCGGCGACCCCGTGCACCAGTGATTGCAGTTTAATCTCGATCTTCTGTTGTTCGGCCACTCGCTGCAGGCGTTGTGCCAGCGAATTACGCACAGCGTCATTATTCATGCCCGGCAATAAGCGCATGTCAAACTGCAGTTCGCAGTAACCGCATATGCGATTGGGATTGTCACCACCGTGTATATGGCCCAGGTTTAGCGTTGGTGCGGCAGTTTTGAACGCCGGATTTATGTTTTCTGCCTGCAACTCAGCGCGAAAAGCCAGCAAATCGGCCATCACGTGATGCATGGCATCGAGCGCATTATTACCCAGTGCTGGGTTGGACGAATGTCCCGACTGACCCTGCACCCGAATGCTCTCCATCATAATGCCCTTATGCATTCTGATCGGTCGCAAACCAGTAGGCTCGCCAATTATTGCGTGCCGAGCCAGTGGCGAGCCGCCGGCGGCAATTTCGCGTGCGCCGCTCATTGAGCTCTCTTCATCTGCCGTGGCTAAAACAATGAGTGGCCGTTTGAAATCACTTTTCCTAAATGTCCTGACTGCTTCAATGACTAGCGCGAAAAAACCTTTCATATCGCAGGTGCCGAGACCATAGAAGCGATTGTCTTGCTCTGTCAGTGTGAAAGGGTCACTGTTCCAGCGCCCCTCATCGAACGGTACCGTGTCGGTATGCCCCGCCAGCACTAGCCCGCCAGGTCCACTACCAAGTACTGCAACAAGATTAGCCTTATTGGCGTCGCTGGCTAACGGACGCACGTCGCAGTCGAATTCCAGCTCCGTCAGCCATTCGGCCAATTGATTGATCACGGCTAAATTGCTGTGGTCCCACGTCGGGTTGACGCTGCTGATTGATGGCAGGCTGATCAGTTGACTGAACTGTGACTTAAGAGTTGGCAACGACATTTAAGACCATCATGAAGTCGTGAATTTCGTACAACATAGCTAAAAGCCAGCCAGTATGCCAGCTATAGAGTGATCGGTGCGTTATCACAGCGTGTTTACATTCCTCCCGCCTGCGCGATCAGCGATCAACGACTAGACTCAAAATAGAGCACGTTGCGTGCTCGCCGCCCTGATCCACAATGTACCGCGTGCGCACGGCGCACTCTACACGCTCAACGCATGTTGCTCAAATCGCCGCAGGAAATATCATGTCACAACCCGTAAAAATGCCGCGTTCACTGGAAATGACCATTGATTTGCGTCGCCTGCTTGCCGATCTGCAGGAAGATGGCCGCATTGACCAGGCTGACGTTGATCGCCTGGTCGCCACCGGCCGTGACCGGCGGGAGGCCGCGCAGCATCCACTTAACTATGTGGCAGACCAACAGTTGGACGACCTGGCCCGCCCGGACACGCAGTTAAAGATCGACGCCCTGGTCGAATGGTTAGGCCAGCGGGCGCAGCAGAACGTTGCGCATATTGACCCGCTAAAAATCGATGTGCAGGCGGTCACGCAGGTAATGTCTTACGCGTTTGCCCAACGCCACCAGATTCTCGCGTTGCAGGTGAGTAATGACGAGGTGGTGATCGCCAGCGGGCAACCGTTCATAGCGCAGTGGGAATCGGATTTAGCTCACGTGTTGCGCAAATCTATTACGCGGGTGGTGGCCGACCCGGCTGACATCGCGCGTTATATGATCGAGTTCTATACGCTGGCACGGTCGGTTAGCGGCTATACGCAAGATGGCAAGAAATCCGGAGCGGGGCTCGCCAACCTCGAACAAATGCTGCAGCTGGGTCAGCTGAAGGAGCCGGATGCCAACGACCAGCACATAGTTAATATTGTCGACTGGTTATTTCAGTACGCCTTCGAGCAGCGGGCCAGCGATATCCATATCGAGCCGCGGCGCGAGCAAGGCAACATACGCTTTCGCATCGATGGCGTGCTATGCCCGGTGTACGAACTGCCTATGCAGGTGGTCACCGCCGTGACCAGCCGCATCAAAATTCTGGGCCGTATGGATGTCGCTGAAAAACGTCGCCCGCAGGATGGCCGCCTGAAAACGGTTAGCCCCGACGGCAACGAAGTGGAGTTGCGACTGTCGACGCTGCCAACCGCATTCGGTGAAAAGCTGGTCATGCGTATTTTTGACCCGGACGTATTGCTGAAATCTTTTGCCGAACTGGGGCTGGCCAACGACGACTATGATCGTTGGAATGCCATGACGCGCACGCCACACGGTATTGTTTTGGTCACCGGTCCGACCGGCTCTGGTAAAACTACCACGCTGTATTCGACCTTGAAGCAGCTGTCCACACCTGATGTGAACGTCTGCACCATCGAAGATCCAATTGAAATGGTCGAACCCGCGTTCAATCAAATGCAAGTGCAACATAATATCGATCTTGACTTTGCCAGTGGTGTGCGAGCTCTGCTCAGGCAGGATCCTGACATCATTATGATTGGTGAAATTCGAGATCTTGAAACGGCAGAAATGGCGATTCAAGCGTCGCTAACGGGTCACCTGGTGTTATCTACGTTGCATACCAACGACAGCCCGACGGCAATTACGCGCTTGCTGGAACTTGGCGTGCCAGCGTATTTGATCAAGGCAACTTTGCTCGGCGTTATGGCGCAACGGCTGGTACGTACGCTATGCCAGCACTGTAAGGAAAAAGTCGATCTCGATGCATCGGCCTGGCAGCAAATGACCCAGCCGTGGAAGGTGAACGCACCGCAACATATGTATCAGCCGGTAGGCTGCCTGGAGTGTCGTAACAGTGGTTATCTCGGGCGCCAGGGTTTATACGAAGTCATGCCATTAAATGAAAATATCAAACACCTGATCACTAACGATTGTGATATAGCGCAACTGCGCACCGCCAGTATGCGTGCCGGCATGCGCACGCTGCGGCTCAGCGGCGCGCAAAAAGTTGGCGCTGGCGATACCACCATTGCCGAAATAATGCGCGTCGCGCCAGCGCCTGACAACGGCTAGCATGCGCTACGCACACGCAGCACTACAAACCTGATCAATCTGCGCGTGCGCACTGCACGCCATAAAAAATTTTCGTTCGGGTTCAGGCTGGCCTTTCGCGCTACAATAAAGCTCCCATAACAATTGACCAAGACCATGTTGCAGCTACCGTATGCGCACATCCCCGAGCCGTTGCGCGACGCGCTAACACAATTCCTGCGGCGCTTGAATGAAAGCGCTGACGCGAATGTATTGCAAGACATCGTCGAGCATTTCAACCAGCTACCCGAGCAGGCACAGCAGCTCGCGCGCATTTGTGCCATCAGCCAGTTTGTAGCAGACAGTTGCGTCAGCCATCCTCACCTGCTGCTGGAACTATTCACATCTAGCGACCTGCAGCGGGATTACTCAGCAGATGAACTGCAGCTTAGGCTGCAGGCGAGCATCAACGCCGCAGAACAGCTGTCTGAAGAGGGTTTGGGGAAGATGCTGCGTGTGCTGCGGCGACGTGAGGTGATACGTTTTATCTGGCGTGACCTGAACCGCCTTAGCAGCTTGTCGCAACTAACGCACGAACTAAGCTGGCTGGCGGATGCCTGTCTGCAAAACGGCCTGCACTATCTGCATACCAAGTGTTGTGAGCAATACGGCACACCGCACAGCGACGTTACAGCGGCCACACAGCACCTGGTCGTAATAGGCATGGGTAAGCTGGGAGCGCACGAGCTTAATTTGTCGTCAGACATTGATTTAATGTTTGCCTATCCGAGTGCGGGATCGACGCAGGGTGGCAGCAAAAGCATCAGCAATAATGAGTTCTTTACCCGCCTCGGGCAGCGTTTAATCAAACTGATCGATCAGCAGACCGTGGACGGTTTCGTGTTTCGGGTCGATATGCGTCTGCGGCCGTATGGCCAGAGCGGCGCGTTGGCAATGAGCTTCGACGCGATGAGCGAGTATTACCAAAGCCAGGGCCGTGATTGGGAACGCTACGCGATGATCAAGGCGCGCATTGCGGCCGGCGACCACGTTGCCGGTTCACAGTTACTGCTTAGCTTGCGACCGTTCGTCTATCGCCGCTACATCGACTTCAGCGTGTTCGAATCGCTGCGCTCCATGAAAGCCATGATTGTGCGCGAGGTGGCACGCAAGAATCTGCGCGGCAATATCAAGCTGGGTGCCGGCGGTATCCGCGAAATTGAGTTTATTGTACAGGCGTTTCAATTACTGCGCGGCGGCCAGGACCCGGCCTTGCAAACGCGCGCCCTGCTTGCCGTTATGCCGGTGCTGCAGCGAGAGGGTTTGTTGTCTGCTGCTGCAGTTATGCAGTTGACCGAAGCCTATGAGTATCTGCGTAATGTTGAGCATGCCCTGCAAGCCATGGAGGATCGCCAGACGCAGGAGCTGCCGAGCACGAAGATTGACGGTTTGCGGCTGGCCTTTGCGCTGGGAAGCAACAGTTGGCAGGAGTTTTCTGACTGTCTGGCACAGCATCGCGACACAGTGAGCCAACACTTTAACGACACCATCGAACCCGCGTCCGAGCGCGAAGATGAGCAGGTCGAAGCCCAGGCAAAGTTATGGGAAGAGGTGTGGGATGCCGCTATCGATCAGGATGATGCGCTGGAGAAGCTAGGCGATGCCGGCTTTGTCGATGCCGATTCAGCCTGGCGCGCGCTGACCGATTTGCACGCCAGCGCGGCCCACATGCAGTCGATAGGAGTGGCCCGGCTCGACCTGTTAATGCCTTTGTTGCTGGCCCGTTGTGCCGAATGTAACAACCCGGATCAAACCCTGGTGCGGGTGTTGCCCCTGCTGCAGTCGGTATTGCGCCGCTCGGCTTATCTGTTATTGCTGACGGAAAATCGGCAAGCGTTGCAGCATCTGGTTGAACTGTGCAGTGCCAGTCCGTGGATTGCCGAGCAGTTGGCCAAGCACCCGGCCTTGCTCGATGAGCTGCTCGATGCCAGAACGCTGTTCCAGCCGCCCGACCGCGCCGAACTGCAGGCCAGTCTGCGTCAGCAAATGTTGCGCATTGACGAGCATGACGAGGAAGCGCAAATGGAGCAGCTGCGCTATTTTCGCATGTCTTACGGCCTGCGCGTCGCTGCCGCCGAGGTCAGTGGCGCACTGCCGTTAATGAAGGTCAGTGACTATTTAACCTTTATCGCCGAAGCGATTTTACAATACGTATTACAACTTGCCTGGCAGCAGTTGCTGCTTAAACACGGCCAGCCGCAAGACTGCGTCGAACCGGGCAAGCCGAATTTTATCATCGTTGCCTACGGTAAATTGGGCGGCATCGAACTGGGCCACAATTCAGACCTGGACCTGGTGTTCATCCACCAGGGTAATGCCACGGCGAAGACCGATGGCAAGCGACCGCTCGACAGCCTTACGCTTTACACGCGTTTGGGCCAACGCATCATCCATATTTTGAATACACGAACGGCGTTGGGCCAGCTGTATGAAGTGGATATGCGTTTGCGGCCGTCTGGCAATTCCGGGTTGTTGGTGAGTTCGGTAAAAGCGTTCGAAGACTATCAACTGCAGCGAGCCTGGACCTGGGAGCATCAGGCGCTGGTACGCGCCCGCGTGGTGGTAGGTCCGGTGGTGCTGGCGGAGTGGTTTGAACAGTTTCGCCGGCGCGTTTTATGTCTGCAGCGCGACGCGGCGCAGTTGCGTGAAGACGTCAGCGCTATGCGCAAAAAAATGCGCGACAACTTGCTTACCGGTGTGCGTGATGGCGAATTTCACCTAAAACATAGCGCTGGTGCTATCGTCGATATTGAATTTATGGTGCAATACGTGGTGCTGCTGTGGTCTGCGCAGCATCCTGATCTATGCCTTTTTACTGATAACATCAGAATACTTGAGGGCCTGGAGGCAGCCGAATTATTTAGTGCCGATGACGCAGAGCAATTGCGGGATGTCTATAAATCCTATCGGACTTGTTTGCACCGGCGCACGCTACAACAGGAATCCGCGTTGATCGATGCAACGCAATTGCAAAATGAACGCCAGGTTGTGCTGCAAAAATGGCACGAATTATTTGAGGAATGATTTTGAGGAGTACGATTTATGTCTATGGCTGACCGCGATGGAGTTATCTGGTTTGACGGCAAGTTAGTGCCGTGGCGCGAAGCCAATGTACATGTGCTAACCCACACGCTGCACTATGGCATGGGTGTATTTGAAGGCGTGCGTGCTTACAAGACCGAAGATCGCGGCACCTGTATTTTTGGGCTGCAAGAGCATACCAATCGCCTGTTTAATTCGGCACACATCATGGGTATGAAAATACCGTTTAGCAAAGACGAGATTAACGCCGCGCAGCGTACCGTCGTTAAGGAAAACAAACTGCAGGAAGGCTATTTAAGGCCCATGTGCTTTTACGGCTCCGAGGGTATGGGCATACGCGCCGACAATCTCAGCGTGCATACCATTGTTGCCGCCTGGGAGTGGCCGCACTATATGTCACCCGAGGCGCAGGAAGCCGGCATTAAAGTGCGCACGTCGTCATACACTCGCCACCACGTTAATATTTCCATGTGCAAGGCCAAGGCAAATGGGCACTACATTAACTCCATGCTGGCGCTAAAAGAGGCACTCGATAGCGGCTGCGACGAAGCGCTTCTGTTAGACAACGAAGGCTATGTTGCCGAAGGCAGTGGCGAGAATATTTTTCTTGTACGCGGCAATCAAATCCACACGCCTGAACTCACTTCCTGTCTCGATGGTATTACCCGCCGCACTATTTTCGAATTTGCTAATGAGCTTGGCCTGGAGGTAAAAGAGCGGCGCATTACTCGCGACGAAGTCTACATCGCCGACGAAGCGTTTTTTACCGGCACAGCGGTTGAAGTCGTACCGATACGCGAATTGGACGGTCGCCAGATCGGTGCCGGTCGGCGCGGCCCGATAACTGAAAAATTGCAAACCATGTATTTTGATCAGGTACGTGGCCGCCGCAGCGAACACCTGCAATGGCTGACTCCGGTTGACAACGATTAACGCACGCCTTTAAAAATGACTAGCCCGCTGCTCATCATTGGCCCCTCCTGGGTCGGAGATATGATGATGTCGCAGGCCTTGTACCGCCTGCTCAATGCCGCTGATCCCGAGCGTCCCATCGACGTGCTGGCACCCGGCTGGAGCTTGCCGTTACTGGAGTTGATGCCTGAAGTGCGCCACGGCTGGGAAATGCCGCTCGGTCATGGCCAGCTGGAGTTGCTGGCGCGCTATCGCATGGCGCGTCAGCTGCGCCGGTCGGGATATGCGCAGGCCATTGTATTGCCTAACTCGTTTAAGTCAGCGCTGATTCCCTATTGGGCGAAAATTCCGAAGCGCACGGGCTGGCGCGGGGAGATGCGTTATCGCTTGCTGAACGACGTGCGCATGCTCGACAAGCAGGCGTATCCGCTCATGGTGCAGCGCTTTTTAGCGCTGGGACTCGAGCCCAACGCCGCGCTGCCGCAACCGCTGCCAAATCCGTATATTGAGATCGATACCGCGCTGGTAACGCAGACGCTGGCAGACTACCAACTTAACACCGATAGGCCGATAATCGCGCTCTGCCCTGGTGCCGAGTTCGGGCCCGCTAAACAGTGGCCTGAGGAATACTTCGCCGCGCTTGCGCAGCAGAAAATTGTCGACGGCTATCAGATTTTCCTGCTTGGCTCGGCTAACGATCAGGCAGTGGTGCAAGGCATAATCGAGCGCTTACCCGAAGCCGCGCAGCTGCATTGCAGCAACCTTGCCGGCAAAACTAAACTGGCAGAAGCCACCTTGTTGATGGCGGCTGCGGCAGCGGTGGTGTGCAACGATTCCGGCCTGCTGCATATCGCGGCCGCGCTCAACAAGCGGCTGATCGCCATTTATGGGTCCACGTCGCCAAACTTTACGCCGCCGTTGGCCGACCGTGTCGCTATTCAATCGTTGCCGGTTGATTGCGGACCATGCTTTCAACGCACCTGCCCACTGGAGCATTTGAAATGCCTGACCGGGGTAAAACCCGCACGCGTTATCGAAAGTCTGGACCAGTTGCTGGCAACCTAGATTTGAAATTCAGGTTTAAAACTCAGAACTAAAGCCAGCCCTTAGAAAGCTATTGTGCTTTTAGTCTGACCTTACGTAGATCAACCGTCACCTTGCCGACTCTGCTTTGTGATCCTTCTACCTGCAAAGGTAAGCGGCTTTTGGGGTCGACAGAGATCACTATTGGTCCATTTAGGCCCAGGAATTCAAACGCCTCTTCTTCCGGTTCCGTACCCAACAGCTTGGTCGTTAGTTCGATTTGTAAGGTATTCAGTTTTGCAGTAACGGAGCGGGTGCCGCTGTAGTCGTTCAGACGATAATTGGCTTTGACCGGCTCGCTGCCGGTTACCGTCAGGGTCGCCGCGTACAGTTGCTTATCAGTAAAAACCGTGGTTGTCACTGCATCGCCAGCTTTGGCGAGCGCTTTGCTACTGGCAATTAACAGCAAAGCGGAAGGGTCGTGTACGGCTGCCGATCCGGCACTAACGGCTCTTAGCGGGATCAGTTGCTCGCTGGAAGTGCGCCATTGTGCAGAGTCGAACTTCAGATCGCTGGACTGGGACTCCTTGCGTACCCGGTACACCGCGTTGCGCAGATATCGATACAATTTAAGCCGGGTATTCGACCCCGTGGTCATGCGCTCTCGTTGGTAGACGCGGAAGTCCCGCGGATCCATCCAGATGCGCATTTCGCCGCGATTGCTCATTAGTTCAGAGCGTATATGTAGCAGCGCCAGCGTGTCATTGAGCGGCTCAAGCGGTTGCTGCCGCTCGACTTTTAGCAGTTTTTTACGCGCTTTATCAGCGTCTATTGTGGATAGCTTAAACTGTAGTTTGCCGCTGACAAACAGTTTGCTGGCCTGAAATTCCAGCTGTTGCCACGGTACTTCCACGCTGCTGGCGGGCACATTGTCACTGTGCGCGGGCAGCGCCGGTAGCAATACTGCGCTGGCGGCAAAACAGCAGCGCATAGCAATTAAAAATGAGCGCATTGCTGCGCTTTGTTGCCGGTTTCTGCGAGTACTATTCATAAGCTGTGCGCGGCCAGCGCCGTTTTAGACACATCCATTCGGTGGGAGTTGAGCGAATCCATGTTTCAAACAACAGGTTAAGGTCGCGGGTCATCTGCAGCGCTTTGTCATCAATCGACGCCGCTGCGTCCGGCGCACGAATTGGTTCGCTCAGCTCGACCCGATAGCGCATGCCTGGCAGGCGCTGCACATGCAGGGGCACAAGCTCGCAGTTATAGCGCAAGGCAAGTCTGGCCGGCGCGCTATTGGTCGCTGCGTCGACCGCAAAAAACGGCAGCAGTTCGCCGCTGTCCAGCCGTGTATCGACCGCTAAACCGATTGCCCGGCCAGCGCCAAGTTCACGCATTAACACGCGCATACTGCCGTCGCGTGGTGCCAGCTGGCATTGAAACGCCTGCCGTAGCCGCAGCAGTCTGGCGTTCAAAAAGGGGTTGGTTTCCGGTGCGTAGACCGTTGTAATCGGTATATCGTAATACGGTGCAATCAAGTTACACAGTTGCCAGGCGCCCACATGCGCGGTTACAAAAACGATGCCGTTACCGTTGCGCAATAATGGCGCGACTGCGTCAGCCGCGACGAATTCAATTCGCTGCGCGCGTTCGTCCCAGAGTCGCTCAAGCAATGCCAGTTCAACGACGGCAATACCCAAATGGCCAAACAGGTCTTTGGTCATGACCTTTATTTGCGCAGGCTCCCGAGTCGGGAATGCGACCGCAAGATTGTTGCGTACCGTCGCGGCTTTTGCGGTCATTGGGCCAATAGTGGCAAATAATCTTTCCGCGGTTCGTAGCGCAAGTGCGGGCGGCATGCGCTGCAGCAGCCAGAAACAACCTCCGAAGAAAGCATCTTCCAACCGCCATGCGGCACGCTGCAACGCAGGAAACCTGGCGCTCAAGCGTCGTGGAATAAGGTAGTGTTTGCTCACGGCGAGCTATCTAAAAGTTCTGAACACTCGATCCCATAGCGGCGAGCTTACGCCGTAGCGGCCGCCCTCTGCGGAAAAGTGGTGCTGCAGATGATAAATTTTCAGGTAATGCAACGCGGGGTGGCGCATCGGAAAGTGATGGCAAGCGTAGTGCAGATAATCGTAGACCAGGTAGCCGATGATAAAGAACGCACAGAATGGTTCTATCCACGGCGCTGGAATGAACAGGCCAAACAGCAGCCACAGCAACGTCATAATAATCACCGCACCGGCCGGCGGCATGACCAGCCGAGTCTTGTCGTTTGGCGCATCATGATGGACGCCGTGAAATAAAAACACCAGATACTTGCCGACTCGGCTGCGCGCCGGAAAGTGAAATACGAAACGATGCAAACTATATTCCGCCAGGGTCCAGGTCGCAATCCCTGCTATCGCGACGACGGCAACCGCCGCGACCGATAAATTGTGTACTGCAAAGCTACGCCATAGCAGGAACGCAACGATTGGGCTCCAAAACGCCAGCGGCACAATAGGGTGCACGTGGGTAAGAGTTTCCATAAAATCGTTCTTAAACAGCCGTATCGACTGTTGCTTGTTCTGCTGCATGGTCTGCTTCCGCGTCATTGCTAATTTTTTAGCGTGTCGTTAGGTCGAACCGTCGTGACTTCCCGAAACGGCTGCAGCCGATGTTGTTACCGGCACTTTCTGCTTTGGCCACAGCCGTTTTGTGCATAGCCAGTCTTGTGGTCTCGCGCGAATCCAGTGTTCAAACAGCGTATTGACCTTGCGCGCCATCTGCGTAGCCTGCGTCGTCGTATCAGCTTGCGGGTCGTCCGCTTGCACCGCCGGATGAAACGTTACCCGGTAGTGTGCCGTTCGCAAGCGCTCCACTTGCACAGGCACCAGCTGACAGCCATAACGCAGCGCCAGTTTCGCCGGCAACAGTGTAGTCGACATGTCCTCGCCAAAAAAGGGCAGCTGTTTACCGCTGTCGATGCGACGGTCCATCACCATGCCAATGGATTTACCCTGCTCAAGTGCCCGAAACAAGGTGCGCATACTGGCGTCGCGCGCCACCAGCTCGCAACCCAGCGTTTGCCGCTGCTTTACCAACAGTTTCTCAAACCAGGGATTGGCCGGCGGCGAATACAATGCCACAAATGGTGCCCCTGCTTTGACGATAGCGGCGCCTATTAACTCCCAGTTCGCCAGGTGGGCGGTTGCGATCACCATTGGACTTGCAGGGTTGCGAAAGGTTTCTATGTCACCGAGATTGACGACCTCCATACGCGTGTCGGCCTCGGTGTGACAAATTCTTTCAAGATGAGCGTATTCGGCGAACACGGCACCTGCGTTGCCCCACACGCGCTGCATCAGCATATCGATTTGCGCGCTGGATTTATCTGGCAATGCCTGGCGCAGATTGGCTTTTACGATAGCACTCTTTTTCTTGAACCGGGGGCCAAGCCAGCGGCCGAATCGGTTTCCCAGCGCCGCTGCGGTATCTACCGAGAGCATTCGCAGTAGCGCAAAAATGCTGCCGATAAATATAAAGTCAAGCAACCACAGAAGCCGCGACACGATGTTTGACTCAGCGGCGGCCTTGCGTACAGTGTTGCCAAAAATAAACTTTGCCAAAAACGACTCCGCTAATCGCAGAAAATAATGTTAGCGTACCCGCCTGTTACCGCGCTGGCTGACTTGAGTTAGCCAGTCGGGTGTACTTCGCAAGCCATCGGCAAGCTTCGTCGCCGGCCGCCAATTCAGCGCGGCTTGCAGCGCAGCGCCATCGCAGACCCAATCGGCGTGACGCAGTTCGCGCAACTTTGCCGGTGTCAACATGGGCGAGTAATGCAACAGCCGGGCTCCGGCGTTGTTCACGTTGGCGAACCCGTTCATTAGCCAGCCGGGCAGTGCAACCAGTCGCACCCGCCGCAGGCAGGCATGCTCAATGATTTCGGCAACGGTATGCCAGTTGTATCCATTCGGCGTGCCGTCATCCAGTGTATAAGTTTTTCCAGCACCTTGCTTGCTCTGCAGCCAGGCAAGCACCGCCTGACTTAAATCATCAACAAACAGCAGAGAAAAACGTGCGTTGGCGCTGCCTGCCAGCGGCAACAGGCCGCGTGCCGCGAGGCGAAATAGCGGCAATAGCTCCTTGTCACCCGGACCATACACTGCCGGTGGTCGCAGCACGGTCCATTTCACGCGGCGCGCTTCCTGCTGCAGCACCTGCTCGCCGCGCCGCTTGCTGGTCGCATAATACGAAAGCTGTGGTTCGCGTGCCGCCAGTGATGACATCAGCAGCAAGGCGGGAGGTTTAGTCGCGCTTTCCAGTACCGCCAGTAAGCTCCGGACGCCATCGACATTAACGCGATCAAATTGCTGCTGCGTTGCGCCGCGTACGCTGCCGGCAAGATGAATAACCGCCGCCGCGTTTTCTGTCAGTCGCGCCAGGCTACTACGATCATCCAGGCTGCCCTGAATCAGCTCAACACCCTGTTGTTGCAAGGCCTGAGCAGCGACGGGTGAGCGCACTAGCGCGCGTATATGAAAACCGGCCGCCAACAAATGACGACATAAATTGCGACCGAGAAAACCTGTGGCGCCAGTGACAGCAACTATGCTTTGCATGCTTTCGCGGGTTGCTCTACTAACAGTAGGGTGCGCCATGCGCACGTAGTTCCTGCGTGCGCATGGCGCGCCTCAAACACCAAAGTCTTTGATTAAACGCAGGCAGCTTCCTTGACCAGGCTCATCGATACGGAAAACAATTCTTGCAGATCATTGCTGTCGATGAAATCCTGGCGCGCGCGCGATCTCGACAGTTTGCCCGACGAGGTGCGCGGCAGCGTGTGCAGCGGCACCAGCTCGACATAACAGTCTATACCCAGCTCAATGCGAACCGTACCGGTCAGTCTGTTGATCAGATCAATGCGCTTGTTAGGATCATACTCGCGACATTGCGCAACCAGCACGCACGACTCGGCGCCGTTTGGGTTTGGCACCGAAAAGGCCAGCGCATCGCCGATGCGCACTTCGGGTTGCTGCTCGGCGAGATATTCGAGATCTTGCGGCCAGATGTTTCTGCCGTTGATAATAATCAGATCTTTCTTACGGCCCGTGATGTAGATGCTGCCATCAACAAAATAGCCAACATCGCCAGTGTTCAACCACGCGTCAGCCGATAGCGCCGCGCGCGTTTCAGCCGGTGCATTGAAATAGCCCGACGTTACGCTGGGGCCGCGTAAAAAAATGGTGCCACAGCAGCGCTCGCTCAACACACATCCGGCGTCGTCACGGATCTCTACTTCATATTCGGGTAGCGCTGTGCCGCAATTAACAAAGGATCGAACCCGACTATGATGGGTGGCGGCAGTGGTCGGAATCGCTTCGCTATGGCTGGACAAATGCTTGCCATCAATACTGTCGGTTGAGTAGCCGCCGAACAGCGGTGCGAAACTGACGGCTAGCGAACACTCGGCCATGCCGTAGCAGGCGAGGAATGCGCGGTCGTCGAACTTCGCGGGCGCAAGCGCTTTGGCAAAACGGTCCAGCGTTGGCGGGCGAATCATTTCGGCGCCGATTCCGGCGATGCGCCAGTGGCTTAAATCGTATTTAGTTGCCTCGCCTTCGTTTAAGCGGCGGGCGCACAATTCATAGCCAAACGATGGGCTGAAAGAGATGGTGGCTTTGGTTTCTGACATCAGATTCAGCCATTGTCGCGGTCTGATCGCAAAATCATGCGGGTCGAGGTAATCAACTGACGTTTGCGTGGCCAGTGGCACCAGTACCAGGCCGACCAAACCCATATCGTGATAAAACGGCAGCCATGAAAAAAAGCGGTCCCCGCTCGTGACTTTTATGCCCTCGCGGCTAATACCGGCGAGATTGCTCATGACAGTACGCTGTTCGATAACAACGCCACGCGGAAAGCGGGTGCTGCCCGAGGTGTACTGAATGTATGCCACGTCATCGGCCATAATGAGCGGTAATTCACCCGCCTGCTCTGGCAGCTGATCAAAATTTTCCGCTGCGCCGATCATGCGTAAATCCAGTCCTGCGCCGGCTTCCTGCAGGAACTGCAGGTATTCGGTCGGCGACATCGCCGCTTTAGCCTGCTGATTCTCCAGAAAGCTGCGCAATTGGCGTACGTAGGTATTGTGGCTGCCCAGATTAAACGAAGCGGGCAAAGCAACGGGAATCAGGCCGGCATACATGCTGGCGAAAAAGAAGCGCAGGAAGTCAGGGCTGGTTTTTGCAATCAAAGCGACCCGGTCGCCACGCTGCAGACCGAGACCGAGCATTTTGCGCGCCAGTGACCGGGCCGACTGCTGTAGCTCGCGGTAAGGCATCGACGCATACAGATGCCCTCTGCGCGAATAGAAATTAGTACCAGTCTCACCCTGCGCAGCGTAATCGAGCGCCTCGGTCAGGGTGGAAAAGTCGGCCGCGCGGAAGGCGAGTTGGTGTGCTTTGGGAGTTGGGATAATTTGCAAACTGATTTCCTGAGTTCAGTAACGTGTTGGCGTGAGGCGTGAAGGCCGCCGGGCAGACGTTAGTGCTTGGTAAATTGAACTACTAACAATCCATCTCTGCGGTTTGTTTCGCCCGAAGCAATGTGAAGATTATGCTGGCAACTCTACAACTGGCGCTGACTGCGCCACTTACATGGTATGAAACTACCACACTACTGCAGGTGCGTATTATTCAGATGACGGTGGTGAAAGGCAATATACTATGCGCATAAATAACGATTATTTAAAGGTTTTTGCGTGATTATTAAGCAATTTTAAATGATTTGATTAAGTTGTTATAAAACTCTTGAGTTTTCTCTTAATGAAACGGTAATAAGCATATGCAATTAAAAAGCTTTCTTAATTTTTCACATCGCTGTTCAAGGTGCTTTTTTAGGCGATTAGGGGTGCAAATAGGGGTGAGTTATAAACAAAATAGCGCGTGCGGGCGACTGAATTGTGCGCGCATTGAGCTGCTGGCAGTACGACCGTTTTTTGGCTATTGTGCGGCGCAAAATTCATGAGCCAGATGCAGAGTGAAGCGACAATGCATGCCATTATTCTGGCTGGCGATCGCGGTCCTGATGACCCGTTAGTAGCTCGCTTCGACGCTGGCGGCTGCAAGGCTCTATTGCCAATTGGCGGCGAGGCGATGCTGGCGAGAGTGCTCACCGCGCTACAGCAGGCGCGTTCTATCCAGAATATTGCTATCGCCGGTCCGCCGCAGCAACAGTTGGCCAAAAATGACAAGATCAGCGCATTAGTGAAAGCAAAAACCATAGCGTGGCACGCCCCGCAGGCTACGCCGAGCAGCAGCGCGTATGCAGTGCTGTCAACAATCGTTGCTGAGCAGCCGACATTGCTGACGACGGCAGACCATCCGTTGTTAACCGCCGCTATGGTCGATCACTTTTGCGCGGCAAGCCTGGCGCAGCAGGCGGATGTCTGCGTCGGCCTGGCTCCCTACGAACTGGTGCAGGCAGTCGTGCCGCATATGCGTAAAACCGTATTGCGCTTTAAAGATGGCGAGTACTGCGGCTGTAATCTGTTTGCTTTCATGACGCCAAACGGTCGCCGTGCCGCACACCAATGGCAGCAAGTTGAGCAACAACGCAAGAGTCCACTGCGCGTCATACGGCTGCTTGGATGGAAGGCGGTATGTCAGTACGCGTTGGGCCGGCTTACCCTTGCCGACGCGCTGGCGGGTCTGTCAAAACGGCTTGGATTGCGCGTTAGCGCCGTGCTGATGCAGGACGGACACGCCGCTATCGACGTTGATTCAATCGAAGACTATGAAATAGTGCAGCAGCTAATCGGCGCGCGCTAATACCGTCTTGATTGCGGCTAGGAGTTCGCGGTGTCGCTTGACTGCCGCGCTATCTCAAGCTGCACATCGCGCAGGTGCGCGAACTTTCGGGTTGTTGGGTTGTATTCCTGCACGCCAATATCAAGCTGCCAGTGCTGCGTCTGGCGTTGCACGGTGTAGAGGTAGTATTGCGCCAGTTCATTTGCACTGTTGCCGTTGGACGAGCTGGACGGAATGCCAATCACCGTGGCTGGGCCGGAACGCGTCTCGATGCTGTTTTGAGAGGCGCGATGGCGGTGGCCGTGCAACACCAGCTCGGCACCATGCCTTGCGACGACGGCGCAAAACTTGTCGCCGTCGGTTAGCCGTTTGCGCCATTTTTCCGAGCCGGGTATCGGCGGATGATGGATCAGCACCACCCGAAAAAAACCTGCTTTGCCAGTTTCGTCCAATAACTGTTCGAATTTTTCGAGTTGCTGTGCGCCGAGGGTGCCGGTCGCGAACAGCGGCAGGCTGGCGCATGCGCTGGAAAGGCCTATAAAGGCGACAGGACCGCGCGTGCGTAAACTGGGGAATAGAGAATCCGCATGATCAAGTTCGCTATCGGAGGCCATAAAGGCCTGCCACTGATGCCAGCTTTTCTGCCAGCCGGAGTTCAGGTAGGCGTCGTGATTGCCAGGTATCACGCTGATGTCGTTTGCGTCACCTAGCGACTCCAGCCAGTGTCGTACCTGTAAAAACTCGGCTGGCATGGCGATATGGGTCAGGTCGCCGGTCACTGCAATATGGTCGGGAGCGCTGCGCTTAAGATCCTGTTGCAGTGCGTCCAGCACCACGCGGTCGTGTATATCGCGGCGTCGTTTGTGCCACGACAAATAACCCAACAGGCGCTTGTTGGCCAGCTGCCGCCAACGGACGTCGTCAAGCGAGGACAAGTGCAGATCCGATAGCTGCGCGAAAGTGAAGGCAGCTGCCAGATCCGGTTCTGCCGCTGGCGTCATAGCGTCCATCAGCCGCGCTCGAATGCAGCCGCTACCGGGTGCGGCAAGGTCGTTACATTTCCGGTCGCCGTAGCCGAGCGCAACGCTGCGAGCTCCGCTGCTGCGGTTGTAACACGCTCAATTTGCGCGCCCAGCTGCGTTAGTTTGTCTTCAATGCGTTCATAGCCGCGGTCGAGGTGATAGACACGATCCATCAGCGTTTCGCCGCTCGCGCACAGCCCGGCGATGACCAGGCTGGCAGAGGCGCGCAAATCGGTTGCCATCACCGGTGCGCCCTGCAGTTTTTCAACGCCACGCACTAACGCGGTATTACCTCGTAAGCGGATATCGGCACCCATGCGCTGCAGCTCCGGTACGTGCATAAACCGGTTCTCAAAAATTGTTTCCTTGACGCTGGAGCTACCTTGTGCGATCGCATTCAATGCGACAAATTGGGCCTGCATGTCGGTGGGGAAGGCCGGGTAGGGCGCGGTGGTGACGTTCACCGGCAACGGTCGCCGCTGTTGCATATCCAGCGCTATCCAACCCTGGCCGCTGTCAATCGATGCGCCGGCTTGTTGCAGTCTTTCCAGTACTGACTCGAGGAGCAACGCACTGGTATTTTGCAGCCGTACGCTACCACCGGTAGCAGCGGCCGCTACCAGGAATGTGCCGGTTTCGATTCGGTCGGGCTGAATACTGTGACTGGCCGTATGCAGTTTTTCTACGCCCTCGATGGTAATTCTTGTAGAGCCGGCACCGCTGATGCGAGCGCCCATGGCGGTCAGGCAACGTGCCAGGTCAACCACCTCGGGTTCGCAGGCAGCGTTGATTAACTGGGTTGTACCCTGCGCCAGCGTAGCCGCCATCATCAAATTTTCGGTGCCGGTCACCGACACTGTGTCGAACAAAATCTCCGCACCGCGCAAACGCTTCGCGCGGGCGTTGATGTAACCATCGATGATGCTGATTTCAGCACCCATGGCTTGTAATCCCTTAACATGCAGGTCGACCGGCCGCGAGCCAATGGCGCAGCCGCCGGGTAACGACACTTCGGCCTCACCAAAACGGGCAACCAGGGGCCCCAGCATCAATATCGATGCGCGCATGGTTTTTACCAGCTCGTAGGGGGCATGCACGCAGTTAATATGGTCATTATGCAGCTGCAGCTCGTCGGGCCTGGCATATTCCACCCGCGAGCCAAGATGACGCAGCAATTGGATGGTAGTGCTCACGTCTTTGAGACGTGGCACGTTGCTAATTCGCAGTGGCTCGGCGCTTAAAAGAGTCGCCGCCAGTATGGGCAGAGCAGCGTTCTTGGCACCAGAAATTGCAACGTCGCCACGCAGCGGACCGTTGCCTGTTATTTTTAGTTTATCCATCGGGGATCTGTTAGTTAGCTGCCGAATCTGAATTACAAGGCAGGGCCGCGTAGGCAGCGATGATTTGATCTATTTGCTCCGGACTATGCGCAGCACTGACGCTGCAGCGCAGCAAACTGTTGGTGTCAGGCGACGCCGGCGGTACCACGAGGTTGACGCATACGCCGTGTTCCAGCAATTGCTTCCAACTATTAATCGCTGCGTCACGCTCGGAAAAAATGGCGGCAACTACCGGACCAACTTCGGGGCCAATGCGCATACCGAGGTTCTTCAGTCCGTTGTACAAGCGCTCGGCGTTATTCCATAGCTGGGTACGCAGTTCGGGGCGTTGCTGGATGACTTTCAATGCTGCCCGAGTGGACGCGATCACGGCAGGTGAGGATGAGGCGGTGAATATGTACGAGCGAATCGCGTAGCGCACCGTTTCCAGCTCGGCGTGGTTGCTGACGCAATAACCACCGATCGAACCCAGGCTTTTGCTAAACGTACCGACAATGAAGTCAACGTCATCCTCAACACCGGTTTGCTCGGCTACGCCGCGGCCGTTAGCGCCAACGATTCCAAGCGAGTGCGCCTCGTCAACCATTAAATAACCGCCGTAGTTGCGCTTTACATCGACAATTTCGGCTAGTGGCGCCTGGTCACCCAGCATACTGTAAATACCTTCGACGATAATCAAGGCATTGGCGGCTCGCTCGCCGAGGCGGCGCATGCGTTTTTCCAGGTCGGCCGCGTCGTTGTGTTTGAAGCGAATCACTTCCGCGCCGCCCAGACGCACGCCGTCGTAGATGCTGGCGTGGCTGTCGGCGTCGAGCAATATCACGTCGCCGGGACCGGCCAATGTCGATCCCATGCCCATGGTAGCAGCGTAGCCGGTGGAGAATACGATGGCGTTGCTCTTGTCGAAAAACGCCGCCAGCTCCTGCTCCAGCGCGAGGTGACCGGCAAATGTGCCGCTGGCCATGCGCGAGCCGGTAGTGCCGGTGCCCTGGTCTGCCAACGCCTGCTGTGCGGCGCTAATGCAATCCGGATCGAGGCTCATACCGAGATAGTTATTGGTGCCGGCAAGAATCACGCGCCGGCCGTTGACGATGCCCTCGGTGGCAGAAAACAATTTTTCGGTTGCCGCGCCGAATGGCTGGGCAGCCGTCGCCTGCAGGTCAGCGCGTAACTGCGCCAGCGGCTGAAACTTGTCGAACAGACTCATGAGGGATTATTCTCGACTAATCTTTGTGCCATCTCCCGCGCCGTGTTCATATCGGGCAGCAAATTTAGTGGCACTGAAATGTCAAAATGATCCTCGATTTGTTCAACCAGCTCCATCACTTGCAGTGAAGACAGGCCTAACTCAGCGACTAATTTTGTGTCCTCGGTGACAATCGCGCCCTGTTTAGCAAGGGGCTGCAAAATTTTAACAATAAAGGTTTGGTAGCTTGCAAAATCGGCCATGTGATGATGTCAGAAGTAGAAGTGAGCCAGGTTAAGAGAATATTCACGACCCGGCAAAAATCGCCAAGTATACTGGTACAGCGCCGTTAGCACTACACGACGGCCAAACTACGCTACAAAATAGACTTTCATATGGAATAAATGCGCAACAAATATGCTCAATAATGGCGAAAAAAAACAAGTGTGGGTAATTGCCGGCTACCGCGCCGGTGAACATAGTCAGCTTATCGCGCTGGCTGATGCGCTGGGGCTTCCTTACGAGATAAAGAAGCTCAGCTATCGTAGCCTGGAATTTCGCACTAATGTTTTTCGCGGCAGCGACTTGCGCGGTATCCGTGTGTCGCAGTCCGCGCCCCTGCAACCGCCCTGGCCGGACCTGTTGCTTGAAGCCGGTATGCGCAATGAGCCAGTCGGGCGCTGGATTCGTGAGCAGTCAGGCGGGCACACAAAAATCGTACATGTTGGCCGCCCGTGGGCTGACCCCGAGCGTTTCGACCTGGTGATTACTACGCCGCAATACCGCTTGCCGCAGCGCACCAATGTATTGCAAAACATGATGACCATGCACAGCGTCAGCGTCATCAATATGAGCACCGCTGCCGAGCAGTGGCAGCAACAGTTTGCCAATCTGCCACAACCCCGTTTCGCCGTTATCGTCGGCGGTCATAGCGGGCCGTACACTTTTGGCGCCCGTGCCGCTGCGCGTCTGGCGCAGCAGGCAAGTCACCTCGCGCAGGCTCGCGGCGGCTCGTTGCTGCTGACCAGCAGTGCGCGCACCGCAGCGTCTGCTTTGCAGGCGTTGGATGAGGGCACGGCCGCAGTGCCGCGCCATTTTTATCGCTGGCGCGAGGCTGATGAGCTGAACCCGTATTTAGCCTACCTGGCACTGGCCGATGAGCTGATCGTTACGGCCGATAGCATTTCCATGCTCACCGAAGCCTGCGCTACGGGCAAACCGGTTTATATGTTTGATTCGGGAGTGGGGCCGCAGGCGATGCGCCGCGATGCCGCGGCCGTCGCTGGCGCTAATGATTTTAATGTGTCGACGTTTTGCTACCGGGGTTTGATACGCTGGGGACCGCGCCGACTGAGTCGCGATATCACTCTGGTGCACGACCGCCTGCTGGCGGCTGGCAATGCCGTGTGGTTGGGCGATGAGTTTCCGGCAGCAACACCGCCGCCATTGCAGGATATCGAGCGTGCAATAGAGCGCGTAAAGCAGCTACTAGTGTGGTGTAACGAATAAAGCGTACATATTAGAAGCTCACAATTTGTGCTCTGCAAGACGCAGTTCGCCGGGAATGTAGGCCACCTTTCCAAGAACTGCAACGCCGCAGCGCGCAAATTGTGTGTTTCCCTTCGGGCGAGCCGCCAAGGGGCCATCCGCTGCGTTGCATTCCCTTGACATATGCCCAATATGCCTTCGGAAATGCGCCTTACGGCTGACCCCTTGGCGACTCGCTATATGAACGCTTTATTCTTTACACCACACTAGCAGAAGGAAGGGGTGGCTTGTTGCTTTAAACCAATTTTAATGCGGGCTTATTAGTTACCAAACAACACTTTTCCTGTTTTGCGCGGCACTGCCGCTACTCCTCGCCAACAAGATTTTTGATAATGTAACCGCCGGATTTTTCGTCGAGCTTTAGCGTCAGCAGCTCGCGGGCCTGTGCCTCCTCGAGAAGTTGGCCGAAGGTGCGGAAGCCGTGATATGTTTCGTTGAAACCGGGTTTGCGTCGCTTCAGCGTTTGTTTCACCATCGAGCCCCACACTTTTTCCTGCTCGCCGCGTTCCTTCAGTAAGGCTTCCACCGTTTCGACCACCAGGTCCAGCGCTTCCTGTTGTTTGTCGTCCTCAACTTTGGCTTTACTTTTACCGTTGGGCTTTTTTGTCGTACTTGCCGGCGCCTTGCGGCGTTTGCGTTTGGGTTTTTCCGACTCTCGCACCAGATCGTCGTAAAATATAAATTCGTCGCAGTTGGCGATTAGCAGGTCTGATGTAGAGTTTTTCACGCCAACGCCAATCACCGCCTTATTGTTCTCGCGTAATTTACTAACCAGCGGTGAAAAGTCCGAGTCGCCACTGATGACAACGAAGGTGTCAACGTGTGCTTTGGTGTAGCAGAGGTCAAGCGCGTCGACCACCATGCGGATATCGGCAGAATTTTTACCCGATTGGCGCACATGTGGAATCTCTATGAGTTCAAAGGCCGCTTCGTGCATATCGGCTTTAAACTCCTTGTAGCGCTCCCAATCGCAGTAGGCTTTCTTGACCACTATGCTGCCCTTCAGCAGCAGGCGCTCCAGTACTTTTTGTATATCGAAGGCTGCATAGTTGGCATCGCGCACGCCCAGCGCTACGTTTTCAAAATCGCAGAACAGCGCCATATTGCGAGTTTCAATTTTATCGTTCATGTTTGTCCTTAAGATTTAGTCTGGCCAAGTGCCGCGACATTATATAGCGGTGCTCGCCCAACTGCGCTGCTAGTGTAAGCAAAGTGCAATATCCCGGGTCGCGCCTCAGCGCATTCGTTGTGCCTGTAATCGGGCCGGAAACGACACGCAATCCCGTGTAGACTATTGCTGCATGTGCGTTATGCGTATCTTCCGTTAACCGTCTACATTAACAGCGCTGCAGTATGGCACTATCATCACCACAAACAAACAGCGTACCCAGACCGTGGCTGCCGTTGCTACTCGCCGTGGTGCTTACACTGCTTACTGTAGCCGCCTGGTATGCGCTAAACCAACAGCAGCACAGACAGTTACAGCAAGTTGTTGATGAGCAAGTTAACACTGTAAGAAGTCTGATCAAGCACGACCTCGACAATCGCGCGCGAGCGCTTGAGCGGCTGGCATTGCGCTGGGTGGTGGCAGGCGGTACGCCGCGGCCGATATGGGAGGCCGATGTAGCGAGCTTCCTTTTTGACCAACCGGGTTTTCAGGCAATACAGTGGGCTGACTCGGCGCTTATCATTCGATGGGCATTGCCGTTAGAAGGTAATGAACCAGCGCAAAACCTCGATATAAGCAATCAACCCGGCGACGCACCGGCGATGGCGCGCGACAGCCAGCGTACAGTATTTTCCAGTCCGTTTGATCTCGTCCAGGGCGGCAAAGGTACAGCGATTTACATACCTATCGTGCAAGGCGACCAGTTTGATGGACTGTTCATTGGCTTGCTGCGCCTGCAGCAATGGCTGAGCATCGTCGTTGCGCCGATTCCCGAAACAGAGTATTCGTTCACCGTGAGTGTAGCCGGTAAAGAGATTTACCAACGCTCGAAACAGGCACTACCCGCCAACGAAAAGTGGCTGCGCAAGGCACACTTCGACCTGTATGGTGTGCCGTGGAGCGTGCAGCTTTGGCCCACTTTGCAGCGTGTTTCACTGTATGGCCCCGGCGTCGTTAATTTAATGCTGGCTACCGGTTTGCTATTAAGTGGTTTGATCGCCTACGCCACGCACCTGGCGCAAACTGCGCGTTTCCGGGCACGGCAACTGCAGGACGAAATTGCAGCACATCGGCAGTCAGACGACGCGCTGCGACGCAATCATGAGGTGCTCGAGCAACGTGTGCAAGAGCGCACGGCCGAACTTACCGCCTATCTCGAATCGGCACCCGACGCATTGCTGATTGTCGATCAAGCCGGCGCCGTGCAGCTGGCAAACGCGCAGGCCGCAACGCTGTTCGGCTATGAGCAGGCAGCATTGGAGACTATGGTAATTGAACAGCTGCTGCCGCCGCGCTTTCGAGACCGCCATGTGGGGCAACGTGCAGGTTTTTTTGCGAGGGCCGAGGTACGCCCAATGGGGTCGACGCTGGAGCTGTTCGCACTGACTAAAGACGGACGCGAACTGCCTATTGAAGTCAGCCTTAGCCCGATAAAAACTGAAACAGCGCAACTGGTTTGTGCGGCGCTGCGAGATGTTAGTGAGCGCAAACAAACCGACGCCAAATTGCTGGCTGCAACCCAGCAGCTGCAGCGAGCGAAGGAAGAGGCCGAACGTGCCACTGCGGCCAAGTCGCGCTTTCTGGCAACGGCCAGTCACGACCTGCGTCAGCCTCTGCAATCGTTGAATTTGCTTAACAGCGCCCTCTGCAAAAGCGTGGAAGATCCCAAAACGCAACAGATGCTGCACATGCAGAGGGAGTCTCTGGCCGGGATGCGCAGTCTTCTCAACTCGTTGCTCGATATTAGCCGGCTGGACGCCGGCGGCGTGGTGGCAAAATTTGGTCCGGTAGCGTTGCAGCCAGTGTTTGCGCGCATGCAGGCAGACTTTGAGCAACAGGCAGTCAGGAAGGGGCTGAAACTCAATATACAACCCACCGAGCACAACGTGCATGCTGACCCGGATCTGTTGGCGCAAATGCTGATGAACCTGGTCGCTAATGCCATCCGTTATACCAACAACGGTAGCGTGACATTGCGTAGCGTAGCGCACGGAGACCAGCGTAGCATTGAAGTAATAGACACCGGTATAGGCATTGCGCGCGACCAGCTGCAGCATATATTTGATGAGTTTCATCAGATCGGCCGCGACCGCCAGCAGCGCGATGAGGGTTTGGGCCTTGGTCTCTCCATCGTGCAGCGCATTGCCACGCTGCTGAACACCGACATTGACGTCACGTCTGAACAGCATAAGGGGTCGATCTTTGCTTTCACGCTACACAAAAGCGACTTGCCGGCAAACAAGCCGGTAGCGACCGGCATCGCCGCGCAGTCAACGACGCAAGCAATTGTGTTATTGGTCGACGACGACCCGGGGGTGCTGGAGTCGTCGCAACTGCTGTTGGAAATAGAAGGTTTCAATGTGATCGCCGCCGCGTCAGCGGCGGCGGCGTATGCGCTGATCGAGCAACTCGCCACGGCGCCGGCAATTGTAGTGACCGACTATCATCTCGGTGGCTCTGAAACCGGCATCGACATGGTGCGCCGCATTCGCCGCCAGGCTGGCCGCTGCGTGCCTGCCATTCTGGTTACCGGTGACACTTCACCTGCAGTCAATAATACTATGATCGACAACATGCATTTATTGAACAAACCGATCAAGCCAGATCAGTTGCTGGAGTTGATGCGGCAACTGCTCAGTGCATAACGTTGTATGGTGACACAAGGACTTGCAACACTAGTTGGTTATTCAAAAAAAATCGTTTACCCTACGCAAACGACCACCTATCGATAATGAAGGAGCTCTACATGGCTACGCCAAAGAAAAAAACTACCGCAAAGAAAAAAACTGCGGCGAAAAAGAAAACAACGGCAAGTAATAACAATGCCAGTAACTACAAAAAGTCTTACAACGATGCGGTAGCGGAAGTAAAGCGCGTCTCCAAAGAACAGGAAAAAGTGCTCAAAGCAGCTTTTAAAGAGCAGGAAAAACTGTTGAAGAAATTGTTCGCCGATGAGAAAAAATTGCTCAATTCTCTTATCGCCAAGGCGCGCAAAAAAAGCTAGCATATGGCGGGACGCACGCCGCGAAAATGCGTGCGTCCCCCACTTCATTAATCGGTGCGTGCTATATACCGCAGCGCCCGAGCATTCAAATTCTCGTTTCCTCTACGTAGTTTCCCATAGACATATAAGCGTAATTGCAAATTTCTGCCATCGCGCTGGCGCGATACACTTCTGTTATGCCAGATTAATAATGAAGAGTGTCGCAATATGTTCAGACTATCAGAAGGCGCTGCTAACGCAGTCACTGCAAATTTCTCCAGGGCAGTGCCTATTGATACAGCCAGCCGCACCCGAACTGTGCATTGCGACGCATGCTGCATGCAGCATCTTTGTCTTGGTAGCGACTCCAAAGCTATAGATGTCGCCGAATTTGAAACGCTGATCGACCATTGTCATCCCATCCCAAAAGAACGCTATATTGCTCGGGAAGGAGATCCGTTTGAGGGCGTGTTTCTGGTGCGCTCGGGGTCGGTTAAAACCTGTCAAACGTTAGCGAATGGCGAAGAGCACATCACAGGTTTTCACTTCCCTGGTGAAATCTTTGGCCTGGATGGCCTGTCCAGCAACTCGCACATTAACAATGCCATCAGCATGGAGACGACTTCGTTATGCTCGCTGCCGTTGCAGCGTATGCTTTCAAATCGAAAAACGACATCGACGATAGAGATTCGATTCCTGCTGTTAATCAGTGAACTGCTGAATCGCAAGGACGAGCATTCGTCGATGTTGTCAAAAAACAGAGCGCATGAACGACTCGCGGCATTTTTACTCGATTTGTCCTGTCGTTTCGAGCGTCGTCGTCTATCTTCTCTGTGCTTTTCTCTGCCAATGAGCCGCACCGACGTCAGTCGTTATCTTGGCCTGTCGCTGGAAAGCGTCAGTCGTGCGTTTGCGCTGCTGGAAAAAGACCGTTTAATTAAAACCACTGGGCGCGTGCTGGAGATAAAAGATAAATTAGCACTAGCCTCGTTGGCCGGAGTGGCGCAACAGGCGGAGTGCGCAACCGCTACTGCATAGCGCCGGATTTCATCATCGCGGATGGGCAAAACGACACCTCAAACCTGTATGTCGCCAGACAGCTGCATGATTACCAGGCAGGCAGCATGCGGCATCGAGTACCTGAATAAAAATTAGCTAGATGTCGTGAGAGGACGTGCGTGGCAGCTGATTCGCGTCTGTTTCGATCGCAGAATTGCCGAGGATATAGTCGTCGGGAATTGCTGCCAACTTAACCACTTTGCCACCAAACTTTGATGAAAAACGTTGGGCCGCGCTGTCTTTGGCAAACGGTATGGCTTCCGCTGCGCCCATGCCGCCGCGCTTGTTACTACCGATCACGTACCAGGCCTGGTCGGCGTTAATCCAGGATTCCAGTTGCTGTTCCGGATGGTCCCAGTCGGCGTCATCCACCGTTGTCACAAACAGCGCGGCCACGTTGCCGGGTTCTTCCGGTAATAAAGTAAAGGCGATACCATCGCGTACTGAAGTGAACCAAAGCGGAGTGTCGTTGCCGACGAGAAATAGCTGACTCTTCGGACCCTGATGCTCACCGATAAGCATACCGCAGAAGTAGCCAAGGTCATCCCGGGCAGGTGTTTGCGCTAGCGGAATGTGTGTTGGTTGTTTTTGGCCGCAGCCTGCAAGCAAAACGCAGCAGATCAATCCGAACAGTAAACTGCTATGCGTTTTCATTTTATAACTCGCGCCGTTGGAATAGTAAAATCGCGATGGCCAGTGGCGCAACAATCCACAGCGCCAGCACGCCCAGCAACGCTGTCGGCGTCGTCATGGCTGTCGATTGGGCAACCGTCGAACTGGTCGCGAGCAAAGCGGCGGCATCCGCACCTGACAGATTGAATAAGCGGTAAGCATCGGTAGGGTTAAGCAGTACCAAAGCCTCCAGCAGTTCGGGCGTCAGGTTCTGGCCATTCGCTGACAATAGCAAACCGAGTAACAACAGGTCGTAAATGACAACCATAAACAGCCAGACGCCAATCGCTAAACCGGCGGCGGTAGCGCGGTCGTTGACCCGCACGCTGAGCAGATACCCAATAGCGACAAACACGGCACCGAGCATAAGCGAACTGCACATCATGCTGACGTACAGCGACCAGTCACCGCTGCTGCCTGTCGTGCTGAATAGCAGATACAATCCGGTACTGCCGTAGCCAAGGAAAATAGTGATGGCGAGAATAACGAGATGACCGACAAATTTGCCTGTTACCACCTGCCAGCGCGCCACCGGATAGGTCAATAGAAGTAGCAACGTGCCGCGCTCGCGTTCACCGACAATGGTGTCGAACGACAGCATTAAGGCAATCAATGGAATTAGGTAAATGCTCAGGCTGGAAAGGCTAACGGTAGTAATATTTAACGCGCTAGCCTTCGTTTCTCCCATAGGCGCCGAGCCTAGCAGTGCCAGCGAAAACGCCAGCGTCGCCAGCAGAATAATTGCCGACAACGCCCAGCGATTGCGCAGGCTTTCCTGAAACTCCTCCAGCGCCAGGCTTGCAATCGCACGCATCAGTCGACACTGCCATTGACGAAGTGGGTATACAGGTCATCCAGCCGTGGTGCGGTCATTTGTACATCCTTAATGCAGTCTCGTCGTTGCGTGATGCATCGCAACAGCGTCAGTTTGTTAGCCTCTGTACAGCTGAATTCAATCTGCTCGCCATTAACTCTCCGATGACGGATTGCAGGTGCCACGGCGTGCAGTAAGGTGTCTGTCTGACCAGCCATGAGCGTCACGGTAATAAGCGTGGGCAGTTGCGCCGCAGTACGCAATTCATTGAGGCTGCCGTGTATCAAAGCGCAGCCTTGCTTCATAATCACTACCCGGTCGGTCTGTGCCTCTATCTCCGTTAGCGCATGCGAGGCGAGGAGAATTGTTGTTCCTTCATTTTGGCGCTCACGAATAATGCGGTAAAAGTGGCGACGTAGAAACGGGTCCATGCCCGTGGTCGGTTCGTCCAGTAGCAGTAGCTGCGGCTGTCCCAGTAGCGCCTGCGCTAGCCCCAGGCGCTGCCGCATGCCTTTTGAATAGGTACTGATGCGACGCCCGGCGGCAGCCGTAAGCCCCACCAGTTCCAACAGTTCATCGCATTGGGATGGCGGTTGTCTTTTTAAGCGGGCATAGAAATTGAGCACGTGTCTGGCTGTCATGCCGCCATTGAAAGCAACGGTTTCCGGTAGAAAACCGATGGGTTTGTAGCTGGCCGCCGTTCGTTGCGCGTTCAGTGTGTTGTTCCACAGCCGAATGCTGCCGCTGCTGGGCTGTGTTAGTCCGAGAATCAACTTCATTAGCGTGGTTTTACCGGCCCCGTTGTGGCCAATAATAGCCAGACTTTCACCCGCAGCCACTGCCAGGTTCAGCTCGCTGACAACACAGTTATTGCCGTAGGTTTTACTGATATTGTTAAGTTCCAGTGCATTCACCACCGCTGCCATCTAATTCATACCGTATTTGTGTGGTTGCAGGGCTTGCATCAAAGGTGCGCTGTCGGTGACGCCACCAGGGTAGAGGGCAGGGAACTGCGATTGCGCCCACTGTAAAATCTGCAGCAGCGGGCTGTTTATTAGCATTTTAGCGGCTGGATAGCGCCAGATTAGCTGGTCGATCAGGTTGTTGGGGTGGTAGGGTCGGTCAGCTATGCCGTCGCCGTTTACGTCAAATGCGAGGTGGTCGCTCCAGTAATTGCCGCGGCCGTGTTGCGACCACTCGAGACTGCGCGTGCCGACATACTTGACCTGGGTGCGGTTGCCGATAAAGCTATTTTCCCACAGCACGTTTTCCTCCGAGCCAGCTGTAAAATGTACGCCAATCTGGCAACCTTCAAAGTGGTTGTGATGAACCTTGTTATAGTTTGAATTATATATAAATACGCATTTTTCCGCGCCACCGCGTACCTCGTTGCCGCTGATATTTGACTGGTTGGCAAAGTTAAAAAAAATGCCCCTGTCGCGATCGCCGTCGGAAATATTGTTGCTGACCGTTAGCCCGGTGGAATACATCAACGCAAAGCCCACGTGACTGCCGTGCGACACATTACCAATGACTTCACTGTTATTGGTGTACATATAATGTATGGCAAAGCGTACATCGTTAAAACGGTTGTTGCGGAAGCTATTGTCGCGACTGGTGGTGACGAAAATTCCATCGCGTCCAAAGCGCACGTCGTTATCTTCGACAACCGAGCCAGGCGTGTTCCATAGATGCACTCCGTTGCCGCGTTCGTTAACGCGCAAGTCCTTGCGACCGACGATATTATTACTACGCACGACGGCATCTTCCGGTCCCTTCAGGTAGACCCCTATCAAATTATGCTGCAGCCGGTTGCCGATGATCCTGGCGCGATCGCCTTCGGCGGTGACAAAAATACCGCTGTCTTCAGTAGACAGTTGATCGCCCGAGTTGCGTACCGTAATGCCCTGTACCAGCACATCCTTCGCTGCCACAGTGACTGTACGACCGGTTCCGCCGCCGTCGATAACGCTGTTGTTATTGCCAACGATATTGATGCTGCGATTAATGACAATCGGGCCTGGATAAACCCCACTGGCCAGCCGGAGGGTAGTGCCGGCTTGGGCGCCGGCAATCGCAGTGGGCAGCGTGTTGTGGCCGGGAGCGACGCTTATGGTTTGCTCAGCAGCGATAACTGGCAGCACAAATAAGACCAGTCCTGCGACCAATGTAAGCGCGGGCAGCGGGGTGTTCAACCGCATGGATAACCGAGCGCTACGCCGATTTAGGCTCCACCAGCATGCGACCGCGCATCTCCATATGCAAGGCGTGGCAAAACCACTGGCAGTAATACCAGTGCACGCCTGGTCGATCGGCCTTGAACGTTACTGATGCAGTTTGCTGCGGTGAAATTTCAAAAGCTACACCGTAGTTTTCTATGGTAAAACCGTGGGTTAGATCTTCTACTTGATCCATATTAGTAACAAAAACTGTGACTTCGTCGCCCTGTTTGACGGTAAACTTATCGAGACTGAAGTTGGGTGCCATGGACGTCATGTAAACCCGCACACTGTCGCCGTCACGAATTACTTTGCTGTCACTCTCCAGTTTAACGCCGTCATTTTTTGCTGACTTATGCGCGTCGGCAAACATGGGGTCGTCGCGTACCCAGATTTTTTTCGGATTGACGATATCGGTGCGCACGATAATACAGTCGTGGGGCTCCGCGAAACAGGGACCATCGTGCACTATCTCCATCTTCTCGCGGGTAATGTCGATCAGCTGCTCATTCTCGGGCTTCAATGGGCCGACATTAATAAAACGGTCTTTGGAAAATTTGTTCATGGAGATCAGCCACTGGCCGTCAGCTTCTTTGGTTTCGCCCATGGAAGTATGGTTGTGTCCGGGTTGATAGTGCACGTCGACCTTGTCCAGCACGGGATCAACATCCTCACCCTGGTATGCCTGAATCGCCTTGGCGATATTCCACTTCGCGACCTGACTGTCGAGGAATAAGGTGGTGAAGGCATTGCCCTTGCCGTCGAAGGCCGTGTGCAGCGGGCCAAGGCCCAGCTCTGGTTCGGCCACGACCACGTCGCGCGGTTTGATCTTGTCGGCAAACAGGTCCGGCAGTTTGGTCACATCCAACACGGTACAGGTCGGCGACAATTTGCCATTGATCACCACGTGGCGACCGTCAGGCGCGGTATTACAGCCGTGCGGACTGTTTGAAACCGGAATATAGCGCGTGTATTTTGACCCCTTGCGTCCGTCCAGCACGGCGACGCCTTTGATCTTCTTAAAGTCGCCGTTTTTTACCCCGGCCTCAATGGCTTTTATGTCGAATACAACTGCCCAGTCCTGTTCATTGGCGGTCATTTCCGCCAGCGTCACGCCTTCCTCGCTGTTGTAGCAGGTGGAGAATGCATATAAACCCTGGTAATCCGCGTCGCAATTATCAAGATTGCCGTCGACCATGACTTGCCATGCAACCTCCATTGAATCGCCATCCAGTGCTGTGAAAATTGCGTGGTATTTTTCGGGTTCGTCGAGAATGGAGCCGTCGTTGGGTATGGGTACGCGGTGTTCGCCGTTTGCGAAGATATAACCGGTACGCGGGAATTTCTGTGGGCGTAAACCATGTATATCCGATGTGTTTGGAATTTCGGTAATCTTGTCGCACTTCATCACGTCGCAGCGAATGCGCGCGACCCGGGTATTGGCTTTGTCATTGATAAAGAGATAACGGCCGTCGTAGGTGCCGTCGGTGAAGGACATATGCGGGTGATGAGCGTCGCCGTTCAGATAAATGCCGCCTTTATCTTTGAGAAATTCTTTGGTTTCCGGCAGTAATCCTTCGGTCAGAATTTTGCGGCTCTCGTTGGTCAGGCCCCAGCCGGTGGCGCTGCAGCGGTTAAACACGGGAATACGGACGAATTCGCGCATGGACGGCATGCCGAGAATGCGTATCTCTCCAGTTTGGCCGCTACTCCAGAAACCATAGTATTCATCCAGCTCGCCAGGCCCGACGTGAGCGCGGTTTGCCGGAGCATCGGCAGCTTTTGCGTCACCGGATGAAAGTGTGGCGAGTCCGCCGGCGGCTACGCCAACGCCGGCCAGGGTGGCGACACCAGCCGTGCGCGTTAGCAGTTCGCGCCGGGTTGCGGCAAGTGGTTCGGTGCTGTCTTTAAATTTGCTATCGTCGTTCATGTTGTTTCTCCCTTATTGGTGTGATTGAGAATTGCTGTAATTAAGAGTTACTGTGATTGAGAACTGCTGTGATTGAGAATTGATGTAACTAAAATATATGTTTGCGATTCGATAAGAGGCTAACCTATTAGCTTGCATGGTAGTTTGATCTAAAACAAATTTTAGTTAACTTTAATGCTCTTCCCGCAGTTTAATTAGTAGTTCCCGCCCCAATTCATTGGTATTCTCCGACGCGGTGGCCGCGCGGCGCTCGCCTCTTTCGCGCTTTTTCACCATTACCGGGCACTTGTGCTCGTCGTGATACAACTCCTGACAGTGCAGGCAGTGTATGCATTCGTTAGGGTTAATTTCGCCTTCCGGATGTATCGCCTGCACCATGCATTCTTTGGCGCACACCTGGCAGGGGTTGCCGCACTGCTGGTAGCGTTTCAACCAGGTAAACATATGCATGCGCGCGGGTATTGCCAGCGCCGCCCCCAGCGGGCACACATAGCGGCAATAGAAACGCTCAATAAACAGGCCGGCCGCGAGCATAACCAGCGCAAATATCACAAATGGCCAGTCGCGAATAAACTGCAGCACAATGACCGTCTTGAATGGTTCGACTTCCGCCATCTTTTCAGCCAGTGACAGCGAGTGCAGCGAGACGCCGAAAAGAACCAGAAAAATAATATACTTGATCGGCCATAAGCGTTCGTGCACTGCCCAGGGAACCATAATCTGCGGAATTTTCACCCACTTGGCCAGTTTGTTTAGCAGTTCCTGCAGGGCACCGAATGGACACAACCAACCGCAAAAGGCACCGCGACCCCAAAATAACAGCGCGGTGGCCACGCTGCCCCACAGAATAAAAATCAGCGGCTCCATCAAAAAATATTCCCAGTTGAAACCGCTGACCGCCGCATTAACCACGGTAAGTATATTGACCACCGACAGTTGGGCGCTGGAATAGAAGCCTATACCGAACAGGGTGAACAGCAGAAACCCGACGCGCACACGGCGCAGCAACACAGGCCGTGTGACCAGCCAGGTCTGGAAGAAGAAAATTAAAGTTAATACCGCGAGAGCAACAATCAGGATGGCTGCCTCCCATGTTTTTTCCTTCCACAACTGCTTCCAAAGGGGCGGCGCGTCAGTCACCTGCTGCTCGGTTGTGCTCGCCTTGGTAGGCGGCGCTTGCTGCTCAAATTTTAGATACTGTTCCGGTATCTGATAAGTCAGGTTAAACGTGACAAACGCCTTTTCCCGGCGGCCCTTGTCGCGGCTTACCAGCAGCTGCAGGCGCCACGGCTGGGCCGGGTTCAGCGTGGCGTCATCGGGAATAACAAACAGATCGACTTCTTTAAGATCGGCTGGAGCCCCTTCAGCTGCCACTTGACGCAGGCGTTTGTGATGCAGATCGCGGAACCGAATGGCATCGTCACCTTGCATCACTTCGAAGCGGTCGAAAATGCCGCCACGGACATAGCCAGAGCCTTTATAGGAATAGCGGCCGCGTGCTGCTAACAGAATCGCTTGCTGGCCCGGTTTGAGCTCGTTCTCCAGGTTACGGTATTCGGCGTCGCCGAGCAGGCTGCGGCCAATCGATGGTACCGAGACTTGCGCTGTATACAGGTCTATAAAGGTCGCTTTGCCTTCGGCTTCGTCTGTTTGCTTCTGCTGTTCTGGCGTGCTGCCGCCGGCGTGCTGGAATCCCTCGTTGACGTCGCTAACGCTAAGTTTCAGCCGCGTGACAGCCTGCTCGGCCACCAGGTCGGTCCAGTCTTTTACGTCGTCTATGCTGTTGTCGATAGTTGCTTTGGGTCCCGCGGCGGTGGCCTGCATGCCGCCCAGGCCATAGGCGCGTGCAATTTTAATCGCCGAACGCACGATACTGTCGTCGATAACACGTACCGTAACCGTCGCGCCACTGATGGCGTCGAAGCGCTGATCCGAGGCGGCATCCTGCAGATAGGTGACGACATTCAGACCGACGTAGCCGTCTATCAAGGCGGTTATCTTTGCTTCCGGAATACCAACTAAAACAATGGGTTCGCTGTGCTTTAGCAAACGGGCCACACGAATTACGGCGTCATTATCGACCCCGACCAGCACATGAATCGGCTTACCGGAGTAGCCGACGGCATTAGCCAATGTCGAATTGAGAAACACAAAGCCGATGCGCTTGCCGTCCTTAAGCACCGGCGCAGCGGGAGGGGTGCCCGCGATGGGCTGGATTTCATCCGACCCGGGGAAGATTTCTGCAGCGGGGCTGTTTGCCAGCAGTTCGTCAAGTAGATTGGCATCGCCGCCATCTGCCGCCAGACAGTGCGCGCTAAAAATCAACGCGGCCGCTAACGTCAGCAAACTCGAAGTGAGAATTTCGCGGTGTAACTGCATGCTGAACCTTCCGACGCGTTATGTGTGAATTATTGGCAACCACGTTCAGGGTTTTTCGCAATGTAACAGAATTAACGAAGGGGTAACTTGATTTGGAACAAGTTAAATACACAAATTTTTGCTGATTTCGCAGAATTTGCGTTGCGAGTGTGTAGGCAGTGGTATTCAACCCCTCCCTCTCACGACTTCTGCGCGCGCCTAATCTGTGCAGACTACTGGTCGACCTGATGAGTCCGAACCGCCGTGTCGATATTCCACTTCGCAAAAGTATCACTACGCGTGGCATGCATTTCGCGAGGCCAACCTTCTGTTGATGGTGAATCGGTAAGCGCCAGGTTAATCGCTACGGTTTTTGCGACGCGCAGTTTCACGAAATTGTTATTCCTTTGGCAAACAATTGACACATATGCTTGTCAAAGTCGCGGTCGGGTGGCTAAAATTAATTTGTTGCCTTTAACTGCAAACGAAGGAGGTTCGACATGCAAACTGATTCAATGGCACGATTCGCAGCAACCGCACTATTCGATGCAATGCAAATGTTGGACAGTTGCAAGGTAAAACCGCTAACTGAGCTGAATACGGTCGCGCTTGCGCAGCATCCTGACGGTTCCATCGAAGAGTCCGATTTGGATGGTACCCAGGGCCGGTATATATATAAAGTGGAGTTGCGCGAAAAATCCGGCCAGCTTTGGGAGGTGGATGTTGACGCTGCATCAGGTGAAGTGATCGAAAATTATCCGCATTAGCGGGGCAGGACGTCGGCGGCATGGCCAGGATGCAGGCCGTCGCCGGCGGCCACCACACCGTTTTCCTCAGCCGTAAGCCACCTCACAGGCATAGCGGCGTCATCGGGCAGCGTGGCGATCTTCTCGACATCGCTGCCGCCATACAGTTCGCCATTAAGCCTAATAGGCAGCACATTCGTAGGTCGTCGTCGGTTGTTCTATCGGCCTTATCTTCTTTGTCAGAGGATGAAAGTACAACTTCCCGCAGCTACCATGGCAGCAACTGACTGGCTTTATAAACTCGTAGTCTCACACTTAGGGAAGGTTTCCGGACATACTGGAAAACGACCGTTCACGATTTAATCCGTTTGCGGTGTGCAGGCTACCCAGTTGTTCCAGGTAGTGCCTGCGTAACGATAATTCCTGCTCTGCCATGTGCTGTTGCGGTTGAGGGAGGCAGTCAGTAGCAACCAGTTCCCACAGTTTACGGCTGCTTAAATTCTTTACATCAAAGGTTGGTACGCTGTTCATCATATTATCCTCCTGGCTTAGTCGCTTCTCGTCTCGGTCACTTCGTTCAAGTCAGCTCGAGTATAAACACAGTAGATGAAAGCATTGTGACGAACAGCTGAAATTGGCACCACACAAATTAAAAAATTTGCTAAAAGGTTGTGATAAGTACCAGTGTTAAAGCGCAGTTTGGTGATGAAATCGTTAGTTTAAAAAATCAACGACATGGGCTTTCCCGGCAGCGCTATTCTATTTCAACGTTGCTCCCACTCCTGATTGTAGCGGTATTTGCGCGCTGAGAATAAAGTGGAATAATATGCGCGCGCCACTGTAATGGTCTGGAAATAAAAATATGCTGCGGAGATTTCATTCGGGTCATAGGGCTTTGGCCTGGTGGCGTATGCTATGTGTAGTCTCGATGCTGAACATATGCTTATGGACAGCCGTCTGCTGGTTGGGCCCGCATGAGAACAGCTACAGCCTTATTCAACTTATTCTGTCTGGAGTATACGTTTTCGTCTGTGCTTATCGCTCGTTGTTTCCGCGTGTCGACCTCGAGCGACTGGTGCTTTTCGATTGTGCGTGGTCCAGCATATTTTTTGGCCGCAGCGCGGCTACTGTTGCCGAGATCTGCTTCGGTATACAGCTCGGCTTGCTGGTTCACCAATTAGGTGCACAGGCAGGATTGCCATGGGTGCAGAATGCGGCATGGGCTGTCACCCTGTTCACCATTCTGGCGCAGGTCTTTTGCTGGCACAGTATCCTGACGCTCAATCACATCACCCAGGCGGTGGAGGAATTGCTGTGGGCGGCGGGATTGTCCTGGATGGCTGCGCTGCTGGTAATCATAGCGATGGAAACCAGTGGCGCCGTACACTTGCTCGCTATGGCTGGAATAGCGGGATCGGTCTCGTTCGTTGCCTACGTACTCATGCTTGACGTCCCGCTTTATCTTAGGCGGTTCCGTGATCACCGTAAGTATGGCCGGCAATACCTGACCATCTCACAGGGCATCAGCGACGCGCTCAAACGCCGCGAACGGGACCTTACGTGGGAAAAATGGCAGGACGATGCCCTCTGGTTGACGCCTTACTTCAGTGTTGGGGTCTGGATCAGTATGGCGTTGGTGCTGGTGCCATTGATTTTGTGAGCTTCTATATGAACGCTTTATTCGTTACACCACACTGGATAAGTTAACGGCCAGTGTTCGCTAACCCGGTAAAGTTAATTTAGCGCAGACCGCATTTATCTGTAGTTCGTTGCTATTCCATCCTGACACAATAACTTCGTAAAAGTGCCACCTGCCTGTCACCTTGTCGTTCTAGATTAAGGGAAACCAATGAGTGTATTGCAGAACTATGCAGTGCATCGTAGCAAGGGTCTCTTATGGACGAAGCTTCATCACTGTATCTGTTTCTGGCGATTGCCGCAGCCGTTGTCCTCTACAAACTCTGCATCAGGCTGAGGTTGTCGCGGGCGAAGCATCCATCGCTGCGGGGCCACACCAAATGGTCGCGGCGGCTCGCCCGCCTGGTTGCCTACTACGAATTTAATGAAGACCGTTATTTCTGCAGCGACGGAGCGCCGCCGGATATTGCCGCCAGGCGCGCGGCGGCACTGCAGCGACTGCAGCAGGAAGCGGGCGCCAGGCTGCCAAAAACCCTGGCGTATGCCGAGTCCCTGCAAGGCAGCATCTCGGACGTAGACTTCACCAGCGCGTACCGCGTGCCTTTTCCCTACCGCGCTCGGCTGGGAGATGAATTGAAGCTCGGCTCTATCCTTGAGGAGTCGCGAGGTGTGCAGGTCCGTGATCTCGATGGCAACTGGCACTACGACCTGAGTGGTTCCTACGGGGTTAACGTGTTTGGCTACGATTTTTATAAGGAATGTATCGCCGAGGGGCAGGAAATCGCGGGCAAACTGGGCCCGGTGCTGGGTGCCTACCACCCGCTGATTGGCGATAACATGGAAAAAATCAAGGCAGTGTCGGGCTTAGACGAAGTGTCGTTCCACATGTCGGGAACCGAGGCGGTCATGCAGGCGGTGCGCCTCGCCCGCTACCACACCGGCAGGACCCACCTGGTGCGCCTGTGTGGCGCGTATCACGGTTGGTGGGACGGAGTTCAGCCGGGTGTCGGCAATCAGCGCAAGGTAAACGATGTGTACACCCTGCGCGACCTTAGCCGGCACACCCTGAGGGTACTGTCTACCCGCAAGGATATCGCCTGTGTGCTGATCAACCCATTGCAGGCGCTGCACCCCAATGCTGACGCCGCGGGGGATGTTGCATTGTTTAACAGCAAGCGCAGCGCCCATTTTGATCGCGAGACCTATACCCGTTGGCTGCAACAGTTGCGCGAGGTATGCACGCAAAGAGGGATCGTGCTGATCTTCGACGAGGTGTTCACCGGCTTTAGGCTGGCCTATCGCGGTGCCCAGCAATATTTCGGTATTCAGGCGGATATGGTCACCTACGGCAAAACCCTGGGCGGCGGCTTGCCCGTGGGCGTGCTCTGTGGCCGCCATAGCCTGATGAAACGCTTCCGGGACGACCGGCCTGCAAACGTTTGCTTCGCCCGCGGTACCTTTAACTCTCACCCCTATGTTATCGCGGCGATGAACGCCTTTCTGCGGCGGATTGAAACAGCCGAGTTTCAGTCGCATTACGACCGGGCAGAGGAGGTATGGAACGCCAGGGCCGCCGCCCTGAATAGCCGCTTGCAGGCTGCGGACCTGCCGCTACAAGTGGCCAATCTGCACACCATCTGGACGGTGCTCTACCAGGCTCCCAGCCGCTATAACTGGATGTTCCAGTTTTATCTGCGGGCCGAGGGGCTTGAACTGAGCTGGGTGGGCAGCGGCCGCCTCATCATGAGCTTCAATTTCAGCGACGACGATTTCGAGGCGGTATCCAGCCGATTTATCAGCGCCGCCCGGGGAATGGCAGAAGACGGCTGGTGGTGGCAATCAGAAACCCTCACCGAAAAATCCATCCAAAGACAACTGCTACTGGAAATGCTGCAGGCACGGCTTGGGAGGTTCGGAAAAATAGCAAACAGAAAACCCGGCACGGCTGCCGAAAATATCCTGGAGAAGGCTCTATGAACAAGATACCCACACTTAATACTATCCGCCCCGGGGATTTCCGCGCTTCCCTGGCCAGCGAGTTAAACGCCTATATCACGCGCGAATCCCGTCGCTACGCAGCTGCCGACCGGCTGCGCATAGACCTGCACTGCCACGATCACAACAGTGACAAGCCGGACGAGCTCTGGGGCCGAATTCTCGGTCTGCCGGAAACCTGGCTAAAGACCAAACATCTTGTTAAGTGCCTGCTCTCGAACGGCAGCGATGTGGTCACCATCACCAATCACAACAATGCCCGCTCCTGCTGGCGATTGCAGGATGAAGGTCACGACGTGCTGGTGGGCGCGGAGTTCACCTGCCAATTTCCGGAAATCGACCTGTTCTGCCACGTATTGACCTACGGATTTGACCGCGAGCAGGAGGTCATCCTCGACGCGAAGCGGCAGAACATCTACGACTTTCTGCGCTACGCCGCGACCCACGACATCCCGGTGGTGCTGCCCCACCCGCTGTATTTCTACACCCGCAACAAGCATATTGACCTCGAACTGTTCGAGAAGCTGGCGGTCATGTTCCAGCATTTCGAAGTGCTTAATGGGCAGCGGGATCTCTGGCAGTCGACCCTCACGCTGAACTGGGTGCAGAGCCTGACCCCGGCGAAAGTCCGTGCCTACGCCAGCAAACATAAACTGGATCCAGCGGAGTTCGGGGTGGACCCGGACCGACCCAAGGTGCTCACTGGTGGTTCTGACGACCACATGGGCATTTTTGCAGGTCAAAGCGGCTCCTACCTGATGGTGCCCGACCTTGAGCAGCGGCTGCAGACCGAGAAAGCATCGACCCTCGCGCTGGAGGCCTTGCGCGCCGGTCGCGTGGCTCCGTTTGGCGCGGTGGGCGAAAATCAGAAACTTAATATCGCCCTGCTCGACTATTTTGCCCAGATTGCCACCCGTATTGAGGACCCTGGACTGTTGCGTATCCTGCTGCACCGGGGAGAAACCTCGGACAAGCTCGCCTGCTTTGCTATCAGCAATGTGCTGCTGGAGCTGCAAAAACACAAGCATTCACGCAAGTTCTTCGAGTTCGTGCACGACGCCTTGCAGGGCAAAAAGCCCAACAAGATGCTGAAGTGGAAGATCTCGAAAAAATACCGCTTTTGCATCCGTCATTTGGAAAATATCGCTGACAGTCGGCACCAGTCGCCGGAGGTGTTCGTTACTACCGTCAACAATTCCATCGCGGAGATGTGCACCGAGTTGGCCAGGCTGATGTTAAAGCGAATTCAGGAATCGGAGCTATTCGCCGGCGGCGAGTTACTGGAGAATCTATCCACCGAGGCGCTCACTCGCCAGTTCGAGATTCCCAGCCAGCTAACCGCACTGGTGTTTGGAGGCGCGAGCAAGCACACCCGCGTTGGGGGGCGGCGATTCCGCAAATTGGCGAACCAGCTATCCTTTCCGGCGATGATTTCTCTGGTACTCACCGGTGCCAGTCTGGCCAGCACGCGGGCGCTGTACCAGAACCGACAGTTCCTCAACCGTTTTGCAGCGCGCAACGGGGGCAAGCAGCACGATTGCAGAGTACTGTACCTGACGGACACACTGTTCGACAAAAATGGCGTGTCTACCTCGCTGGGCGGCAAGCTTAAGCAGATCCAGCAGCAGGACATCGCCATCGATTTCCTGATCTGTCATGAGACCGCGGAACCTGCACCGCACCTGCATGTACTGCGCCCACTGGCGACTTTCACCCTGCCGGATTCCGGTGGTCAGCAGCTGCGAGTGCCGGACCTGATGGAGATTGCCCGCATTTTCTACGAGGGCGGTTACGACAGGGTCGCCTGTTCAACCGAGGGGCCCATGGTGCTGGTCAGCCTGTTCCTGAAATACAAGTTCAACGTGCCCGGCTTTTTCTACATGCACACCGACTGGATCGAGTACATCAAATGCACAACCAACGCGACCGCACATGAACGCGACCGGATTCGCCGCCTGTTGCGTTTGCTCTACAGCCAGTTCGACGGCGTGTTCGTACTCAACAGCGAGCACCGCGATTGGCTTACCGGCCACGAGATGCAATTGCGAAAAGAGCGGGTATATCTCACTGCCCATGCCGCGCCGCAGGCACAGACCGGCGTAATTCCCATCGACAAGCGAGAGTTGTTCGCCGATGCTACCGAGGATACACCGGTATTGTTTATCGCCTGCCGTTTAAGTCGCGAAAAAGGACTTTTCGATCTGCCGCAAGTGCTGGCCCGCGCCAGGGAAGCGTTACCTGACTTGCGGTTGGTGATTGCGGGCTGCGGACCCGACGAGGACGCCCTTAAAGAGGTGCTACCCCATGCGGCTTTCCTCGGTTGGCAAGACCAGCAGCAGCTCGCCAGTCTGTATGCCGGTCTGGATCTATTCGTGTTCCCCTCGCGCTTTGATACCTTTGGCAACGTATTACTGGAAGCCTTTGTCTACGGCATGCCGGCGGTAGCCTACGATTGCAAGGGGCCGAAGGATATTATCGAGCACGGGGTAAGCGGTTACCTGGTGGCAAATCCGGAAGCGATGGCCGACCAGATCGCTTCACATTTCCTGTGGCCCGACCGGCGGGCTGCAATGCGGGACAGTGCCCGGCAGCGGGCTGGTCAGTATCGGGCCGACGATATTATGACCCGGTTCGTCCATGACCTGGGTCTGCCGGCGCTGGTCGGCGGGCTGGAACAGCGTTCGGTAGCCTGATCCGTGACAGGCCTTATTCGCTCCCTCAGCCAGCAGGAACAGCTGAACTTCCTGCTTACCAACCGCATACCGAGGCGCCTGGCGACCCGATTGATGGGTTGGTACAGCGGCATCCATAGCCGACGGCTGACTCATCTGTCACTGTATGTGTGGCAACGATTTGCCGATGACCTAAGGCTGCATGAGGCACGCAAAATTGAATTTACCAGCCTGCGGGACTGCTTTACCCGGGAGTTGCGCTACGACGCCAGAACAATTGATCCGCGCCGTGAGATGGTGGTGAGTCCTTGCGATGCTATTGTGGGTGCCTGCGGTGGCATGGCGGGCACGACAGTGTTTCAGGCCAAGGGCTTTCCCTACGAACTGGCGGACCTCATTCCGGATGTGGCGCTGCAGCACAAATACCGTAACGGTATGTATGTCACCCTGCGGCTAAAATCGAGTATGTACCACCGCTTCCACGCCCCTATCAACTGTGACATCCACAACATTACCTACATTTCGGGAGATACCTGGAACGTGAACCCCATCGCCCTGCGTCGCATCAAAAAACTGTACTGCAAAAATGAGCGGGCGGTCATCGACCTGCAGAGTGGTGCAGTCGACAGTGGTATTTGCCTTGTGGCCGTGGCGGCCATTTTAGTGGCCAGCATCAGGCTGCACTGCCTCAGCGACACCCTCGACATGAATTATCAGGGCCCCGCGCGGCTGCCTTGCAGCGCCCATTACAACAAGGGTGACGAACTGGGCTATTTCCAGCATGGTTCAACCATCATTCTGTTTGCCACGCCGGACCACGAACTGTGCGAAGGCGTGGTGAGCGGTCAGCGTATTGATATGGGCCAACCGCTGCTGCGCCGGCTGTGAGCGCAAAAGACTTGAAATCACACACCATAACTTCCTCGGGAGATGCACCATGACATTCACGCAAGAGCTACAGAAACAGCGCTGGGACGACCACCGCTTCTATCACCACAACCGCGTTAACCAGTTATTGCACCTGCTCAGCGCCAGTTGTTTCGTCGCCAGCTATTACCTGATCTTCGTCGACCCGGTAGCTGCGGTTATGGTGGGCTGGCTGCTGGCTATGGTGCTGCGGCAGATCGGCCACTTTGTGTTCGAGCCAAAAACCTACGATAGCGTAAACGGCGTTAGCCATGACTACAAGGAAAGCGTCAAGGTGGGCTACAATCTGCGCAGGAAGGTTGTGCTGCTCTCCATCTGGGCCACTATTCCAGTGCTGCTGTGGCTGAACCCCAGCTTCTTCGGGCTGCTCAATGCACAGCAGGTACAACAGGGGCTGTTGGCTACTACGGCTGTGCTGTGGTTGTTTACTGGTATCGGCGCGGTTATCTTTCGTACCGTGCATCTGTTCTTCCTGATGGGAATCCAATCGGGCCTGGTGTGGGCCACGAAGATCCTTACCGACCCCTTTCACGATATCAGGATCTACCATCGCGCGCCGTGGTATGTCCTTAAGGGCGACATGTACGACGATATGAGCGAGTGGTACACCAGAGTCCGGGTAAATGGCCGTTAACGGCATGCAACACCCGACGAGTACCGCGGTCGCTGTTGGCGGAGTACGTGGAGCTTAATCTATAAATCGTGAAAGTCTACCGCATCAGACAGCGGGCTACCGGTATGATCATTGTTCAAGCCGCTCATGATCGCAAACGCCGCGCCAAAGGGGCGGCGCCTTATTTAACGGCTGCTCGGCGCTTGCCCAGGGAGTCAACCAGTATGCTGTGGTTTGATAACATACGGGGCCTTTTCGTCGTATGCCGTTCGGAGTGTTGCGAATCGCGATTGCAGCGCTGGCGGCGTAACAGAATGAATAAGAGGATAATTTTATTTAGAACAAGTCATAAGCAGGAATTGCATCTAAATTCGCCGAATAAGCTGTGCTAAAGTGCGCGTTGTGAAATCCAGCCCCTTCTACGCACGACCGTTGCAAGCGCTAATTCTGTGTGGATTACTGCTGCGGGTCGTCGTACCTTCCGGGTTTATGCCGGGTGCTTTAAGCGACGGCTGGTATCTCAAGCTGTGTCCGGATGGCATGCCCGCGAATGTTATGCTGGCGCTGTTGGGGCACGAGCATCATCACCACGACGCTGACGCCCAAATCGCGTCATTCGCGCAATGCGACCTGGGTGGTATCGGCGTCGCTGACGCGCCGCTTGTGGCAACAGGTTGCTCGGTGCCTACCCCGGAGTTGGTCACCGCTGCCAACGTCGCGCCGCTACTGACGGCGATCACAAACGTTTCGTTCACCTATCTTTCGCGCGCTCCTCCCGTCTTCTCCTGACACACAACACGGCCCGTTGGGGCATTGGTTAATTATTCGGCGCAACAGCAGTTGAACGCCGCTGTTGGCGTATGGGAGAGAAGAATCAATTCAATACCTGGTAGAGCTGCGATTGCGCGCGGCTCACGCTCCGAACCTGGAGCAAAAAATATTGTGTTATTAACAACGCTCGCGTTGAGTCTGGGTTCGTCGGTGATACGGGCAGACGGGCAGACGGTAAAGCAGACGATATCTGCAAATAGTTACGTTAACGATGCCAATGGCAACAGCGTCTATTCGGGTGACTTCGTTCAAAACGGAGAAACGTTTTCTATCGACGGCAGCCGACTCGGCGTCAGCGAGGCGGATCGAGAAAGCCTGTCGCTGGGTGTGCGGTTGCGCGGTGAGTTGAGCGATAGTGTATCCGTCGAAGGCAACGTGAGCGTGTTTGACATTTTGCAGGATGAGGGTCGATCTTCAGCGCTCAACCCCAACGATGTGGAGTATTCACCTGCCGGCGAAGTTACCAGTTATGACGATACGGGCTGGCGCACGGCTGAGGTTAAACTCAACATCGATAATATCGGCGCAACCGGTTTGAGCCTGGTCACGGGGCTACGTCACGAAGCTTACGAACTTAATTTCGATGTTTATGACTCGACCGATTGGAGTGCCGGTAGTCAGAGCGCGTTAGCAGATAGTAGTGGCGGTAAAACTGAGGTTAACGCCGTCTTCGTGCAGCTGAACTGGGATATCAGCGAGCGTTGGGATGCATCGCTAGGTGGTCGCTACGAATCGTTCGAGAGCAGGGAAGGATACTTTGCCAATGATGACGAGGCTACGCCGGGGCTGGATCTTACCGCTACGCCTGGCACCAGCCGCGATCAGTTTTCGCCGAAATTTTCGTTGGGCTTTAGCCCCGCCGGGGACAATTGGCAACTGCGCTATTCGTTTGGCCGAGCCTATCGCTTTCCAATTGTCGAAGAGCTGTTCAGCCAGTTTAGTGCATTCAATGCCGAGAGTATCTCTAACCCTGAACTTAAACCGGAGGATGCCACCGCGCACAATTTTATGATTGATCGCAATATTGCGGAAGGCTACATGCGTGTGAACGTATTGAGCGAAACAGTGGAAGATGTGATTGAGTCGCAGTTGACCACTTTGCCTGGTGGCATTTCAATTCGCACTTTTGTACCAATCGACAAGGTAAAAACCGAAGGGGTTGAATTTATCGTCAATCAACGCGGCATGTTCATTGACAAGCTCGACGTGCGCTTCAATGTTGCCTATACCGATTCAGAAATTCTGAACAACAGTGCCGACCCTTCCATTGAGGGTAATCGCTACCCGCGGATGCCGAAGTGGCGGGCCAACCTGCTCGCGACCTATAACGTCACTCCACGTTGGGATGTTGGCGCCAATCTGCAGTACGCCAGCGACAGTTTCGGCCGCACCGATAACACCGATACGGCTAATCAGGTGTACGGCGCGCAGGATGGCTATACGCGCATCGGGCTGAAGACTGGCTGGCGCGTGAACAAAGCGTTCAGCCTTGGACTGGGTGTCGATAATTTGAGCAATGAGATCTCCTACGTTGCGCATCCCTGGCCGGGACGCACATGGTACGGGAGTATCTCCTATGACCTCTGAGGCGAGTGTAAGCGAAACTACCAGCGCCCGTGCCAGCGGGTTGTACCGAATCATTTGGCGCTGGCATTTCTATGCCGGACTGCTGTGCATACCTGTCATATTGACGTTATCGGTTTCCGGCGCGATTTACCTGTTTAAACCACAGATTGACGCCTTTGTTGAGTCGCCTATGCGAGAGCTGGATGTTGGCCACCAGCGCAGCACCGCCATCGAGCAGATTCAGGCCGCGCTACGCGCATTGCCTGGGTCGACGTTTTCAGGTTATCGACTGCCCGCGACTGACAACGAGACGGTTGCAGTGACTGTTATGCATGAGGGCGAGCGAAATCTCGTTTACATCGACCCATATTCTCTGCAGCCATTGAAGACTATCGCTGCCAACGACCAATTTATCGCTCAGGTACGCAGCCTGCATGGCGAACTTTTGGCCGGCGACGTGGGCTCCATACTGGTCGAGTTGGCGGGCTGTTGGGCAATTGTGCTTATTGTTACCGGGCTGTATTTGTGGTGGCCGCGCACTGCGGCGGGCATGGCGGGCGTTGTCTATCCTCGGCTGTCGAGTCTACCGTCAGGAAAGGGACGCACGTTTTGGCGCGACCTGCATGCAATCACCGGTTTTTGGCTGTCGATGGCGCTGTTGTTTTTGTTGCTCAGCGGGCTTCCCTGGGCCATGGTATGGGGCACTGCGTTCAAGGAAGCGCGATCTTTTATCGCCAGCATAACCAGCAGGACTGGGCCGTTTCAAGTGCGCAGACGCAGCGATTGTGGCAGCAAACTACGGTTGAGGTGTTGGCTGGGGTTTGCCAGATCGGCGTAAGCAGGGAGTAGGGAGGCTCACACCCTGTTAACAGGTGTGAGCCCCGGTCAATAACTACTGTTCCTGTTTTTTTGCTTCGGCACTCTCTGCGGCGACCTCAGCTTTTTGCTTTTTGATCTCTACTTTCTCCTTGGCCACTGCCGCTTTTTCCTCCGCAACTTTCGCTTTTTCATTAGAGGCTTCAACGACTTTCCTGGCTTCGTTCTTTTCTTCGTCGCTCGCGGCGGACGCTTGTTTCACTTCGGCCTCTTCGCTAGTGACCGCAGCGTCTTCTTTCGCCAGGTCAGCTTTTTTTCCTTCCAGGTCTGCTTTCTGCTCCTCGAGTTTTTGATCCTCGGCCGCAAAGCCAGCCTGTTTTTCAACTAACTCACTCTCTTTTTGCTGCATTTCCTTTTTCTTATCAGCGATGGCTTGTTCCTGTGGCGACTGTGGCGCTTGCTTCGGTTGTTCCGGCATGGCTTTCGCGGAGGCCTTCACTTCACGCACCGCGTCTTTAGCTTCGGCTATTTCGGCTTTTTCCTCAGCTATTTGCGCCTTGTCTTTTTCCAGTTTGACCTTCTGCATTTCCAATACGACTTTTTCTTCTTCAGCTTTTGGTGCAGACGGTTTTTCGGCTTTTTTCCTGGCCAGTTCCGCTCGTTGCTTTGCCACCTCGACTTTTTCTTTGCTCGTCTCTTCTTGCTGTTTGGCTATTTCTGCCTTCTCTGCAGCGACATCTGCGGCTTCCGTGGCTGTTTTGGCTTTTTCTTCGGCCAGCTGTTTAGTTTCTTTATCGGCAGGCATTGCCGGTTCGGCGCTGGCTTCCAGCTGGGCAATTTCGGCGTTTAGCTTGGCAAGCGCTGCTTTTTCCTGCTCAATAGCGCTTTTAGCTTTGGCAAGATTTGCCTCTTCTTCAGCGAGCGAAGCCGCCGCCGTTTCGGCTTCAGCCTGTTTGCTTGCCAGCGCTTTGCGCTTTTCTGCCAGCATTTTTTGTTCGGCGGATGCCGGTTGTTTATCGGGCTCTGCTTGTGCTTGTTCGAGTTTGGCTTCTGCTTCCGCCAGCGCCGCTTTTTCTTCTACTAATTGCGCTTTGTCTGCAACAAGCTGGTCCGCCTGTTTGGCGGTTGCCGCTTTTTCTTTTTGAACTTTTTCCTTCTGGACTGTTGCCTCGTCGTGCGCGACGCTGGCCTGTTCCTGACCCTGGCTCGATTCGGCATTCTGACTAAAGGCCATGTTGACCGGCGCCGTCAAGCCTGCAGCCAAGAGCAACACTGATGCGGATACGGATAGTGTTTTCGCTTTATTTCTGAAGTCACTTTGCATAGCTATTTCCTTTTTGGTTAGCACAATATGTTCTCGGTGAGCATACGCTTCACTCTCGTCTGTGAAAATATAACATTTTACCGAGTCGAAAAGTATGCCATAGGCTGATTAAGAAGTAAGCAAAATATGCAGGTATTTACTCGTTTGGCGAGTTCTTCAAATTACGTCGGCCACCCTGGTATAGCTAACCGTGTGTTTGGGGTCTCGATAGCCAAGGTAATCCTCGATCAGCCTGAGGTCTTATCGCTGGTTAGTTAAATAGAAACCGCAGAAATGTCTCAGCGTGCGCGCTGCACAATTTCAAGCTGACAACGCTTGGCAGCGAGTAGGCGCAGCAGTTAGTCCGAACAAGCTTAGGTTTGTCGTTGTTAAATCAATGCGAAGTAAGCCCGGTGACCTCCGGCCAGGTCGACGATCAGGTAAAAAACATTTGACACCGAGGCTTTTATTTGCAAACATATGAACATCTGTTCAAGTGTAGTGTTATGAAGAGTCGCGCTCAAACAACAAAACAAATGGTTAGCCGGGCATCTGAAAGTACTGTTGTACAGCTGGCCGATTTATTCCGTCTCATGGGTGACCCAACGCGCCTTAGCATCATATTGACTTGCCTTGATGATTCGATTTGCGTTAGCGATATCGCGAGCCGACTGGACCTGTCACCCTCTCTTGTCAGCCACCATCTTCGCTTGCTTAAGGCTGCCCGCGTTTTGCGAGCCGAGCGGCGCGGCAAACAGATATTTTACTCCGAGGCGGACGCACACATCCGTTGTGTCATCGAGGATATGGTAGTACACGTCAGCGAAGCGCTGGATATAGAGGGGTGTGACTAATGGCTGGTTGTTCATCTTGCCCATCCGACGCGGCGATCAACAGCGGTTCACATGATCCGTTATTTCGCCGCATTCTCTGGATTGCGCTGGTCGCCAATCTGACCATGTTTGCGGTGGAAATCGTCGCCAGCCACCTGGGCGATTCCATGGCTTTGCAGGCCGACGCGCTGGACTTCTTCGGTGATGCCGCGAATTATGCGGTCAGTCTCTTCGTCGTTGGTATGGCGCTATCTGCACGAGCGCTTGCTTCCATGCTGAAGGGTGCGACGATGGCAGCATTTGGTGTTTGGGTGCTGGGCAGCGCCGTATACCGGGCGTTGGTCGGCAGCACGCCGGACCCAACCACTATGAGTGTGGTAGCGTCACTTGCGTTGCTGGTGAACTTTAGCGTCGCACTGCTACTGTTCCGTTTCCGCCGTGGCGACAGTAATATGCGGTCCGTCTGGCTCTGTAGCCGCAATGATGCCATTGTGAATATTGCTGTGCTGATTGCCGCAGCGGGTGTGTTCGCCAGTGCGTCTCGTTGGCCTGACTTGATCGTTGCGGCTATCGTAGCCGGTCTCAGTATCACGTCTGCGATTGAGGTAATTGGGCTGGCGAGAACCGAACTTCGATCTGAGGCTGATCCAGGAGCCTGTCGAACTTAGGATGATTCTACTGCGGCGGCGGCAAATCGGCCCATTTTTCCGCGATTTCTCGTTACATAGTCACCACTATGCGCCTCAAAATCGCGAAAAACTGTGCTCGATTTCCCACTCGCCTCGCTACGAACCCCTAAGTCCGAAAGGC